>NZ_BAAFRU010000005.1:0-181173 GCF_045862015.1 Levilactobacillus muriae
AGTAGTCTTCAAAACCTTTGTTGGAAAAAGCTAGCTTCGTTCGCTTCCCAAGGGTGGTGATGGAAATCTGGGTCATGCCATTGATGAAGGAATAATTACTCTGACGAACCAAATCGGCTTGAGGCCGCTGAAAATCAACTGGCTTTTCCAACCACGTCAAGTCCCGCGAAACTTGAATCCACTTGTTGTCGGTTGCCTTGTAGCGATAAGAATGTTGTTTCATTTGTTTCTGGACCGTCTTGTAACGAGCAACAACCGTGCGAAAGACCGACTGAACCATCTGACTATTGAGCGCCGATTCTTGTCTAAATTTTTTATACAGATGGTTATTTATTTTCAACCAACTCAGTGGAAAGTCGTGATCAAAGACCCACTGGCTGACAATGTTTGCTAACCGCTGATATTCTATGGGCATAGCCAGAAATTCACCGGCTTGAATCGTGTCTAGATAGAGTCGCAACTTAATAGTACGTCCTAGTTTAACCATCGGCTACCTCCCCTGTAGGTTGGATTTAGTATACCATATCTGGCAGTCCGATAGGGGAACGTACGTTTAAGGACGGCTTAAGTTCTGGCATTCATCTCGCGATTAAAATCGCGGGTTTTCTGCTTAGTTTTTAATAAAAGTTAGTTAACGGTTAACTTAGAGTATCTGAAAGAATATTCTGAGATGGTTTTAGTATTATGTTGAATGGTAATTCATGAAAGTTTCATCAATCGATCCGTGAGATATAGATTAATGAAAATAGTTATATCTCACAGATACCAGCTTTGCTAGTGTAAAGACGCTAGGTGGTGATTAGACTTGTTTTCAATAAAGATTATGTAAAGGCCCTTGAAGTTGTAAATAATCTGCCTAAAATAGGTCCATAGAGCTCAGAACTAGGGACTTATGTGCCCGTTAAATGACAAACAGGTAACATTTTCGCTACGCAATCGTTTTCAGGTGAAATGGGTCTTCAAAAATCCTTAAGAAGAGCGTATCATTGAAAATTAATCGCGTAATTATGAAAATTTTCATAGTTTTTGAGCGAAAAGGCTGACAAAATGGCTAGCAGGCGTTATAGTAGTCATCCTGTGCCAAAGGTTGGCAAAATTCTAAAAGGAGGTCGGCGCATGAACGACTTAACTAAGGGTAACTCCCTCAAACTCATTTTCTTTTTTACGATTCCACTTTTAATTGGTAACTTATTTCAGCAATTATATAACGTTTCTGATACTGTGGTTGTGGGGCAAACCTTAGGGGTCAAAGCGCTGGCTGCGGTGGGAGCAACAGGCTCCATCAACTTTTTGATTATTGGTTTCGCGCAAGGATTAACAGCTGGTTTGGCTATCATTACGGCTACGCGTTATGGTGCGCGTGACTACAAGGGTGTCCGGAAATCATTTGCTGCGAGCATTGTCATTTCAATTCTGATGACGGTAGTGTTAACAGTATTGTCCTTAACGTTTGTTGACCCAATCCTTCATCTGATGCAGACACCAGCTTCTATCTTTGAAAATGCGCGAATCTTCATCAGAACCATTTTTGCTGGAATTTTCGCATCAATGGCCTTTAACTTACTATCAAATATTATTCGGGCTCTCGGGGATTCCCGGACGCCACTGATCTTCTTAATGATCGGAACAGTTATCAACGTGTTATTGGAATTGCTCTTCATTCTAGTCTTTCACATGGGTGTTGCGGGTGCAGGTTGGGCAACGGTTATTTCACAGGTAGTTGCTTCTTTGCTATGTGTGATTTACATCGTTCGGTCCATTCCGTTGTTGCATATTTCCAAGGATGATTTTAAAATTGATTTTCACGAACTGTGGGATCACTTCTCTACGGGGATGCCAATGGGTTTTCAGCTATCGATCATCGCGATTGGAACGATGGTTATGCAGGCTGCCTTGAACTCGTTAGGGACAGACTCTGTAGCCGCTTCTACTGCTGCTTCCAAGGTTGATCAATTGTGCTCACTGCCAATGTCATCCTTTGGTGTCACAATGGCCACTTTTGCCGCACAGAACTTTGGGGCATCGAAATATGGTCGTATCATGGAAGGGGTTAAGAAGACCCTCTGGTTATCTGGGAGCTTTGCTGTCTTTGCCGGTGGCCTGGTTATTTTCTTCGGGAAGCCTATTGTGACGTTGATTATCGGAACCGCTGACGAAAACGTTATTCGGTTATCACAGACCTACTTCAACATTATTGGCAGTAGTTATCTATTGCTGAGTGTCCTCTTTATCATTCGGAATACTCTCCAAGGCCTTGGTCGGCGGGTGTTACCAACGCTAGCTGGTGTTGGTGAACTGACCATGCGGGTCTTTGCCGCGGTATTCATGGTTGGTGCCTTTGGCTATGCCGGTGCCGTTTCAGCGGAACCACTGGCTTGGCTGGGTTCATGTGCCATTCTAGTGCCATCTTGGATTCGGGCCGTTAAACAGCTGCGAAACCTACAGCGTTCTGTGGATGTTGTTGAAGGTAAGACAGAGACAGAACAGGCTGATAGCGTCCCTCAAGCAGTGGCGAACCAAGCACGGGTGGCAGTTACGCAGCCTAAATTAGAGTCTTAGCAATAAGCGTGATACACTAAAGGTGGCCGTTTTTAAACGGCTGCCTTTTTTTGACGAAAACCAGGTGGTAGTGGCTGACCGACCTTGACGACTGGCTGAGCAGTCTGCTCGGTGAATCAGCTACCCGCTAATCAAGGAGTGCTTAACGAGATGAAGAGCTTTATTTTTGATATTGATGGAACCCTGTTGGACACGGAAGCAATGTATATTAAATCCCTCCAGGCCATTCTACATGAGCGGGGGATGGATCGCCCGTATGCTGAGTTGGCGACGACCTTTGGCATTCCGAGTCGTGACGCGTTGATTCGACTAAAGGTTCCGGAAGTTGAGAAAGTTTTGGCATTGTGGGGTCCTCGTACGCAAGCTTATCGTGAGACGGTTGCTATTTACCCGGGTGTTAAAGCGGCTTTACAACAGTTAAGGGATGCTGGCGCCCAGTTGGCCGTGATGACGTCTAAGCAGCAGTTTGAGTATAATCGTGACGTGGTCGGCGAAGGTTTAGCCGATTACTTTACGCAGCACGTCATAGCTGAGGATGTTGCCCACGGCAAACCAGCGCCGGATGGCATTTTATTGGCAATGGCACGGTTGCATGCAGATCCGGCAACAACCATTTACGTTGGTGACACGGATTACGACGTTCGTGCGTCTCAAGCGGCTCATGTGAGTTTTGGATTTGCAGGTTGGAATGGTAAACAACCGAATGGCTTCACGCCAGATGTGACGTTTGAACGGGCAACGGACATGTTGAAATTATTGTAGAGGGGTTGTTCAGAAAATTTTGTGCTATATTTGATGCGAACAGTTTTTCAGAAAGCCGCAATTGCGGTATCACCAAAGGAGTGGCAGGATGCTTGCCATAATCGTCACAGGTCACGGTGAATTTGCCCGTGGCATCTTACAGAGTGCCGAGATGATCTTCGGTAAAGCGCAGAAAGTTATGGCCGTGACTCTGGGGGCCAATGAGAGCGTAGAAGATTTGGTCAATCATTATCGTGCAGCTATTCAGAGTATGCAACCCGTTTCGGAGTTGTTATTTCTGGTTGATTTATGGGGTGGTGCGCCCTTTAATGCCGCACAACGGATTGTGACACAAGCGCCAGAAAAGTATGGTTTGATTGCAGGACTAAATTTGCCCATGCTGATTGAGGCATTGGCTGTTCAGAACCAGCCGCTTGATGTTGCAGTTCCCCACCTCGTTCTCACAGCGCAGGGAGGTGTCCGCCACCTTGATTTGTCTGACCGTGGCGAAGCTGGAAATTAAGCCGAATATGTTGAAGTTATGAGAAGCCTTGCCAAGTTGGCAAGACTTTTTTTGATGAGCTTTAGTCAAAGTAGTGATAAGTGTCCAAGCTTTCCGTTCTACGCGGAAAGTGAGGTGTTCTTGGGAAATGGGGCGCTGGGGGATGTGTAAGTGGCTGAGACAGGAACTTTGGACGGTTTGATGGCATGTGAATGGTCCGTGGATAAGCGACGAAGGACGTTTCCGAATGATTGGAAGCCGGCGTGTTACTGAAAGGAAACCTATGAGTATAGCTACCAAAACGAGATTGCGGTTGCAAGAGAACTTCCATTCAAGGTCACCCACTATTCATTTTTTTGGTAAGTTAACCTTAGCATAGTTTGTAGATTAATACAGTCTATTAACCTTATAAATAAATTTATAGAATACTCCGATAACTGGCAATTCTGAAAATGAGAATCATGAAACCTTTACAAACATTTTACACAGCGCAGTTGCCAGCTGTGTTATGATTCTGGTATAGACCGAGCCATGCAAAGCGGTTTCTAAAATTCATGTGTTTAATCCTGAAAACAGTGAGATTGAAAAACAAAAAGAACCACTACGGATTGTAGTAGTCCTTTGAGACGCTTAGCCCACAGATATTTGGTCACGACCATGGCGTTTGGCGTAATAAAGTTGTTCATCAGCACGGCGATAGACATCCACTTGATTTTCATCGGTTGATTGTAGTTGCGTAAGGCCTGCTGAAATTGTAATATCAAAAGTTGCATCCGTGTCCTGCATCGGTGTTTCCCTGATGCGACGAGCAATGGCATCCACTATTGTATGTGCTTGTGTTGAGGTGTAGTTGGCAAAGATAATGGTAAACTCTTCACCACCTGTGCGATAAAGCTGTAGCTTGACATCATTGACTGCGAGCTCTTGCATGATCATCTGAGAAACGGTTGCCAACACGTGGTCGCCGGTCAGATGACCATACGCGTCATTCACCTGTTTGAAGTGGTCGATATCAAAGAGCATGAGCGTTAGGGGGTTCTGGTGTCTCTGTGCATGCTCAAAGGCCTGACTGAAGTCGTTCTTGTACGCGTAAAAATTATGAACGTGAGTCAATTCATCAAAGTTGGTTGTATAGGTGAGTTGTGCGAGAGTGTTAGCACCAGCACGGACGGAATCGATGTAGACAAACGTGATGGTCATGAAGAAAAAACTAAATAACAGTTCCCAACCGACCGTTATCGGATGCAAATCAAAACGAAACTTCATGATGGTCCACATGGCCGCTGAAAAGACGAGGTTAACCAGACTATAAGCAACAAAGTTATTCCAGGCGCGATGTTGATGTTGTTTAACCATCTTCATGGCGAAGTACAGCCCCACGTAGATTCCGGCAAATAGCCAGGATAGAGGAATCATTAGGGTGCCATTGATCCCCATGAAGGCTACGATGACGATAGCCATTTGCCAAAATTTGATTTCCAATTGTAAGAAGTAACTGATGAAAACGACCGCAAATATTTGAAAATTGACGAATACCCAGCCATTTCCGGTGCCCTCGACTGAGAGTTGGGCGCCGATAATCAAGATGGCCATGTAAAGTAACCCAATAATGGTCCGGATTTTACCGACGTTAATGGCCGGATGGCCTTTTTGAAGGTGATTAATGATTCGATCGGTCATAAACCAATAAAAAGTTAGAACGCCTAGTAAAAAGAAAATACTTGTGAAAGCAGGCGCTACGAACCATTGAGCCCAAGTCATAATAAGTCATCCTCTCTCTTTTTTTAGTGCGCTTTGTATCCTGTCACAGTTTGCGTTGTTCTGCGTCATATTTTTTTGTGACGCGAGACAAAAGGACTCAGAACCAAGCGCTCCGAGTCCTTGCTGAGGCTAAGCTTCAACCAATTGTGACTTGATCACGACCGTGACGTTTGGAGTAGTAGAGACTTTCATCTGCACGACGATAGAGGTCGACCTGACTCCCATCAGCTGTCTTTAACTGAGTAGCGCCAACTGAAATACTAATATCGATGGTCTTACCTGAATGTCGGAATTCTGATTCCCGCACACCTTTGGCGATAGCATCAACGTGTTCACGGGCTTGGCTAATAGCATAGTTGTCAAAAATAATCGTAAACTCTTCACCACCGGTGCGGTAAAGGATGAGTGTGGGGTCGATCGTTTGTAGCTGTTGGGTGATTAATTCAGCGACGTGGGTCAATACATAATCACCCGTCAAATGGCCATAAGTATCATTCACGTGTTTGAAATGGTCAATGTCAAAAAGCATTAAGGTTAAGGGATGGTGTTCCGTTTGCGCGGTCGTGAACTGATGACCGAAGGCTTTTTTAAAGGCGTAGAAGTTGTGTACCCGGGTCAAATCATCATAGTTCGTGGTATACGTCAGCTGAGCTAACGTGTCGGCTCCAGCCAACAGGGAGTCAACGTAGATATACATAATGGACAGCAGGAGAAAGCTAAAGAGAACTTCCCAGGCAACAACTGTCCAATCCAGATGAAAGCGTAATAGAATTAGGCACCATAAAACGGTGGAAAAGAAGAGCGCCGTGCTGGCAAAAGCAAAGTAGTCGCGCCAGGGGCTGTGCCGATGGTTTTTGATAAGCTTCATGGTGAGATAGAAACCGATGTAGACGATAGCGTACGCCCAAGTGAGTGCTATCGTCAATGTCCCGTCGATTGCCATGAATACTAGTGTGGCCAATGCTAACTGCCAGACTCGAATTTCCAGCATCAAAAAGTAACTCACGAAGACGACGGCAAAGATCTGAAAGTTAGTGAAGACCCAACTATGATCAGTTCCCGTGACAGAAACCTGTGTCACAATGAGCAGAATAATCATGTAAATGAAGCCAAAAATCGTTCGAACTTGGTTGGCGTCAGGGTGTTGACCGCGATTCTCCATGTATTTAATTAGTTTACTGGTTAAAAACCAGTAGAGGGTCAGGACGCCCAGAAGAAAGAAAATACTGGTAAAAGCGGGCTCCACGAACCATTTGGACCAGGTCATGTGTTGTCATCCATTCTATAATTGGCTACTTAAAAAAACATGTGGTACTTATATATTAACGCGCAAAACTTAATGGAACCACCAGTTGTACAAAATTTAATAAGAAAGAAGGAGTCGGTCCGAACACATTATTCAGACGACTCCCTATTTAGACTAGACTAGGTTTGCCATAAAGGTAACCTTGATGTAATGAAATGTCGAATTTCTTAGCAAGCGCTTGATCCTTCGCATCTTCAACGCCTTCAAGAATCAACTGTAGACGATAATGTTTTGCGATTTTTGACCAGAAAGCCAGGGCGTCGGGAATTTCAGGCGCCCGCCCGTCCATTCGCAAGTTCTGCATAGCGAATTTGATCTGGTCCACAAAGGGAAGCAGGTGCTCAACATTATCGTAAGTATTCGATCCGGTCCCAACATCATCTAAGACTAGGTCGATACCGTATTGGTGGACGGCGGTACTAAAGAGTTGAACTTCCGGGAGGGTTGGTGCTTCGGTAAGCTCAATCGTTAATGCGGCCGGTTTCAGCCGCTTTTTAAGCGCAATAATGGCCCCCAAAGTGAATGGGTCACGTAGTTGCTGATTATTAAGGTTAAAGGCTAGTACCTGCTGATTGACCGCTGTATTCAAGGCATTAGCCGTTTCTTCTAAGAGTTTGGCCTGCTCTTCCACTGAAATGTCGGTGAAGTGTTGGGGAAGGACCCACGTCTCATTCTGCTGTTTACGCAGGAGGACCTCATAGCCAAATATTTTATGATTATCTTGATTGATCTGTGGCTGCACAAAAAAACGATACATTTGGGTCGACTCCTTTAAATATTTCAATTTAATGAATTAACCTTATTTTAGCGCATTCCTGTAGAAGAACAACGTCATATATCGTTTAGTGTTGCCATTGATTTACGTTTCGATTAAAACCAGACGTATACTAGCGACGCCCTTGATGAATTACTCTACTTGTTGAATTTTTGACGAGTGCTGATACTGCCCCCGCATCCACGTTAGGTAGTCAGCACCCTAGGCAGAGTTTCAGTCACGTTAAAGACTGGGACATTATGGCGTGTGACCAATTTTACCATAGATTTAACCGTCTTGTTGGAAGCCTGACGGTTGTTTACGAAAAATACAATTTTGCGTGTTTTGATATTGTGTTGCATTTGCCTAATGTCCTTCGGTGAGGGGCCTGTGCCATTCTCGACAAGTGCGTATTATTTTGTCAATTGCCTAGCGCAGTCAAGACACAATTGAGGAAGGGATGCTGGCATTGACCGATTGATTGTGGCTATTTTGAGTGTCCTAACCTAGCGTTGAAGTGAGCCCAGTTTTCGAATGGATTTGATCATATTTCACAGAAAGTTGGTCTTGGTGGCTCAGAACTTCCCCAATGATTGCTTAGTTGGAAGGCCGGCCTATACGTCGAGGGTAGTGAGGTCCAGTTGGAGTTCCAATTCAATACCTTTAGTGGGTGTGTTCTCAGGGGGTGCTTCCACGTAGCAGAGGTGGGTGAATCCCACGGCAACCCAAAATTTCAAGCCGAGGTAGTTAGTCGCTGAGACCATTAGTCGCATTGTTTGATAGCCCTGTTGCTGATACTGCTGGCAAATTGCGTGAATGCTAGCACTTCCCAGGCCTTGTCGTCGGTTGGCTTGTGAGATGTAAAAGTGAAGTAAGTAAATATTAGTAGCGGTTTCCGCAAAAATCCAGGCGTAACCGATGATTTGCTTATCGTGATAGAACGTTAGGCAGAAAGTCCGGTCGACTGGGATTCCTGGAATTCTTGTTTGAATGTCGCCGAGTGGTGCCAACGGGTCGCGACCTTCTATCTGCTGAAAATAAGGTCGTGCCTCCTGATAGATTGCATGAAGGGCAGAAGCTTCGGCTGCGACTGAAAGAGAGACAGTGATTGTCAATTGGAACACCTTCTAACTTCGGAATTTTAGTAAAGAATACTTGATCTCAGTATACGGCAGCTGTATCAAAAAAGCACCGCCCTTAAAGGCGATGCATAGTCGACCTAAATTTAAAAGGATTAGTAACCGTAGTTGCCGTTATCGGTAGATCCAGTTGACGACCCATAACCGGAGTTAGTCGTGGTTGAACCATAGCTGGTATCCGTGCCATAAGCCGAGGTATCGGCATCCGTCGTGAAACTCTTGGTATCAGCCAGACCCAGGGTCTTACGAATATGGTTTGAGACCTTCTTCAGTTCCGCGTTAGTTGGTACCTGGTAGGAGAGACCGTCAATCATAGCATCCTGTCCCTGTAACGTTTCTGATTTGATGTGATGAGAGGCATCACCGTATTTAGCACGGATTTGCATCAGATCATCAAAGGTCAGGTCGGTCTTCAGGTTCCCTTTCAGGGAAGTCAAAATCTGTTGGTAACGGGTGAGAGAAGTCAAACCGGCCGCCTTAACGACCAACTTTTGTAGGACCTGACGTTGCCGCTTTTGCCGACCGTAGTCACCCAGCGGATCTTCGTGTCGCATTCGGGAATAAGCCAAAGCTTGTTTCCCGTTCAGATGGGTCTTCTTACCCTTGGTGACATTAGCTGCCCCATAGTGGAAGGTCAGTGTTGGCGTCACATCGACCCCGTTAACAGCATCGACCATCTTTTCTAGGCCACCCATGTTGACGATAGCATAGAAGTCAATGGGGATGTCTAGAAGATCCTCAACCGTCTTCACAGCTGTCTTCGGTCCGCCAATTGTGTAAGCGGCGTTGATCTTCTGAACAGAGGCGTTGACCCCGGAGCCGACCGTAACCCGCGTATCTCGAGGGATACTAGTCAGGTAGGCAGTTTCGTTCTTCGGATTGATTGTGGCAACCATCATGGTATCGGTCCGACCCACGTCAGAACGTCCCAATGCCCCAGTATCGGTTCCCATCAGTAGAATGGAGAAGGGCTGGTTCTTCTTCAGGACAGCAGAGACGTTACGACTCTTGGCCGCCTTAGAAGACTCGTAGGTTTGACTAAAAGTCTTCTTAGCTGAATTCCAAGCTTGATAGCCGTAAGCTAGGCCACCGGTCAGCATCACCAATAGGACAATGACGACCGTCCACATCACGGGACGATGGGGGTGAACTTGCGGCGTTTTAAAGTGTGAGTTACGGTCAGCACGCCGGTCATAGACTTGCTCGAAGTCCTCTGGTGATCGGTGACGTCTACTTTCATTATCATTTGGCATAGTTATTTCCTCATCCTCATTAAAATCTTTGTATACGCACTGCTGGCGCTCACGAAACAGCGTTCGGAGTCGGCCAGCGCAACCAAATTTTAAAAGTTCCCCTGGAAATCTGGTTTGCGGACTCAATTAATTTATTAGACCACAAAAAAGGCCGTTCGTAAACGCTTGGTTGGCCCAAAACTAGGGAAAATGGTAAGGAGTATAGAAGATAAAAGCTATTTTAAAAAGCTTGTCAAGGATGGCTAAAGCATGGCATATGGGCGTTTGTAACCGGTTACGGATCTGCCAATTTTCAGACCCGTGCTATAATGACTCAAGTTAGTTAAGAATCGTTAATATTTTATGACGCACGGCGAGGAGGGTGACTGATGGCCGTCTTTGTTCGAAGCATCTCAGGTGTTTTAATTATCCTGGTGATGATTGGTTTAGGTTATATTCTTTCTCGCCGCGGTTGGTTTGACGAGCAATCGCGCCGGCTGATTGCCCGACTGGTCACGCAAATTGCGTTACCAGCCTATATGATCAGTACGATTACGACCCAGTTCTCGGCGCAAACGTTAAAGTCGACACTGCCGGATCTGCGGTTTCCCATCGTTTCCATGTTAATCATGTTTGGATTATCGGTGATCGCTTTTCATGGTTTCAAGATTCATCCGGAACGACGGGGGTTGTTTGAGGCGATGTTTGCCAATTCCAATACCGTATTCGTCGGACTGCCGGTTAACGAAGCTCTGTTTGGACCGAAGAGTATGCCGTTCGTCTTGGTCTATTACATGGCCAATACCACGTTTTTCTGGACACTGGGAGCTTACTTGATCCAGCGGGATGGTCAGGGCACCGCAACATTCAACCTGGTGACGACGCTGAAGAAGATCTTTTCACCACCCCTGTTAGGCTTCATGCTGGGGGTTGTGCTGGTCCTACTCGACATTCAATTGCCCACGTGGATCATGAAGGATTTTAGCTATATCGGTGGACTCACGGTACCGCTGTCGATGATCTTTATTGGGACAGCGATTGCCGGTGCTGGCGTTCAGAATATCCGACTGAACCGAGATAGTTTAGGGATTTTATTTGGTAGATTCTTAGTCGCACCGACATTGATGGCCTGTTTGGTCATCCCAACGCCGATGCCTGTGTTAATGAAGCAAGTCTTTATTTTACAAGCGGCGATGCCCGTAATGACGAACGCACCGGTAGTGGCAAAACTTTACCACGCCGATACGGATTACGCGGCCATCATGGTAACCGAAACGACCCTCCTAAGTTTAGTGGTGATTCCGATCTTGATGGTAATCGTCCAGCAAATTCATTAGTTGTTAGGTTTTACATAGGGAGGAACTAGGTTCGTTTTGAGAAGAACATTGTTGTACGTCGCATTTTCAACCTTAATGTTTAGTTCAATGGAAATCGCCTTGAAGGCGGCTGGTGGGGCATTCAATCCCATTCAACTCAACCTGATTCGATTCTTCATTGGGGGAGTCATTCTGTTGCCAATCGCCTTACGAGCGTTGAGCAAGCAGCAACACCACTTAACGCGTTCCGATTGGAGCCTGTTCTTCCTAACCGGATTCGTCTGTGTCATTGTCTCCATGACGCTGTACCAGTTAGCCATTTCAGTCGACGAAGCCTCAACGGTTGCCGTTTTATTCAGTTGTAACCCCGTCTTCGCGTTGATTTTCTCTTACTTGATCTTACACGAACGGCTCGGTCGTGCAAACTTAATTGCGGTTGTCATCTCAATCATCGGGTTAATCGTCATTGTCAATCCCGCGCACTTGTCCAATCCAATTGGGTTAAGTTTAGCGATCGGCTCCGCCCTGACATTCGGACTCTACAGTATCGTTTCACGGTGGGGCTCCGTGCGGCATCACTTTAATGGGATTGTCATGACCTGTTTTACTTTCTTTGCTGGGTCATTTGAGCTGTTAGTGTTGATGTTATTGAGTCACGTCCCCGCTGTTGCCGGTGGGATGCGCCAGGTGTCTTGGTTGAGCCAGTTTGCCGCAATGCCAATCCTGAAGAACGTTAGTCTGGAGTACTTCTGGTTATTGTTCTTCATTGGGGTTTGTGTGACCGGTGGTGGGTTTGCCTTCTATTTCTTGGCGATGGA
This sequence comes from Levilactobacillus muriae, assembly GCF_045862015.1. NCBI lineage: Bacteria > Bacillati > Bacillota > Bacilli > Lactobacillales > Lactobacillaceae > Levilactobacillus > Levilactobacillus muriae. The sequence continues at coordinate 12,129 of NZ_BAAFRU010000005.1, forward strand.
ACGTTCCGATGTTTCCACTGCTTCCTTGGTCTTCTTCATCAAGCCGGGGTTGGCACCAATCTTAGCCGCCATACTGATTCATGAACGAATTTTGACGAATACCGTTATTGGAATCGTCATTATTCTGTTGGGGTCAGTCGTCACCTTTATGGGGAACCGAGTCAAGTCTCGGGAATCTCAATTGGCGGATCAAGAGGCCACCGTACCAGCCAGCGATTTCCAAGAGGAGACGCAGACGGCAGCTGCCAAGCTCCGTGCGCGGGCCGAAGCTCACGTGAAGTCTTCCTCAACGGAATCAACGGATTAATTTTAATTTAAATGAGAACTTGAGCGCGTATCAAATGCTCAGGCGACGAATAGTAGAGATTGCTGGACAACAGTTGATTTCTACTATTTTTTTGCGCTAATTAGGTTAATTGCAATAATTAGAATAGGGTTGAAAGCCTTGACAATTGACGTCAGTGACGTGTTGTTTCTCAATAAGTAAGCCTAATGAAAAAATGAGTGGCAATCTTGTGAGACGACTTTACTTGCTAGTGATTCCGTCTAAACTAAATAGGTGTTTGAGGGAGGGATTTTCATGGATCAAAAAACAGAAGTGATCAAACGCTACTTTAAATTATCGGACTTGGCATCCAGTAGTGACCAAGCCCGGCATGAAATCATCGCGCTCTTTGCCAGTAATGCCGTTGTTAAGGGGGCTAATGGGGTGGTTGTTGACAATCCAACTAAAATTTCTGCGTTTTTTGAGCACTTTTTCAAGGACAATCAAGTGTTACGACATCTTTGTCAAGTCAGTATCAGTGATGGCAACTATCAAGCGGAATGGGCAGTCGCAGGACGTAAAAGTAATGGCAAATTATTTGCTTTTCACGGATTTGATACTTATCAATTTGATCCAAAAAATAAAATAATTTTTTTGCAAGTTGAAATCCGTTAATCGAAGTGACACTATCAGTTCAAAGGTCATTCAAACGATCAGTTCTAGAAATCAGGCGATGATTACTCGGACTGATTTTTTATGTTGCGTAACCCAAGATGTGTGACGATATTTTCAGGTGGTCATTGCTGTGGTTGCCAATCAGTGTGAACAGTAAACGGTGTGTGGGCGTCAACGGTAGCTGTCCGTGATTTTTTGCACAAATTAAACGAAACCTGGCCGCGGCTATGTTATGATTGTCGTGGTAATTTATAGAGGGAAAGGGAGCGTGACGAATGGCAAAGCTGGTTATTTTACGACATGGCGAGAGTGTCGCCAACCGAGATAACATTTTTACGGGGTGGAATGACGTCCCACTGACTGCGAAGGGCCGGCAACAGGCGCAGGCCGCTGGTCAACTGGTCGCTCAGACGGGGCTTCAGTTTGGTGCACTCCACACTTCCATGCTACAGCGCGCAATCGTGACCTCGAACATTGTGCTGGCGGCCATCGATCAGCTTTACATTCCGGAGTACAAGTCATGGCGGCTCAATGAACGCCACTATGGCGCACTTCGGGGGAAGAATAAGGATCGGGTTCGTGAAGAAGTCGGTGACAAGCAGATCAAGATTTGGCGGCGAAGCTTTGAAACAATTCCACCACAGCTGGACCACATCGTGCAGGATACTCGGTACGATCGGTTCGGCCCTCACATCGAGCCCTTGGGTGAGAGCCTTGAGATGGCCTATCATCGGTTGATGCCGTACTGGGTGGATCAGGTGGCCCCTCGACTGTTAGAGGGTCAGAATCAGCTTATCGTTGCCCATGGGAGTACGTTGCGGGCCTTGATCAAATATCTAGATGGTGTTGCGGATGCGGACATTAGCCAGGTTGAAGTTGCCAATGGTGAACCCATTCAATACGATTTTGATGAACACCTGAATGTGCTCAAAAAATTAATTCTTTAATAATTAGTTAACGAAATACTAAGATAATTAGGTTGGCGGACACAATCGGCAGAAAAGATTGTGTTTAGCCAGCCTTTTCGTATAATCAGAGGCAGGGACTTTTCCGTAAGTAATTGGTGAACCACATTACCAAGATAATTATGCAGCTCGGTTCGCACAGAACGTCGAGGGGAGTTCGACGATTTGTGTGGGTGGCTAACTAATTACAAAATTGAGTAGGGTCTAATTTCTAGGGGGATTGAGGATTGTGAATAAGCGTAATTTGGGGCACTGGGCCATCCTGGTAGCGGTGATCGTAGGGATTGCCGGTCTGGTCATTGGCATGCACGAGATTGATACCAAGGACCAGCAGGCAGTTCGCACAACAAATAAGCTGCATGCTAAGCAGACACGACAGGAAATTGCGTACGATGCCTTGCGCAGTAATCAGCTGCGGCAAAAGAAAAAAACGGTACTGGATAAACAGAATAAAGGGAAGAAGCATCCCCAGTTTGCGGCGCGCTTTACCAAGAGCTTGAAGGCTAAAAAATTTGTTGGGACGGCCCTGGTGGTCAAGAATAACAAAGTGGTCTATCAGCGCTCCTTTGGCAAGGCCAACGCGAAGAAACAGCAAGCTAACCAGCCAACGTCACAATTCCTGATCAACTCCATTCAGAAATCGATCACGGGGACACTGGTCATGCGATCCGCACAAGCCGGGCAACTGCACCTGACGGATAAACTCAGTAAGTATTACCCGCAGATCAAGGGGAGTAATCGCGTCACGATTCGGCAGATGCTCGACATGGAAGCCGGTATCAGTGGTGAAATGAACCCTGGGACGACACTGACGGAACCTGCAGTTTATAAATATGCCGTCCAGCAAACGCGCATCAATCGCACTAAAATCAATCAGTTCAATTACCAACCCATCTGCTATACACTGCTGGCCGGAATCTTACGGAAAGTCACGCACGAATCTTACTATCAGTTGTATTATGAACACGTGGTGACCCCGTTAAATCTCAATCATTCTAGCTTCGCACAGCTTAAACACCCGGGAACAACAATCGGTTATAGTGGGACGGTTCCTGGCAACTATTCACAGCCTCACGTGCCATCCGCAAAGGATATGGCCGTGCAGATTGCGACAGGGAACGCCACAATGTCCGCTGGCGATGTCTTCAGAACTGAACGGGCACTGATCCAGGGAACGCTGTTGAAACGCCACAGTGGTGCAAATACCCTGCATCAAAGCAAGTCAACCACGGCACACTATGCTGGTGGGATGTACCACCTTGACCGTGTGGGCTACTATGGTCACGGTGTAGGTGATGACTACGAAGGCACGTACGCCCTGAGTCGTAACGGGAAGACTGGAGTCGTGCTGTTGTCGAATAACTACTATAAGGGTGGTATGTTCCCAACGTGGTCAACGGAAGACCTGGCACTCAACACTTTCCGTAGTGTTAATGCAGCAAGTAAACTCTATTAGAATCTGAGAAGTCGGCATAATTGCCGGCTTTTTTGTACCATCATTAGTTGATGAATGGTGGTGGCGTGATTTTTACGTTATTCTAGTGTAATGGAAAGGATGATAGCGTTTATGAAAATTGTGATTGCGCCCGATTCTTTTAAGGGGAGTTTAACGGCTAAACAAGCTGCCGAGGCGATACATACTGGGCTGAAGCGGGTCTTTCCTGATGCCGACTATGAAATTGTGCCCATGGCGGACGGTGGCGAAGGCACGGTTCAATCCCTGGTCGATGCGACACAGGGAAGTTTTTGCCAAGCAACCGTGTTAAACCCGTTGGAAGAGACGGTCTCAGCCGAATATGGTTTGCTCGGAGATCAACAGACTGCGGTCATTGAGATGGCCGCGGCTAGTGGTATCCAGTTCGTGAACGATGAAACGACGAACCCACTGGGGACGACCACTTATGGCACAGGGCAGCTTATGTTGGATGCTATGCATCACGGCGCCCGTAAAATCATTATTGGCATCGGCGGTAGCGCCACGACTAATGGTGGTCAGGGGATGGCGGAGGCTCTGGGCGTTAAATTTCTAGATGCTACTGGGCAATCCATTCCGCGTGGTGGGGCCGGCTTGGCCGACCTCACCACGATAGACGTGAGTGGCGTGGATCCACTAGTCGCTCAGACCAAGGTTCGAATTGCTTCGGACGTGACCAATCCATTGGTGGGCAGGACTGGTTCCGCAGCGGTGTTTGGTCCGCAGAAGGGGGCCACGCCGGAGATGGTGAAGGTACTGGATGCGAATCTCGTTCATTACGCAGCGGTCATCAAGTCAACGCTGGGTAAGGATCTAGCTAACTTTCCTGGAGCTGGCGCCGCTGGTGGCTTGGGTGCTGGTTTGTTGGCGTTTACCGATGCCAAGATGGAAAAGGGCATTGAGATTGTAGTTCGTGAAACTCATCTCAAAGAACGGGCCGTGGGCGCTGACTATGTCTTCACTGGCGAAGGCGCCATTGACTTTCAGACGCAGTATGGCAAGACGCCAATGGGGACGGCCCAGGCAGTCAAGGCGGCCAGTCCGCATGCTAAGGTGATTGGGGTTGCTGGTAACGTTGGGGAAGGTATTGACCAACTCTATGGACTCGGTATCGATGCCATCTTTGGTATTCTACCGGGGATTGTGGATTTACCGACGGCAATTGCCACGGGTCAGAAAAATCTGGCCCGGACGGCAGAAAATATTGCCCGGGTTATACAGTAGATTTTAACTTGAAGAGGGGATTACGACGGTGGTCGCAATCCCTTTTGGTGTCTTAAATAATTTTTACTGGCATAGTTATGATTTAGACCGCGTCTCTTTTTAAACTAACTCACCAAATTGCCCAGTCTTAACGATTCCTTCAATTGTGAATGACCTGGGAGTGGTACCATTAGCACTGGAGAGACCGATTGACGATTCATACCACGTGTCAATTGGTTGTATAGCAGTTTAGGGGGAGTTCAGATGATTCGGGGAATCAAATGGATAATTGCGGGGAGCTTCATACTCTTCGGCGTCGTTGCAGGGATTGGCGGGGGCGGGTCCACGCAGATAGGGTACGCAGCCAGTGTCGTTAAAACCAAATACGCACTAGGTGATTATCAAGCCAAAAAGTTAAAGTGGGTTCAGAATAAAAATGAATTTGTATCTCGGCCGAAGACGTACGCATGGTCAACAACGTATCATCGACAGGGCACATTTCAAACGCGTCCAGAGACCTATACGACGCGGCGGGGGAATGCGCCAGCAACGTTGACGACTGATCTCTATCTGCCGATCACAGTTCGTAGCTCCGGAGATTGGGGTAATCCGCAAAGCTTGGTACTGACGAAGAATGGTCAGACGGCTTACGTGGGTTATCTGGAGGCGGGAACCACCAGTACCGGGTGGATCGTGAGATACGATCTGGCTAAGCTGCGACAGAAATTTGGCGCAACGACGGGTAACATGGCCCTCATCCGGCAAGCCACTAACGCGTACTCTAAAGGGAAGACGACGTCCCAGCAGAAAACAGTGATGGCGGCGATGAAGATTGGGCCCACATTTGATCTGGGTCATGGTCAATCGCTAGCACTGAATCCGCGGACACAGCAACTTTGGCTGAGTCGGACGAGTGGGGAAGATGGCCGGTATGGTAGTGCTGTGCGGGTCTCTACACGAACGCTGCGCCCAGTTCAGACGGTGGACTACCGGCTGGTCAACAAGACCGGTGCCAAGATAGCCGTCAACAGCACGCTCACGTTCGATAAGCACGGATACGCCTACTTCAGTAGTTATAGTGGCAAACGGGCATTGCGTGTTTACCGGGGGACGATTTCCAAGAAGGGCGTTCACTTTAACTTGGTCATGCAGGGGCTGAAATACCGGCCCGGGCAGACGCACCAATCGATTGCGTATAACGCCAAGAACGACCGTCTTTATTTTGTCAGCGACGATGCCATTTCTTCTGTACCCTTGGCGAAGCTGAATCGTGGCAAGGCAAAGCCAAAGGATGTGAAGGCGACGGTCTTTGCCAGCCATCGTGAGTTCGAAGGCTTGTCGTTTACCGGCAGTGGTCAAGCTTATGTCATTTTGAACCGGGGACCGGAATTGATGCGGTTGACTTTTAAATAGAATAATAAAATTCCGAGACAAGCGTCCCGGAATTTTTTTGTGCTTATTTTAATTAAAGTAGAGATTGAAAGTCGTAACAGCCAATTTTAAAAGCGAGTCTATCCTTAGATGGACAACCTTTTAAAATGATTAAGCCAGGGCACCCATTGGATCCCAAGGTGCTAAGACAGTTGGCGCCTCAGTCTCTTGCGTCTTCTTTAAGTCGTCAGGCAGAAATTGCTTGTTGACGACAACTTGGTAGCAGTATTCATCCATCCAAGCATCGCTCATCACGAAGTAGCCCTTCGTACCGACCTTTTCACCCCAGGAGTTTTCAACCTTCCACTTGGTTGGTTGGCCATCAACTAAGTCGACACCAGTCAAGACCATAGCGTGGGTCATCATACTTTCCCCGTAGTCCAGGCGTTGGGCCTTAGTTGTGGAGAAGTCGATGTTGAAGAGGGCATCCTTGTCGTAGAACTTGGTGTCCATAATGCCCTTTTGACGTTCTGAAGATTGGCCAACATCACAACCGAACCATACGGATTGGCCAGCTTGTAATTGTTTGATAGCCAAGGCCTTAAAGTCCTTCATCGTAACGTTTAAATGCTTCACTTGACGGCCGTTAACCACGTTACCCAACATTTCAACCGTGTAGGTGTGGTTGTATGGCTTGTCGGCGGTTGGGGCGTTGATGATCGAAACGTAATCGGTCAAATCCCAGTCGACGTACTTATCAAAGAAGGACTTTGGCGTTAAGCCCTTGTCGATGTGATAGTTCTTGTCATCGTCGCGGTATTCGAAATCAAATTCACTGACAGGTTCGCCGAGGGAGAAGCTCAGTAAGCGGTAAACTTCACCGAGCATCTTGTCCTTGGCAGTGGCAATGTCCGCGTCGCTGGTCTTGTCGGCAACTAATTGGCGTAAAGTTACGGCGTCTTTTCGTAGCTTTAAGTTCAGTGTGCTGTTGAGTTCGCTAGACTTAGAACTGTTGTAAGTTTCAGGCATAACGGACTTTGGCACGATCCCGTACTTTTCAATGATGGCACACAGCATGTCCCATTGGCCCCCATCTTGTTGTGGGGTCGCCATTAAGAAGGCGACCTTACGGCTAGACGTTGGTTGGTCAGCAGTGGCCAAGACGTTTTCGTAGAAGTAGTTGGCTTTTTCAAATTTATCCCAGAAATTGGTGTAGTTCTGAGATAATTCGAAGTCACTCAAGTTAAAGAGGTCGGCTAAGTGATGACGCATAGTATTCAATGCGGCAAACATCCAGCAACGGCCACTTTGCTTTTGGTTGGCAACTTTCCCGGTGTCCAAATCGATGGAGAAGACGGGAGTCATGTCGGTTTCAGAAGCGTAATCGGCAGAGGTTGCTAAGATTCCTTGATGGCTGACGGCGCGTTCCAACACCTTTGCGGTGGGGTCGGCAGCTAAAGCTTGTTGATAACGGGCGGTTTGATCCGCCGTGATTTCTTTACTCAATGACGTCACTCTCCTAACTTATTTCTCTCATTGTACTCCAATATTCTCATTTTTGTATAGATACCCGAAAACTTGCTTAAAAAATGAGCGATGGGGCAAACGCGTCAGTCAATCTGGACGCGTCATAAGAGATGTCCTACGACACCTTGGGGGCTAATAATCAAAAGGCGCTCTCAATACGACTGGTATTAAGAGCGCCTTAGTTTAAAAAGCTAGTTGAATTCCGTAATCTTCAGATGACCAGACTACGGAGTGGAAAAAGCAAAAAGTTTAGTCGTAATTAAGATGCTCATCTTTGTCGAGCGCGTTAATTTCTGCGACTTCAGCGGCCGTTAAATGAAAGCCGGAGATTTCGAAGTTTTCTTTAACTCGTGCTGGTTTTGAGGACTTAGGGAAGACCACGAAACCAGTGTCAACTTGCCACCGTAAAACGATCTGGGCTGGTGACTTGCCATATTTTGCAGCCAACTTGGTGATCACTGGGTCTTCGAGAATCAAGTGACCGTGGCCGATGGGAGAGTAACCTTCGTTGATCAGACCGTTATCCGTGTTGAACTTGCCTAATTCGGCTTGCACCTTGTAAGGATGACGTTCAATTTGGTTGACCATTGGCTTAACTTTAGCCATGGCAAAGACTTGTTCAAGTTGACTTTCAGAGAAGTTTGAGACGCCAATGGCCCGAACCTTCTTTTGTTGGTAGAGGGTTTCTAGGGCACGCCAAGTATCCAAGGTCAGGTCGAAGTCTTTTTCGTTCGGCCAGTGGATCAGGTATAAGTCCAAGTAGTCCAACTGTAAGTCGGCTAACGTCTTGTCAAAGGCGGCCAGGGTTTTGTCGTAACCTTGATCTGCGTTCCAAACCTTGGACGTGATGAATAGGTCAGAACGGTCAATGCCAGAAGCCTTGATGGCAGCACCAACGGCTGGTTCATTGCCGTAAATGTGCGCACAGTCGAGATGCCGATAGCCAGCGTCTAAAGCCGTCTCGATAGCTGCGGGGACATCCTTACTGTCAATTAAGTAAGTTCCGAATCCTAACATTGGGATGGTAACGCCGTTGCTTAATTGTGTCGTTTCCATGTAATTACCTCGCTCTAAAAATATTTTAACTCATGCTATCTATGATACACTACTGCGCTAGTCGTTTCATGGATGAACCCTTATAGCGGGTGAAAAAATATAACTAAAAAATCACCCGCCCAATTCCATCATGATGAAATTGGCAGATGATCGTTAAAATCCATTCAATGAAGCTTAGTCGCGAGCGTTCAAGACTTCTGGACCGTCTTGACGACCAACGATAACCGTGTTGACCGTGTCTAAGAAGAGACCGTGTTCAACGACACCTACGATGCCATTCAAGGTATTGGCTAATTCGTGTGGATGGTCGATACGACCCAGGTGTAAGTCGATGATGTAGTTCTTGGAGTCAGTCAGGACGTGGCTACCGTCTTCGTTCATCCGGAAGCTAGGCTTTAAGTCCATCTTGTCTAACTTTTCCAGAACGTGACTGGAACCGAATGGAATGACTTCCAATGGCAATGGAAACTTGCCTAAGTGGTGAACCATCTTGCTTTCGTCAACGATCCACATGTTCTTTGTGGAGTTGATGGCCACGATCTTTTCCCAAAGGTGCGCGGCACCGCCACCCTTGATGCCTTGGAAGTTGTCGTCGATTTCATCGGCACCGTCAATGGTTAAGTCGAGGTGGTCAACTTCATCCAATTGCTTGATGGTGATGCCAAGGGATTCGGCTTGCTTAGCGGAACGGTCTGACGTTGCGACGCCAACGACACTTAAGCCTTCCTCTTTGACGCGCTTACCTAAGGCGTCGATCATGTAGCGAACGGTCGAGCCGGTTCCAATTCCTAAAATCATGCCATCCTTCACGTACTTGACGGCTTCTTGGCCAACGAGGGCTTTTAATGCATTTTGATCCATCTTAACTACTCCTCTTCTATGTGATCTGGGTGTAAGGTAACTGGTTGCACGGCATCCGCACCGCTAACGGGTAGTTGGTGCACCGCTAGGAAATCGGTGGGGTGGGTCGCGAAGTAACGCTTGGCGTACGGGTCCAGCAATTTCACGCGAACTTGAGCCGTAGTTGCCAGCTTGGTAAAACGTTTTATCAGTTGCTCGGCTAACGCGGTAGCGGGCTGGGCAGGACGCACAAAGATTTGTTCGAGAACCCAAGTGGCTTTGTCTAAACAAAGGTAGTGCAGACTTGCCAGCAGCCGGCTACCATCAACAATTGTCAGTTCACCTGGACGTTCCGTGATCGTCATGGTTACTTGCTCCTTTCGTGACCAGATTCACTCCTAATTTTGGTCTATCCGCGGGGCCTTGTCAACTAATTTTCGCTGGCGAATAATTTTGCTGGTATTCTTACGGAAAGGTAGGTACTCTAGTAAGAGGTTAGTCGAAATCTGAGCGTGTTTGTATTTTGATTACAGGGTGTTAGAATAGACGGTTATGGTGTTAATAAATGCCGTCATCAGTTAGAAAAGTTAAAGGCTACCAATTGAAATTAATCTAGAATTTAAAAGGAGTGTCATGATGCATCGAGGATTTGAAATTGTCAGCAAGTATGAAGGTCAGGATATCAAGGTACCCTACCGAACCACGCAACAGGCTGCGGGGTATGATTTCGAGTGTGCCGAGGACTTTACGTTGCCCTCTATTTGGCGGCATGACCTGCTCCACGCATTCAAACGGCTCTGGCACCGCGATCCGCTAACGACTGAGGAACTGGTTGCTGGTCAGCATAACCTGAAGCCTTGGCTGGTGCCTACTGGCGTCAAAGCCTACATGGAACCTGGTGAGGTTCTCTTGCTGGCGAACCGCTCAAGCAATCCATTGAAGCACAACCTGATTCTGCCTAATGGGGTCGGCGTGATCGATGCGGACTATTATAATAATGAAAAGAATGAGGGCGAAATATTCGTCCAGCTAGTCAATGTCGGTCTGAAAGACCAAGTGATCAAGAAGGGACAACGCATTGCGCAGGGGATTTTTATGCCATTCTTGCTAGCTGATGGGGAACGGATTCCAAGCCAGCAACGGAGTGGTGGATTTGGGTCTTCTGATCGCAATTAAATCTTTACATTTGAAGCTGATAGACTAGTGGGGAAACACCCCCGAGATATGCTAAAATGAAAGTGCTGAAAGTAAACGGATAAGGGGGATGAACGTGGCTAAAACGAAAACAAAATTTGTCTGTCAGAATTGTGATTATAGCTCCCCCCGGTACCTGGGACGCTGCCCCAATTGTGGGGAGTGGAATACCATGGTTGAAGAGGTGGTGACACCGGCTGCAGCCAAGCCTCAATCAACACGAACGACGGTGACTGGCGAGCATTCTAAGCCACAACTGATGAATGAGATCAAACACACGACGGAGATGCGAGTCAAGACACAGATGGACGAACTCAATCGCGTGTTAGGTGGCGGTATCGTGCCGGGCTCACTGATTCTGATTGGTGGGGATCCCGGTATCGGGAAGTCGACCCTGCTGCTCCAAGTGTCGGGTCAGCTGAGTGCGACTGGGGGCAAGGTGCTCTACGTCTCCGGAGAAGAAAGTGCCTCGCAGATCAAGATGCGTGCCGATCGATTGGTTGTTAACAGTGACAACCTTTATCTCTATCCGGAAACGGATATGGCCAGTATTCGCGCCAACATTGAGGAAATGCAGCCAGATTACGTGGTTATTGACTCCGTTCAAACGATGCAGGCACCGGGGATTGAATCGGCAATCGGGTCTGTTTCACAGATTCGGGCGGTCACCGGTGAACTGATGCAGATTGCCAAAACCAATGGCATTACGATCTTTGTCGTGGGTCACGTGACCAAAGGTGGGGCAATTGCAGGGCCTAAGATTCTGGAGCACATGGTGGATACCGTGTTGTACTTTGAAGGGGACTTGCATCACACTTACCGGATTCTACGAGCAGTTAAGAACCGGTTTGGCTCGACCAACGAGTTAGGGATCTTTGAAATGCGTGAAGGCGGTCTCTATGAGGTGGCCAATCCTTCGGAAATATTCCTGGAGGAACGTCTCGAGGACGCGACTGGTTCGGCCATCGTTGTCTCGATGGAAGGGACTCGGCCCATTCTAGTTGAAGTCCAAGCCTTGATTTCACCGTCAGTCTTCGGAAATGCACAACGTACATCGAGTGGGCTGGACCGTAACCGGGTGGCCTTACTGATGGCCGTATTGGAGAAACGGGCGAACCTGATGCTTCAGAACCAGGACGCGTTCCTGAAGGCCGCTGGTGGGGTGAAACTGGATGAACCAGCGATTGATTTGGCGATTGCGATGAGCATCGCCTCCAGTTACCGCGACACGGCGACGGAACCTCGCGACTGTTTTGTGGGTGAAGTTGGGTTGACCGGTGAAATTCGCCGAGTGAGCCGTATCGAATCTCGGGTAGCAGAAGCCAAGAAGCTCGGTTTTAAGCGCATCTTTGTCCCCAAGAACAACATGCAAGGGTGGACTCCCCCGACCGGCATTAAGGTCGTTGGGGTCTCAACCCTGCGACAAGCGCTAAAGCTGGCACTGGATATTTGATCCGTTAACGTTTTAGGTAGTGGTCACTTATAGGATGTCATGTGACAAGTTGGTTTGTGAGACATTGACGTGTTTCAAATAATTTCGATTGGTTGTGTCTTGTGAAGGGATGTTGAAGTCGTAAAGCTGGTGAAATGGATACAGCTGTGGACGCCTCTTAGCGTCACAGTGCGTTTTCACCAGTTCGGAGGCGCTGTCACTATCAGATTTAGTTTAGTCAGTATTACAAATAAATTAATTTGAAAGGAGGTGAACGTATGCGTAAAAAAACAGTTATTCTCGTGATTTTCGCCATCCTTGGTGGGGTCATGGGAGTTGCGTACCTTTCTCGTTTCTGGCACATCATTGGAATGACCAGTCCGCTCGTCAACAACATCTTAGTTAACATTTTAGTTGGTGCAATTATTTTCCTCATTCTGGGGTTGTTGTTTGCTGGACTGATCATGCGGGTGGTCAATAAACTTGAAGCCTATCTCAATAAGCAGAATCCAATGACGATTCTCTTTGGAAGCTTGGGTGCGATTATTAGTTTGGCATTGGCTTTGCTGATTTCGTCATTTCTTTTCCGGGTGCCGTCGTTCTTCATCAGTACCTTTATTCCATGGATTCTGATGCTGCTATTTGGTTATCTTGGCTTCCGTATTGGGACACGACTGAGCAAGGTACGTGCCGAAGAATGGCGCAAGCTGTTCCAGTCACGGAGCAAGAAAGCCAGTGAAGAAGAGTCCAAGAAAGTCATCGATAAACAAACGGAACCCAATTTCCATCACTACAAGATTTTGGATACCAATATTTTGATTGACGGTCGGATCTACGACTTGGCCAAGACGGGGTTCCTAGAAGGAACGTTGTTGGTACCCAACTTTGTGTTGTATGAATTACAGTACATTGCGGATTCCAGCGACTCAATCAAGCGGGTTCGTGGACGCCGGGGGTTGGACATTTTAAATAAACTCCAGAACGAAAACATCATGCCGATTGAAATGTACGAGGGCGATTTCGAGGATATTCCCGAAGTCGACAGCAAGTTGATTCGACTGGCCAAGGAAAATGGTGGGGTGATCGTCACCAACGATTACAACTTGAACAAGGTCATTCAGTTCCAGAACGTTCAAGTCCTCAACATCAATTCCTTAGCCAACGCCCTGAAGCCACGAGTGATTCCAGGTGAAAACCTCCACGTCATGGTGGTTAAGAACGGAACCGAACGGCAACAGGGGGTCGCTTATCTCGACGATGGCACGATGGTCGTCGTCGAAGATGGGAAGTACTTCATCAACAAGCAATTGGATGTGGTGGTAACAAGTGCCATCCAGACCGATGCTGGGCGGATGATTTTCGCGAAGCCCGTGCACTCTAGCAGAAACATTGAAGAGGATGCCGGTGGCAAGGGGCAACTGAAGAAACCGAAACGGTCGCGGTAGATAACCGCTTACTTGAGATTTCTGGGAGAGATTAAGGGTCACACCTTTATTTTTCCGGTTGGTCATTGTACACTAAGAACAATGTGTCATCTCACAGATGACAGTTAAATATTAAATTACGTAGATAATGGAGAAAGAGGCGCAAACGTTTTGGCGAAAAATTCAATTCGGGTTCGGTACGCACCGAGTCCTACCGGTCATTTGCACATTGGTAATGCCCGGACAGCGATCTTTAATTACTTATTTGCCCGGCACAACAAGGGTAAGTTCATCATCAGAATCGAAGATACCGATACTAAGCGAAACATCGCGGATGGTGAAAGAAGCCAACTGGAAAACCTGAAATGGTTAGGCTTGGACTGGGATGAAGGTCCCGATGTTGGTGGCGACTACGGTCCCTACCGGCAATCAGAACGACGCGATATTTACACGCCACTGATCCAACAACTGATCGATGAAGGCAAGGCTTACGAATCTTACCGGACGGAAGATGAATTACAAGCCGACCGTGAAGCCCAAAAAGCCCGCAAAGAAATGCCGCACTACGAATATGAATACGCTGGTATGGATGAAGCCGAAAAGCAAGCTGTTATTGATGCTGCTAAAGCTAAGGGTTTGAAGCCAGTTATTCGTTTCCGCGTGCCTAAGGACGAAATCTTTGCTTGGGATGACATGGTTAAGGGTAACGTTTCCTTTAACTCTGATACTATTGGTGGGGACTTCGTCATTGCTAAGCGCGATGGGATGCCAACTTACAACTTTGCCGTTGTTGTCGACGACCACAAGATGGCCATCAGCCACGTTTTCCGTGGGGATGACCACGTTGCCAACACGCCGAAGCAATTGATGATCTACCAAGCCTTTGGTTGGGAAGCCCCTAAGTTCGGTCACATGAGTTTGATCATCAGCAAAGACACGGGTAAGAAGTTATCCAAGCGTGACGAATCCGTACTCCAATTCATCGAACAATACCGTGATCTCGGTTACCTACCAGAAGCAATGTTCAACTTCATCTTGTTGTTGGGCTGGTCGCCAGTTGGGGAAGATGAGATCTTCAACCGTAAGCAATTTATCAAGATGTACGATGAAACCCGGTTGAGCTCATCACCCGCAACGTTCGACAGTGACAAGCTGGACTGGTTAAACAACCGGTACGTGAAGGATGCTGACGCAAGTACCATCATGGATTTGGCCTTGAAGCAATTGATCAAGGCTGGCAAAATCCCTGCTAACCCAGATACCAGTACTATCGAATGGTCACGTCAATTGATTAACCTTTACAAGCAACAAATGAGTTACATGGCACAGATCACTGACATGGCTTCCGTGTTCTTCGAAGAACCAGAACAGGTTTCGGGAGACGCTCTAGAAGAAATCAGTAATGATACGGCGCCGGTTGTCCTAAAGGCGTTCGCTGAAGAAATCGAGAAGCTCGATCTGTTTGACTCCGTTGAAATTTTCCACGTGATTAAACGAGTTCAAGCCAAGACCGGTATCAAGGGTCGTCAATTATGGATGCCAATCCGGATTGCCGTTACCCACGAAATGCACGGTCCAGAATTACCTGAATCAATCGAATTAGTTGGTCGCAAGACTGCATTACAACACATTCACCAAACTTTGGCCCAACTCGAAGGCTAACGTTTTGGTAAAGAAGCCGAATGAGGGGCCATTGGCCGTCCATTCGGCTTTTTGCTAACCGCTCTGGTATGCTACAATGGAGCTAACTCATTCGACATCCTGAGGGTGGTCATTCGCACCCACGGGTGGCCCTGATTATCTTCAGGACCCCTCGCCGGCTAATACTGACCACCAAGCGACTGATGAGAATTAACACGCTCGAAAGTGAATGAGCTGCAATTTCATTAATTTCGTGTGTTAGAGGCGAATCTCACCGCCATTCAGTGATGTCGAAACGAAGCAAAATAAAGCATTCTTAAATAGGTTACGCGAAAGGAGCCTCGCGATGCTCAAAGTATTTAATACCATGACCCGCCAGAAAGAGACTTTCGAACCGATCACTCCCGGAGTGGTTAACATGTACGTGTGTGGTCCGACCGTCTATAATTATATTCATATTGGGAACGCGCGGAGTGCCATTGCCTTTGACACAATTCGACGTTACTTCGAATACCGTGGCTATCAAGTAAAGTATATTTCCAACTTTACCGATGTCGACGATAAAATGATTAATCAAGCCAAAAAATTAGATATTACCGTTCCCGAATTGGGAGACCGGTTCATCAAGGCCTTCAAGGAGGATACGGCCGCGTTAAACATTGAACCAGCGACTGCTAATCCGCGGGCGACAGAGCACATTCCGGAAATTGTTGAATTTGTGCAGGACCTGATCGACAAGGGCTACGCTTATCCAGTTGACGGGGATGTTTACTATCGGGCACACAAGTTTGCTCATTATGGCGAGCTATCCCATCAGAATTTAGATGAACTCGAGGAAGGGGCTTCCCAGCACACCAACAATGAAGAGACGGCACGTAAGGAAGATCCCGTCGACTTTGCCCTCTGGAAGGGTGCCAAGCCGGGTGAAATTTCCTGGCCATCTCCTTGGGGGGCTGGTCGACCAGGCTGGCACATCGAGTGCTCCGTCATGTCGACGCACTACCTTGGTGATACCTTTGACATCCACGGTGGTGGTGAGGATCTGACTTTTCCCCATCATGAAAATGAAATCGCGCAAAGTGAAGCCAAGACTGGTAAGACGTTTGTCCACTACTGGTTACACAACGGATTCGTGACGGTCGGCGATGAAAATGAAAAGATGAGTAAGTCACTGGGGAACTTTGTCACGGTCCACGATATCTTGAAGACCATCGACCCACAAACGTTGCGTTTCTTCATGGCAACGACTCAGTACCGGCGGCCCATCCAATACAGCCAGCGGAACTTAGACACGGCTGCTCGGAATCTGGAACGGCTTCAAACGTCGTATAACAACATGGGTTACCGTCTGAAGGATGCCGAGGATGGCAATGATCCAAAGATCGAGCAGGAGATTCGGCAGATCATTGCCGACTACAACGACGCCATGGACGACGACTTTAACGTGCAAAATGGGGTCGCTGAGGTTCATGACCTAGCTCGGTTGGGGAACGTGTATGCGGAACGGCCAGTGGTTTTCAGTGGCACGCTGATGTTTATTCGCCAGACTTTGGTCGACCTGCTGAGTGTGTTTGGTGTTTCACTGACGGAAGCCGACACGTTGAATGACGATCGGATTCAAGCGTTGATTGATGAGCGTTTGGCTGCCCGAAAGAACCGGAACTTTGAACGTAGTGATGAAATTCGTGAGCAACTAAAGAACCAAGGAATTATCTTGGAAGACACGCCCCAAGGGACGCGTTGGCGAAAGGAAAATTAATGACTGAACAAGCGGAACACGTCGATTTTCGACAATTAAACGGGGTCGCACTGGCCTATATGGGCGATGCGGCCTACGAAGTAATTATTCGGCAACACTTGATTGCGGAGGGCCTGGCTAAGCCCAACCATCTGCAGAAGAAGGCGACCCATTATGTCTCAGCAAAGGCCCAGGCTGCGCTAATCGACTTGATGGAAAGGGACGGCATTTTAAGCGATGACGAGTGGACGATGTTTAAACGTGGGCGCAATGCCAAGAGCTACACGCACGCCAAAAACACGGACGTCGTGACTTACCGTATCTCCACGGGATTTGAAGCCTTAATGGGCTATTTAGCGCTCAGTGGGCAACAAGATCGGGTCAATGAATTGGGTAAATGGTGCATTGAACAAGTAGAAGCGGGGCGGACTGAATAATGAATCCAGAAAACGAAACGAATGACGTATCCAATGACTTTGTGATCGGCCGGCACCCAGCCGTTGCCGCGTTACGTAGTCAACAAACCATTAACAAAGTTTTTCTACAGAGCGGTCTGAAGGCTGAAGCTATCGATGAGATTCGACAATTGGCAAAGAAACGTCACTTGGTGATTTCAGAGGTTCCTAAGCAAAAGTTAGACCAACTAACGGATCACCAGAATCACCAAGGGGTTGCCCTCGGTGTGGCTGCTTTTGAATATGCCAGTATTGATGACCTCTTTGCCAAAGCTGAGGCCGCTGGTGAAGCACCGTTCTTCTTGATCTTGGACGGTGTCGAAGACCCCCACAACCTGGGGTCCATCTTGCGGACGGCTGATGCCAGTGGTGTTCACGGGGTCATTATCCCGAAGCGGCGAGCGGTTGGCTTAACGTCGACCGTTGCTAAGACCTCCACCGGGGCTATTGAAACGGTACCAGTCGCGCGAGTCACAAACCTGGTCAACACGGTCCACGACTTAAAGGAACGCGGTATGTGGATCTTTGGAACCGACATGGAAGGGTCCGACTATCGGGACTGGAATGCTAAAGGTGCCGTTGGATTGATCATCGGTAACGAGGGCAAGGGAATCTCTCGCTTGCTCAAGGAGACCGTTGACGAAATGCTGACAATTCCAATGGTGGGGTCCGTACAGAGTTTGAACGCCAGTGTGGCTGCCGGCCTGTTAATGTATCAAGGCTTCAGTTCACGGCACCCAGTCCAACACTGAACGAAGGGATGAGCGTGGGAAAATGAAGGAAGATATTCTTATTGTCGACGCCTATAACATGATCGGCAACTGGCCCAAGCTCAACCGGCTAAAGCTCAGTGATCGGTTACCGGAGGCCAGAGATTTACTCCTGTCCATGTTGGCAAATTATAAAAAGCTGCGAGACGCCTCGATTACCGTGGTCTTTGACGCGATGTACGTGCCAGGTATTTCGAAGAGTTACCAGCAATTCGACTTGGAAGTTGTTTGGACTAACCGTGATGAGACGGCGGACAGCTATATCGAGAAGCTGGCCAAGGAACGGCAGACGCGGTTTACGCAAGTGACGGTTGCGACCAGTGATCAGGCGGAACAGTGGACCATCTTTTCGGAAGGTGCCCTGCGGATCCCTGCCGGAGAACTGTTGCGGGACATCGAGCGGGCACAGAACGAGGTTAAACAGACCGCCCGTGAGTTCGCGGATAAGGGGTTAGTACGTAAGTCGCCGTGGAATGACCAGCAGTTATACAAACTGGAAAAGTTGCGGGACCAAATGATGGCGCGCCCTGACCGTGATCGCCAGTCCAAACGTTAGCTCACAAAACGGCTACGTAGACTGCTGTCAGTTAATGCAGATGAACCTTGCTAATTGGGCTTGATCATTATTTTTGTCCTTCTGACACTTAATGACTAATGATAAAATTGTTATCGGTTGCCACAAGTTGGTTAGTTTATATGTGGTAAACGCCGTAGTAAGCTGCTTAGATCGACCACTGAAATGGTTGGCTAAGTGGCTTTTTGCGTGTTATAAGGAAATATGGCGTGAGCTTTGAAAGGACAATGCGCCAACTAATGATTCGGTTGGTGACGGCCACTGATGTTTAGAAAGCGTCGCGTGCAACCAGTTTTGCCAAAAAATGAGGCGAATTATAAAAAGATAAATTTTATTTAAACGTCCGTTCGCTCGGCACTGGGAAGGGATTCCTTTAGACTAGAAATAGACCCATTAAGGAGGCTTTCCCATTGATCGATTTAAGTGATACGCAGCTCTTATTTCTCATTCGTGAGTCGTTGGATTCGCCTGCATTATTGATTTTATTTGAGCGCTATCGGCCGGTACTGTTTAAGATTCAGAGCAAGTATTTCATTCCCGACCATGACCGTGATGATTGGGACCAAGAGGCCTTGCTAGTGTTCTGTCGGGTTGTGCAGCGCTACGAGATTGAACGGATGAAGAGCTTCGGCGCTTTCTACCGCCGGGCACTCTTATTTCGGGTGTATGACTTGATTCGACAGAGTCAAACGCAGAAGCGAGTTGAGGATCGCTTGGCAGTTTCCTTGGAGGCCAACCGGATATTTATTAGTGAAACGGTCAAGGATACGCGTGGGGTCTTAAGGGAAGGATTGGAAGTAAAGGATGCCATCCGACAGGTAGGCGAACGGCTATCGGTCGTCGAGCGGGGGGTGTTCAATGACCTTCTACAGGGGCAGTCATTACAGGGGATCAGTCGGGATCGGGCGTTGTCACTGGCTCAGGTCACCAGCGCAGCCCATAGAAGTCAGATAAAGCTGCGGGCAGTCTTTGCCGAATGATTGACGGGCGTGAAAGACAATGGTAAACTACTCCAGTATGAGTTGAACATGATTTGATTAAAGGTGGTGGCAAGATGGCTCAAAGGAAAATTGCTCTGGCCTGTTCAGTATGTGGGTCGCGGAATTACACCATCACAGCAAGTGCGACCCGCACTAAGCGTCTAGAGGTTATGAAGTTCTGTAAGTTTTGTGGGAAGCATACGTTACACCGCGAAACCCGTTAATGTAAATGATCGTCACGACAAACACACTACAATATATTAGGAGGCAACACCATGCGTTTATTCCGTTTCTTTAAGGCGGTCGGACAGGAAATGAAGCAAGTTTCTTGGCCCGGTGCTAAGCAAACTCGGCATGATACTGGTACCGTTATTGGCATTTCCGTACTCTTCGCGATTTTCTTCGCGGTCGTTGACTGGGTTGTTCAGTACGGCTTAAAGTTCATCGCCTAGGTGAATTGTCAGTGGTCAAACACGGCCAGATATGGTATATTAAGTAGCAACAGGAACTTCGTGTATTGCGGAGTTTTTTTATTTTGGACGAAAAAGTCAATTATTAAAGGAGTGCACCACACATGGTTGAGTCAGCTGAAAAGCAATGGTACGTGTTACACACGTACGCCGGATACGAAAACAAAGTTATGGCAAACTTGGAATCCCGTGCCGAATCAATGGGGATGCAGGATAATATTTTCCGTGTCGTTGTTCCTGAAGAAGAAGAACACGAAGTTAAGAATGGTAAGGACAAGGTCACTATGGAAAAGACCTTCCCTGGTTATGTCTTAGTTGAAATGGTTATGAGTGACCAAGCATGGTACATTGTTCGGAACACGCCCGGGGTTACCGGGTTCTTGGGTTCCCATGGACAAGGGAGTAAGCCAACACCACTGTTGCCTGATGAAGTTGAACGCATCTTACGTCGTGTAGGGATCTCTGCACGTCACGCTGAATTGGACGTTGCCCCTGGCGACTCCGTAACCATCGTGGATGGTGCCTTCAGTGGCTTAGTGGGTAAGATCACGGAAGTCGACAACGAAAAGATGAAGTTGAAGGTTAACATTGATATGTTCGGGCGGGAAACCAGCACGGAACTCAACTTTGATCAAGTCGACCCTATCCTGGGCTAATCCGGCTTTTTCAGAAAAGAACTTGTTGCAGTTAGTAAAGTGTGGTATGATTCTCAGGTATGCGTGATGCATATTTTTCAAAGTGGGAGGGGCAAACTAACAGCCCCACTTACCACACACGGACTCAAGGAGGTATTGTCTCGTGGCTAAAAAAGTAGCTAATGTCGTTAAATTACAAATTCCTGCGGGTAAAGCAACGCCAGCTCCCCCAGTTGGACCAGCTTTAGGTCAAGCAGGTATCAATATCATGGGCTTCACTAAGGAATTCAACGCTCGTACAGCTGACCAAGCTGGTATGATCATTCCTGTTGTGATCAGTGTCTATGAAGATCGTTCCTTTGATTTCATCACCAAGACTCCTCCAGCAGCTGTACTGTTGAAGAAGGCTGCTGGTGTTGAAAGTGGTTCCGGCGAACCTAACACGAAAAAGGTTGCTACGGTAACCAAGGATCAAGTTAAGCAAATCGCTGAAACTAAAATGCAAGATCTAAACGCAGCTGATGTTGAAGCAGCTATGCGCATGATTGAAGGTACTGCCCGGAGCATGGGCTTCACGGTCGAAGGTTAAGCTCAGTTTTCGGATAGTCGGACACTTCACGAAAATGAAATGTGTCAAGTGGGAGGTTTATCCGTTACAACCACATTTGCAAGGAGGAAAACACAAAATGGCTCACAAACGAGGTAAAAAGTATCAAGACGCTGCTAAATTGGTCGAGGCTGACAAGGTCTACACCATGGGCGACGCCGTTGATTTAGTTAAGAAGATGGATTTCGCTAAGTTCGATGCAACTGTTGAAGTTGCCTTCAAGCTTAACGTTGACACAAAGCAAGCGGACCAACAACTCCGTGGCGCACTAGTATTACCAAATGGTACCGGTAAGGAAACCACGGTAATCGTATTCGCTAAGGGTGACCAAGCTAAGGCTGCTGAAGCGGCTGGTGCTGACGTTGTTGGCGAACAAGACTTAGTAGAACGTATCCAAGACGGTTGGTTGGACTTTGACGTTGCTATTGCAACGCCAGACATGATGGCCCAAGTTGGTCGTTTAGGTCGGGTCTTAGGACCTAAGGGCTTAATGCCTAACCCTAAGACGGGGACTGTTACGATGAACGTCGAAAAGGCTGTTTCCGATGCTAAGAACGGGCAAGTTACTTACCGGACTGACCGGGATGGTAACGTTGCTGTTCCATTTGGTAAGGTTTCCTTTGATGCTGACAAACTTGCCGGCAACTTGAAGACCATTGCTGAAACGATTGCTCGCATTCGTCCAGCTGCTGTACGTGGGACTTACGTTCAACACGTTTCAATCTCTTCAACGTTCGGCCCTAGTGTCGACGTTGACTTGGCTTCTTTATTAGCCTAAGTTAAAACGTGAATTAAAAAAATCCCTTGCAGTGCATTGACAGTGATGTCGAAGTATTGTATGCTATTGAAGTTGTATTTAATAGATCCTACCTAAGACTCAGGTGGCCTAATGGTCTTAATTTCCTGCCGAGGCAGAAGTTTACTTAAACTTTTGACTCCTTATGTCTTGGTGGCATAGGGATTTTTTTATCCCACCAAACTTTTCCGGGAGGTGAAATAATTTGAGTGAACAAGCTATTGCTGTTAAAGCAAAAAAAGTTGATGAGGTTGTTGAAAAATTTAACAACGCCGTCAGTGCTATCGTTGTTGACTACCGTGGTTTAACTGTTGAAGAAGCAACTGAATTACGGAAGCAATTGCGTGAAGCAGGCGTTCATATGAGCGTTATCAAGAACAAGATCTTGGTTCGGGCTGCTGAAAAAGCCGGTTATGCAGGTTTAGACGATCTGTTTGCTGGCCCTACTGCCGTTGCTTTCTCTGACGAGGATGCAATTGCCCCAGCTAAGGTTTTGAAGAAGTTTGCTGATGGTGTTGATGACCTTGAAATCAAGGGTGGTTTCATCGAAGACAAGATTGTCTCCGTTGACGAAATCAACACTTACGCAACCTTGCCTAGTCGTGAAGACCTTCTTTCTATGCTGGCTAATGTCTTACAGGCACCAGTACGGAACGTGGCTTACGCTGTTAAGGCTATTGCTGAAAAGGGTGACGAAGGCGACGCAGCCTAAGTCCCTGATTCAAAATGAAACATAAAAAATTAAACCCAATTATTGGAGGAAAATAACATGGCTTTTGATAAAGATGCTATCATCGCTTCTCTTAAAGAAGCATCAATTACTGACCTTAACGACTTAGTTAAGGGTATCGAAGACGAATTCGGCGTTTCTGCTGCTGCACCAGTTGCTGCAGCCGGTGCTGCTGGTGGCGAGGCTGCTGCCAAGGATTCATTCGACGTTGAATTAACTGAATCTGGTGACGCTAAGGTTAAGGCTATCAAGGCTGTCCGTGAAATCACTGGTTTAGGTTTGAAGGACGCTAAGGGTCTTGTTGACAACGTACCATCTGTCATCAAGGAAGGCCTTTCAGAAGACGAAGCTAACGACGTCAAGGAAAAGCTTGAAGCCGCTGGTGGTGTGGTTACTCTTAAGTAATCACCTTCACTTCGAAATTAGAAAAGTCGCTACCTTTGGGTGGTGGCTTTTTGTTTTCCTCTATTTTGGCAGAGCCATTCCGTTAGCGGGGATAAGCTAGCGATTAGGTTAGCATGCTATAATAAGGAAACGTAGAGGATGGTTATTGGTGTCATTCTTTGCGATACATAATGATCGGGGAAAAGGGGAGTTTAATTTGCGCAAGGGCTTTTTGCCGCAGTTATGGTTTTGGAGTGGCTTTGCTTTGAGTTTATATGTGCTATTATTGATTTCAAGTATTCCTGTGTTGGGATTGGTGCAGTGGCCCGGCGTTCACGGCATGATTAACAATGCGGGAATTCGGATTTTGGTCACATTGGTGTTAATGGTCATCAGTGCGCTCGCAATCTGGTGGTTTTATCGGTATCATACGAGTCTATGGTTGCGGCAGGCCATTACGCCACGCCACGTGTGGTGGACGGTGGCGGCTTCCGGTGTGGGTGGTATAGCGTTGGCAATTATCGCCTTTACACTAGCCCCGTCCACGCTGACGGTGCCATTGATTCCGGGGCTGACTGTGGAGCTCCTACTGAGTGGATTTGCCGTCTTTGTGTCGTCGCTGCTGTTCGTATGGGTACTACAGGGGATCCTACAAGAACGGCTCAACCGACTGCCGGATTTTCCAAAGTGGGCAGCCGTGTTACTGCCAATCATTTGCTACGTGCTGGTTTCTTGGGGCTCACTGAGTGATAACCTCTCAGCCTTAGTTGTCAGTGGCGTTGTCGCGGGTATCTATCAAGCCACCCGCGATTGGCAGTGTTCCTGGCTGGCGATGGCATTATTGACGATGGTTTCGTTAGGTTTACCGCCAATCGGTATAGGTTAAGTTAAAGGTAAGTGATCGGCCGTGTGCCGGTCATTTTTTTTGCGAAATTCCTTAAGTTTTCAAGCAAGTTGGCGCGTTGTTGTGGCTTTTAGCGACAAACTTGCGTATTCTAAAGGGGAATGACAGTGAACGGAGGAAAATTATGGCTGGAACGGTATTGATTGTTGAAGATGATGAGGCGTTACTCGCGTCGCTAACAACGGAATTGCAGTTTGAAGATTACACGATCCTTAATGCCACTGATGGCAAGCAGGCCTTACAGATCTATGAGACCAATCGTGGTCAGCTTGACCTGATTATTTTGGATTGGATGCTACCGGAACTCGATGGGTTGGGGGTCCTGCGGCGAATTCGAAAGCACGATGATCTGCCGGTGATTATGATGACGGCGCGTGATTACGTGGGGGATAAAGTTGCCGGACTGGATACCGGGGCGGATGACTACATCACCAAGCCCTTTGAGATTGAGGAATTATTGGCCAGAATTCGGGTGATCTTACGCCATCGCCATCATCAAGAAAGCGCTGATAGCCAATTACACGTCGGTGATATTACCTTGAATACGCGCTCTCGGCAGGTCCAACGCAATGGCAATCTGGTTCAGCTCACGCAGCGGGAGTACGAGCTACTCTTGTTTTTGATGAAAAATGCCGGGCAAACTATGACCCGTGATGAGTTGTTGGATGCCGTCTGGGGCGTGGACTTTGAAGGACAACCCAACGTGGTCGATGTTTACGTGCGGTATTTGCGGCACAAACTCGACGAAGAGCAGGCGTCAACGCCACTGATCCACACCGTTCGAAGCGTGGGTTACGTCCTGTCCGCCGATTATCGGGGGTGAGCCGTTGAAAGCAAAAAAGGCAAAACGGGAAATGACGACTGCCCAACAGATTCGACAACGGTTCATTGGCATGCTGACTGTCTTGACGTTGGTGATGGGACTAGCCATTGTGGGTACGGTTGGTTTTCAATTGGTCAAGCAGAGTGAACAATCCTCTGTTGAATTGATGGCCAGTCTGAAACGTTCGATTATCGACGATCAACCCGATTGGAATAGTTGGCGAAAGCATAGTTCAATCAATACGAAGAATACCTATGTGCGGGTCTACAATAGTAAGATTGGAAATGCACCGTCGACCTTCTATTCCCCGAATACGCAGCAATTTTTAAAAGCGAAGCACTACCAGATGCCGATATTTTCGGCGATCATGTATACACCTGAATATGGATTTACCTATTATCGGAGTGGCACACGGCTAGGCATCCATTCGGAGATTTGGCTCAATTTGTCGCCAATTACAACAATTCTACTCTCGGTTGTTGGGGTAGTTGTTGCCGTTATGCTACTTACGATTGTTTTTGGTTGGGCGTACATTCGGTTGACGGCAAATAAAATTACACAGCCCTTGGCCCAGCTGAACGTGGCTGCTCAGGAGCAGGCGAGGACGCGGACCATCAAGGCCACATTGCCGGTTCCCGAACAGCCCAGCGAGGTGAATCAATTGGCCCGAAGCTTTAATGATCTTCTGACGGCTATTAATGAGCACGCGCAACAGGAGCGGGAGTTTACGTCCAATGCGGCCCATGAGTTGCGGACGCCCATTGCGGCCATTCGGGGCCACGTGCGGCTCATTCAGCGACGGGGGGAGGCCCATCCGGAGCTGATCCCGCGCTCAATTAATTTTATCGATGATGAGTCCAGTCGCATGCAAAAGTTAGTCAATAGTCTATTGACCCTATCACGAGCCGACCGTGGTGTGCTCAAGCTGGATTACTTTGATTTAGCGGCGGCCGCCAGCGAGATTATTGCGGAGGAACGGGCTGTGTTGTCCCAATCACTTGAGGTGGTCGGCCTGCAGTCGCTCGTGATTCACGGAAATTCGGAGAGTGTTCAACAGATTCTGGCAGCACTCTTAGATAATGCTGGTAAATATTCACCAGCGGATCAGCCTATTACCGTACGGTTTACACAGACGGCAACCGCGGTTCAGGTCAGCGTCGAGGATTGCGGGTTAGGCATCGCGGATACCGACAAGCCACATGTCTTCGAACGCTTTTACCGAGTTGATTCAGCCCGTGCGCGACAAGTGGGGGGGACTGGCCTGGGACTGGCAATTGTGGCCCAACTGGTCGCTCTGAATCAGGCAACCATTCACGTGGTCGATAATCAGCCAGAAGGGAGTCGCTTTATCCTTGAGTTTCCAAGGATAACAGCAGATTCTGATAAAATCTCAGAGTAATCACTTTTCACCACCGTTTTAAGGGCGGCCAGACTTAACTATCATGGAGTTATTCAATTGCCATGATAGTTAAGTCTTTTTTTGTGGCCTAAGGAGGAAAGTGCCATGCAATTAATTTCAATCGTCGTGCCCTGCTATAACGAGCAGGAAAGTATTCCTTTATTTTTCAGACGTGTGGATCAAATTCTCACGGAATTCGACCATCACCGCGAACAATATCGTTGGGAATATTGGTTCGTTAATGATGGCTCAACGGACGAGTCGCTCCAACAACTTCAGATTTTGCATACGGCACATGCTGATAAAGTCCATTACGTTAACTTTTCACGTAACTTTGGCAAGGAAGCGGCCCTGTTAGCGGGGCTCAAAGCAGCACAAGGGGATGTTGTGGCTGTCATGGATGTTGACCTGCAAGATCCCCCCGAGTTATTACCCACGATGATTTTGACTTTGGCCGAGACGGATTACGACGTGATTGGCACGCAGCGGTCCGATCGACAAGGTGAGCCGTGGTTACGTTCAAAGTTATCCACGGCCTTCTACCACATCATCAATCGCATTTCACAGGTGAAAATCGTACCCGGTGCGCGGGACTATCGGCTGATGCGGCGGTCTGTGGTAGACGCGGTGATCGCGATGCCAGAGTACAATCGTTTCTCCAAGGGGATCTTCAGTTGGGTGGGGTTTAAGACGAAATACCTCACGTTCCATCATCAGGATCGCGTGGCTGGTCACACTCACTGGTCGATGAAGCAATTACTCTCGTATTCACTAGAGGGTATCATGGATTATTCGGAAGTGCCGCTGTCCATTGCATCCTGGCTAGGAGGCACAGCATTTGTTGCGTCAATCCTGGGCATGATTTGGATTGTGATTCGGGCACTCATTTTTGGTAATCCGACGGCAGGGTGGCCTTCACTGGTGGCCATTATCCTGATGTTGGGTGGCTTGCAGTTGCTCTGCCTGGGTATTCTGGGGAAGTACGTTGGGCGAATCTATCTAGAGACTAAGCACCGACCACAATATTTGGTTAAAGAAAAGATGTAAGGAGATTTTGAAGATGGCAGTCAATCAGCGTAATCAGCAACTCGCGCTAGGCACCTTGGGATTATTTGGGATTCTTGCAATTTTAGTTAAAATACAATTCGCGCCTTTAATGGCGTTAGACCGGCAGTGGCTCAGCGGTTTTCAGACAAGTTGGTTGGGACAACACGTACGGCTTTGGAATTGGTTGACCACGTTAGGGAGTCCGGCCATCACTGGTGGTTTCGCGGTGCTCTTGGCACTATTTCTGTGGCGCATTCATCAGCGAGGATGGAGCTTGACCGTGTTGACCGCAATCATTGGCGGCGATGCGCTGTTGCTGGTGATCAAGCAGCTCGTTGGCCGACTTCGACCGACGCAACAGATCGTTGCCGATACAGGTTTCAGCTTTCCCAGCGGTCATGTTTTTAGCACGATGTTAGTCGCTTGTATCGTGGTAACTTTATTGCTCAGTTTTCTAAAAGGCAATTGGCTTTACTGGACGTTAGTCGCGATCATCGTTATCGGGGTACTTGGTGTATTACTCGCTCGGTTAGGTTTGCGGGATCACTTTCCCAGCGACGTTCTAGGGAGTCTGCTGTTAGCTAGTGGGTGGTGGCTTCAGGTACTCAGCGTCTTCGAACGCTTACGAGGAAAGCATCAGCCTGAAAAAGTTATGGAATGAGGTGAGGGAACGGATGGCAGAATTTTCTCGAAAACGGTTATGGCAGAATACGGGACTGGCTTGGGTTGTTGCCCTCGCTATCATGGCAGCAGTCTTTATGTACTGGCGGATTACACCGTTTGGCAATCACAGTCTACTAATGAGTGATATGGGAACGCAGTATATTCCCTTATTGACGGCATTACGGCACGCGTTGCGGTACCAAGTCTTTCACTTCTACACATTCTCGCAATCTCTGGGGAGTGGCTTAGTGCCAACGGTGGCTTACTACCTGTTGAGTCCCTTTAACCTCATCGTCTTGTTCTTTGGAACGGCGCAAGTACCCATGGCGGCAAGTGTCATTATCATGGTTAAAATTGCGACAATTGCTGCAACGATGACCTGGTACCTGCAGCGGCATTTCCGAACGACACAGCGAATGACAATGGTCTTTGCCTTGGCGTTTAGTTTCTGTGGCTTTGTGGCTGTTAACTATTTTGATCTGATGTGGCTGGATTCGCTCATTCTGTTGCCATTAGTGGCTGCTGGAGTGGATCGGTTGGTCGATCAAGGGCGGCCCGTACTTTTCTTTGGCAGTTTATTGGCTAGTATTCTGACCAATTATTACTTGGGTTATATGACCTGTCTCTTCAGTCTCCTCTACTTTGCGTACGTGCTGACTAATTGGCAGGGGAGCAAAGTAGGCAGTCGTCCCTGGTATGGTCGAATTGGGCGTTTTGCCCTGACCGGAGCCTTGAGCGGTTTGAGTGCAGCTATTATTTTAATTCCGACTGGCTTGGGGATGTTATTAACGGCTAAGTCGGCCACCAAACTCTTGAATTTTCACTTAACTCCTGAATTTGGCGCTGAGTTCTTTACCCAGTTTGGGGTGGGTGCCACCAATTATTCACAACGGTTAATGCATGCGCCCACTGTTTTTGTGACGAGTGCTGTGGTCTTGCTGACAGTAGTCTACTTCTGTCACGCACAGTTCTCGAGACGCCAGAAGTGGTCAGCGGCAACGTTACTCCTCGCGCTATTCCTGGGAATGTGGGTGCGCCTGTTCAACACCATCTGGCATCTTATGCAGGCACCGGCTGGCTTTCCCTTCCGCAACGTCTTCTTTCTGAGCTTTGTGATGGTAATGCTGGGATTCGCTGCGTGGCAGGCAGAACCTCGCCAGATCAAGCGATCTTGGCAGTGGGAGTTGCCGTTGATTCAAGCTGCCCTAGTTGTGGGTGGCGCGGCGTCTGTTAAAATTATGTTGCGCTTGGTCAGTGGGCGTTCTGCCAAGCTGACCAGTTACTTTACCGGTATTCAACAAGTTCATTGGGAGAGCGTTGGCATTTCTGTAGTTTACATTTTTGTGACAGCTGCGGTGATCTTTGGAACGCGTGCGGCTTGGCGGAAATGGTTGTTGAGCGGTTTGGTCATCACGGAAGTTGCGGGGAATTTCATTCTGGCCATGGGCACGAGTAAATTTGGAAACCAGCAAGTATACGCGCAAGCCTACCGTCAGGAAAATCAACAGATGGCTAAGGTCAACGATCCCGATGGTCAGCTCTACCGGGTACAGAATGACAATGCCCTCATCAATCGGGCATTTCAAGGTAATTACAACAATTACAATGATAGTTTAACGTTTAACTTCCATGGAATATCGGGCTACAGTTCAACATTGAGCGAGAGTACCCGTACAACTTTGGAAAAGTTAGGGATGTTCAGCGATAATGTCCGTCGAATTGGTGATGTTGGGCTGACACCACTGACAGAGCTACTGCTGGGCGTTAAAGACACGGTTCATTTGGGAAACAACAGTAGCTGGCAGACGCGCACAACGGGCTATTCTGGCATGGGCTTCGCGGTATCAACGGCATTGCAAAATGTACAGTTGACCAGTGATGCACTGCAGAACCAAGAACAGATCATGCAAGCCTTACGTCCGCAGCGTCACGCTTACCTACAGCAGGCGGCCCAACTTGCAGATCACGTGAAGGTGGTGTCACAGGTTAAGGGTGTGAAGACAACCTATAAGTACCATCATCAATTGTCTTTGAAGATGAAGGCAACCGGGCCAGCCTATCTGTGGGTGCCAAGTGGACAGACAAAATATGCGACGATGAAGGTCAATGGGGTCAGCGTTGCACCAGCAACGAATGCTAACGACAAGACGGCACTCGTGAAGCTGGGTAACTTCAAGCGTGGACAAACGATCTCCGTGACCTTTGCAGCGAAGTATTCACAGGCGATTTACCATACGCAGGTGGCTAGTTTGCGGCAGGCAGATTTTGCACGGCTGCTCCAGACGGTTCGGCGCCAACGCTTGACGGTGAAGACGGTCAGCAGTCCCGTGAAGACGAGCCTTCAGGGACACGTTACGGGGACACCATCGCGCAGTGATCTTTACCTGAGCATTCCCTATGATGCGGGGTGGCAGGCAACGGTCAATGGCAATCGTGTACAGACCACGCGGGTTCTAGATGGCTTGACGCGGGTACCCTTGCAGAATGGCAAGAACACGGTGACGTTGACGTATCACGTACCTGGGGGCCGTCTGGGTGCTGGCATATCCCTCGTCAGTCTGCTCAGTTTTGCTGGGCTAGCCTGGTGGTGGCGTATTGACGAGGCTGGTGTGCACCGTGAACGGTCGCGGCATCTGCGCAAGTCATCGAAATAGTGTGAGCAAGCGACACGTGTAAAAACGTCTGGGACAATCCCCCAGACGTTTTTGCTCTCCAAAGCTATACTGCTGAAACGTGGGACAGAAGGCAGTTGACTCCGCTTAAAACTGATAACTGAAGGTTGAAGTTCCAAAGCATTCATTATGGCTGTTGCAACAACGATACTGGGCCTAAAATGAAGCAACGTCGTCCAACCATCGCCTTACCGGCCGGCAGATATGGGCTGGATTGGTGCGAACACAACTTGAAGCCTCGAAAGAACCGAGTCTCCAAGTTTGGTTTTCTACTAGGCCAGTGGGAAAACCACCCACCAGCTAAGTAGAACGACGCGCCTGAGTCCATATCTGCCGACCTCTCGGCTACCATAGTTGATTCAAGGTAACATGGACTATGCCTAAAGAAACATTATTGTTTTAAGCTTAAATTCTAACAACCACCTGGGGTTCAGTGGTTGAAATGGCCATGTACAATCTAAGCTGGAGTGCGGCTGTTTTCACTAATTTAGCCGTGATAATTCCTACTGTCGCAAGAGTAACGCAAACATTTTAGCCGGCGAACCGCCTTTTATGCCACTCTTTACATGTCTGAGGCTAGTGGCTTACACGGTTACTTGGCAGTTGTTGAAAAATCCTGAAGATTCACGGATTGCGTGGTCAACGGGCTTACTTGTGGCGTAAGCTAGACATAGCAACTTAAGGTAGGAGGACTCGCGATGAGTGACATGATTTTAGTGGTGGAGGATGATGCGGCGTTGTTGGCATCGGTCAGTATGGATCTGCAGTTTGAGGGGTACACGGTGCTTAACGCCAAAGACGGTCGCAGTGCGCTTGAAGTGTATGAGAACAATCGGGGGCAACTGGACTTGATCATTCTGGATTGGATGCTGCCCAAGCTGGACGGACTCGGCGTATTGCGACGGATTCGACGCAACGATGATCTGCCAGTCATTATGATGACCGCGCGCGACTACGTGAGTGATAAGGTCACGGGGTTAGACACTGGAGCGGATGACTACATTACTAAGCCGTTCGATTTAGAGGAATTGCTTGCGCGGGTCCGTGTGATTTTACGGCACCGTCAGACGACGACGCCAGCCACGCAGCAACTACACGTAGGGCAGCTGATGGTCGACACGCGCAGTCGCCAAGTTAGAAACGGTGGCGATCTGATTCAGTTGACCCAACGGGAGTACGATCTCTTACTCTGTCTCATGAAGAATGCCGGCGAGACGCTGACCCGCGATGACTTACTGGATCAGGTTTGGGGCGTGGACTTTGAAGGCCAACCCAATATTGTCGACGTTTACATCCGTTACTTGCGGCACAAGCTTGCGGCGGGTAACGTTAATGATCTGATTCACACAGTTCGTGGCGTGGGCTACGTTCTCTCCACGGAATATGTGGGGTGAGCGCAGAATGGCTAAACCACAAACAACGGCTCGTGAGATTCATAAACGGGTGATCCGACTGCTAATCATAGCCACGCTACTCATGGGGACCGCCATCATCACGGTGGTCGGCTTTCAGCAGATTCACCAGACCCAGCAGTCCGCTACGCGTTTGATGAAGGGACTGCAACATTCAGTAATTGATGACCAACCCGACTGGCATTGGTGGCGGCGATATAGCGCTATTAATACGTTTGAGACCAATGTCCGGGTGACGAATCCCCGTGCCAGCTCGGTAAAATATTACTATTCGCCATTTACCCGTGATTTTCTGAGTTACAAGTCACACAAAATGTTCGGAACCAATGCCATCAGCTACACGCAGGGGTATGGGTTAACGTACTACCGGAAAAGCTACTATCATGGGAATCGTTTAGAAATTTGGCTAAACCTTATGCCAATCGTGGCGACGCTGTTGTCGGTGATCGTCGTAGTTCTACTGGTCATGGCGGCGACCATTCTGATCGGGGGCGTTTACGTCCGGTCGCTCGCCCGGCAACTTACACAGCCGTTGGCGAGTTTAAACACAGCCGCTCAGGAACAGGCGCAACAACGAGAACGGCGGATTGCCTTGCCAGTTCCGGTGAAACCGGTTGAGGTTAATCAACTGGCCGAGAGTTTTAATGCGCTCTTGGAAACAGTCAACGCGCACACTACACAGGAGCGGCAGTTCACCTCGAACGCCGCCCATGAACTGCGGACACCGATTGCTGCTGTACTGACTCAGGTACAGCTTCTCCAGCGCCGCGCGACCGAGCATCCTGAGATTGTCCCACAGTCGTTGGCTTACATCAGTGAGGAGTCAATCCGGATGAAGAATTTGGTGGATAGTCTCCTGACCCTGTCGCGGGCTGACCGGGCCGTCTTGAAGCTGGTGCCGATTGACCTGCAGGACGTGATTGCCGCAGTGGCAATCCGTGAACGACCATTGCTTCACCAATCGCTCACGATAACCGGCACACAATCGGCGGCTGTGGTCCTGGGGGCCGCGGAAAGTTTGGAGCAGGTGCTGACGGCGCTACTCGATAATGCCGCTAAATATTCGCCAGCGACGTCGACCATCACCGTTGATTTGGAAACGACGGCGACCATTCATCGCATTTACGTTAAGGATGAGGGGATGGGGATCAGTGCGGCAGATAAGTCTCACGTTTTCGAACGATTCTACCGTGCCGATGCGGCCCGGACACCAGAGATTGCGGGTACCGGTTTAGGCCTGGCCATCGTCGAACAGTTGGTGCACCTGAATCACGGAAGCATTGACGTCATTGACAACGTTCCCCGCGGCAGTCAATTTGTGGTGACATTGCCTCGCGCAGATGATCAATCTGAGAAAATCTCAGAATAATTTCTTTTAGAGTAAGTTTTTAAAATGAACAAATTCAGCTATGATTGAGACATTCAATTGTGGTTGAACTTTTTTCTGGGAAGGCGAGACGGATACACGGCAATGACGAAAGTCTTTGGGGAATACCATTGTCTACCACCGACTAACGGCAATTGAACATCTGGTGTTGTGCATTCGTTTTGGGGAAATAGCGGTCCTTTCCGGGAAGGCTAGCTTGCATGAACCAGGATAAAGTCGTGTTGGGGAATGCGGCTATGGAAAATAGAATTTAACGAGTAATTGAGCGATTGGTCAACGGAGTATGGGAAGACAACAAGCAGAATAGCAGGTCGTGTCGTTAGGCCTATCAGAAAGGAGCCGTGCGTGGGGACGTCGGCTCCTTTAACGTCTAGTAAGTCAGGTAACCTAACGGCTGTTTCCGACTCTGCCTTGATTGTGTTTCAATCTGG
The DNA here is from genome assembly GCF_045862015.1 of Levilactobacillus muriae. NCBI lineage: Bacteria > Bacillati > Bacillota > Bacilli > Lactobacillales > Lactobacillaceae > Levilactobacillus > Levilactobacillus muriae. Next base: position 46,073 of record NZ_BAAFRU010000005.1, read on the forward strand.
CCATTGCGATAATGAAGAACTACAGGGGGAATTTATGATGGGGAAAAGACTATGGTCGGGTCTTCAAAAGCACATGACGTTAATTAAAGGGCTGTTTATGTTTTCCGTATTGCTCTTTATTATCCGTGAGATCGGTCGCGTGGCGCATGAAGTTAGTGGGCAACAGGTCCAAACGGTTTTGGCGTCGCTGAGTTGGGGAACACTGGGACTCCTTTTGGTAGGCGGCTTTGTGGCAGTCTTGCCAATGTTGATCTATGACTTCACGATTGTAGAATTTTTACCCGGTGAATTCTCGACGGGGTACATCGTCCGTAGTGGGTGGGTCACCAATACTTTTACGAATCTCATGGGTATGGGTGGTCTCCTCGGGGCGAGTTTGCGGGCAAACTTCTACTCGGCAGCAGCCACGAAGAAACAAGTGGTGTATGCCATCTCAAAGATTGCCCTATTTCTCCTGGCGGGGTTGTCCCTATCATGTTGGGTCGCACTCCTGTTACTCTTTGGTTTTGACATAGGCCAGCCGTATCAGGGGTATTGGTTCTGGCTTCTGGGCGGCGGCCTGTATTTTCCGGGTTTGTTCTTATTCACGAGATTTAACGACAGTGAGTTCTTTAGGGATCTAACCTGGACGCGTGAACTGCGGTTGATCGTAGGGTCCAGTCTGGAGTGGGGGAGCTGTGCGCTCTTCTTTCTTCTGATTGGTTGGGCATTGAGACTGCCATTAAATCTAGCTGCCGTATTTCCAATGTTCGTGGTGGCCTCGGTCGCGGGAGTCGTCTCAATGATTCCCGGTGGCTTGGGGAGTTTTGACGTCTTCATGATTTTGGGACTAGGAATGCTGGGGGTCAGCCGCGCGGATGCGGCGGGGTGGTTGCTGTTATACCGATTATTTTATTACCTCTTCCCGTTTGGCGTGGGGGTCGGTCTCTTTTTCCATGATGCCGGTCGTAAGATCAATCGTTTCTTAAATGGCTTGCCAGTGGCAACCTTGCGGCGGGGTGCCCATCTATTTGTGACGACCTTTATGTATTTCTCAGGCGTGATGATGCTCCTGTACGCGACGATTCCGGACGTGGTCTTAACCAATCATCTTTACATTCGATTGGTCCCTTATATGTTTTACTTTCTGGATCAAGTCTCGAATATTATCGTGGCCTTTCTACTGATTGGGCTGGCACGCGGTGTTGGCGCACGGGTCAAACGGGTCTTTTGGCCGACACTAGTGGTCTTAACGATTGCGATTGGCAACACGCTTTGGCGGGAGAACTTTCCTGGTGGGCTGGCCGTTCTGTTAGGCTTAGTATTGGCTTGTCTGATCTTTGCACGACCGGAATTGTACCGCGAGGGTTTCCACTATTCCTGGGGCGGTCTATTGATCGATGGCAGTATCTATGTGGGGACCTTCTTGATGTATACCGTGCTGGGATTGTACATGTTCCAAGGGCATCATCGGCCCTGGTTACCAAAGAGCTGGCTCGTTCCGTCGATGCAAGTCTGGCTGAACGGATTGGGTGGCCTACTGGTGGCCCTGCTGATTCTGTTGGGCATCTATCGCTATCTATCCCATTCACGGCAGGAATGGCTGTATCAGGCTTTTGATGGACCGCGAGTACGTGCATTGATTCGACAATTCGGCGGCAATGAGGTCAGTCATCTGGCCTTCCTCCGGGATAAGCACCTGTACTTTTATCGGGAAGGCGATGAAGACCAACTACTGATTCTATTTCGGCAGCGGGCTGATAAGCTTCTGGTCATGGGTGAACCGATTGGCAATCAGGAAAAACTAGCGCCGGCGCTCAAACAATTCATGCATGACGCCGACCTGGCCGGGTTACGGCCGGTCTTTTACGAGATTAGTGAGTCATTGACGCTGCGGCTTCACGAGATGGGCTTTGACTTCATCAAAGTGGGCGAAGAGGGTCACGTTGACTTGACGACGTTTAGCCTTGTGGGAAAGGGCCACCGTGGGGAACGTGCACTGGTTAATAAGTTCCGTCGCGAGGGGTATACTTGTGAGATTCAACAGCCGCCGTTCAGTGACAAAGACTTTGCGGCACTGCAGGCCATTTCGAATTCGTGGCTGGGAGAACAGACGGAGAAGGGCTTCTCGATGGGGTTCTTTGATCGAACCTACCTTGATGAGGCACCGATTGCTGTAATGAAGACTGCCGCCGGTGAAATTGTGGCATTTGCCAATCTGATGCCGACGGGTGACCGGAAGATGACGTCGATTGATTTGATGCGAGAGAGCCACGCGGCGCCCTCGGGGATTATGGATGGCCTGTTTGTGTATCTGTTTGAGCTGTGCCGTGATCAGGGCTACTCTGCTTTTAATTTAGGGATGGCACCGCTGGCCAACGTGGGGGTCTCGAACTTTAGTTTTATTGAGGAGCGGGCGGCCCATCTAATCTATCAGTACGGGTCCAGCGTTTACAGCTTTCAAGGACTACGGGCGTACAAGGAAAAGTATGTGACGACTTGGCAGCCGAAATATTTAGCCTATCGGCGGCGAGCGTCACTGATCTTCACGATGCTCCAATTGATGCTGGTCATTAACCGACCGGCGACGGGGCCAAGGACGCGGCTAGTGCCGCGCTGGCTGGATCGCTGGCTGACCGATGAGATCAACTGGCAGAATCGCCGTTAACTGGTTAGATAGCAGCTATTGGGGGTGTTTCAAACCAGTCGCTTGCGGCAGCCAGGGATGTAGCCGACTTAGACTGGGCTTTATCCTTGATAGTGGCTGATCAGTGGGTGTATCTGTGAATTGGGCAATATTGTTCAGACAAAAAGAGCGTAAAAAAAGAGCGCGCATTTAAGCCCGTTCAGTTAGAGTCAACCACGCCCGTTTAAAAACGGACGCTTGTGGTCACTACACCCCATGGCATGGCGGCCACAATTTGCTTAGATACAGCGTTTGCCTACGAATAGGACTTATCCGCTAATTACCAAAGCCTTTTAGGTCCGCAGGTTTCCAGACGGACACAGTTCTTACAAGGTTGCTAAACCCTTCCACTTGGTCTGGGTCACTAAGTACCGGCACGAGGCGTTTACAATGCCAAAGAGGGAGGGGCAGCGCGCTTATTCTTTGAATGACATTCCGAGATAAAAAGCCAAAAGTTTTGGAGTGGGCATCTCTGGTCTCCTAGTTACTTCATGAGTACCTTGGGTGACATGAGCAAGGAGACCGTGGAAAACAATATCATAAAATAACAAAAAGCATGATGGCATTCATCCCTTGTTTGAAAATAAGGGAATTCTGCCTAACTCGTATTAAATTTGAGCATCACCAGTGAAAATGAAGAACGCTGGCATCGCTTCAGCTAGTGTGTTGGGTTAGGGATGGCGCCAGCCGTGATAGCGACAGAATCCCTGACAGCCACAGGCAAAATTTCTCAACGCCAATAATAGCTAAAAGCTAGTTCGTGTATTTATAGGGCAACTGGTGATGGAAGGTTGCGAAGCCTGCGAAAATTTCAGCAATCGAAGCCGCATCAATGAAGAGATCCATATTTTCTTGCGGTGCGAAGCCTTGGTCACAGCACTTCTGCATCATGGCCACGAGTTCATCGAAGTAATGGTTAATGTTGAAGAGAGCAATTGGCTTTTGGTGAACGTTGATCTGACTCCAAGATAGCATGGTCGTGAACTCTTCAAACGTGCCAAAGCCACCGGGGAGCACGATAAAGGCATCGGATTGGCGGAGCATTTCATCCTTCCGTTCGTCCATGGTACTGGTCTCTAACAGCGTGGTGACGTTGGTTTCAGCCAAGCCCATTTCACTTAAAAAGGTAGGAATGATGCCGATAACTTCTCCGCCGGCATCCATGGTGGACTTGGCAATTGCGCCCATCAGGCCCTCCTTACCACCGCCGTAGACGACGGGGTGATTGTTAGCGGCGAGATATTGGCCCAGCGCGTTCGTTTGATTGAGAAAGTCTGGATCATAACCGTGGTTGGACCCGCAGAAGACGCAGACGTTTTTGATTTTTGGCATAGGAATTGACCCCCTGAATTTAGACAGTGGCGCGCCGGATGACGCTATCATTTTTCAAACAAGTATTGGCGCGTAACTTACAATCCATTATACCGCAAAATGACGGGTGGCCTAGGCCAAATTTGGCAGAGTTTTAGCAAGTGAGTGTTCGTTGGGGAAGTCACTAGAAAGGGTGAGGGGTAATGGCAATCGAAAAAGTTGTGATCGCTGGTGGTGGGACGATGGGCAGTCAGATTGCGTTTCAAATTGCGTACAGTGGCCTGTACGTGACCATCTATGATGTCAATCCTGCAGCCAGTGCTGCGGCGAAGCGGCGGGTGGCCACGTGGGATCGGATCTACATGCGAGAGCGTAAGGCGACGCCAGCAGTGATCAAGACGACCAACGATCATTTGCGCTACGCCACAGATTTGGAGACAGCAGTGGAAGATGCCGATTTGGTGATTGAGACCGTCCCCGAGGTAGTGGGGGTAAAGAATGAATTTTACGCCCAATTGTCCAAGGTGGCCCCACAGAAGACGATCTTTGCGACCAGTACATCGACGCTGGTTCCCAGTCAATTTGCGGCGATTACTGGGCGACCTGGAAAATTTTTGGCGTTGCATTTTACGAACCATGTCTGGGTCAATCATCTGGCTGAGGTGATGGGACATCCTGGTACGGACCCGGTCGTCTACCAGGAGGTGGTGGCCTTTGTACGGCGCATTGGCATGATTCCGATTCAACTGCAGAAGGAACATCCTGCTTATATTTTAAATGCGATGCTGGATTCCTTCTTGAGTACGGCGCTAATGCTGTGGGTCGAGGACGTGGCCGACTTCGAGACCATTGATCGGACCTGGATGATGGCAACGGGAGCCGTTCGTGGGCCGTTTGCAGTGCTCGATGAGATTGGGCTACAGACGGTCTATCAGCTGATGCTGGGTGCCAGTGCCGAACCGGGACGCGAGGGTCTGGTTACGGTAGCTCACCGAATTAAGATTGAATTGATCGACAATCACCGACTGGGGCAGGAGACCGGTGCGGGGTTCTACGAGTATCCCAACCCAGCGTTCCAGCGGGAAGGATTTGTCCAGGGAAAATAGGGTAAATGATGGCCAACCCCCGATGGTATGGCCATTTTATTTGGGTATTGCGTTCCGTTTGGGCGGTCGGTACACTGAGGGTAACTGAAGACGAGGAGGTTTAGCCATGACAGTTCCTGATGTGAATGCGGTTTACCCTAATCCGGAAATTAAGGAAGTCGTGTTTCTCAAAAATGTGATTCAACGATCCAACATCGAAGTCGGCGATTACACGTATTACGATGATCCGGTGGCACCACTGGCGTTTGAACAGCATGTGACCCATCACTATGAGTTTTTAGGTGATAAACTGGTGATCGGCAAATTTTGCGCGATTGCCAGTGGCATTGAGTTTGTGATGAACGGGGCCAATCATGCTATGGCGGGGGCGTCGACTTATCCCTTTAACATTCTGGGTGGGGACTGGCAGGCATTTACACCCCGACTGGCGGATTTGCCGTTGAAAGGAGACACGGTGGTCGGCAACGACGTCTGGCTGGGACAAAATGTCACGGTATTGCCCGGTATAACGATTGGTGATGGTGCTATCGTGGGGGCCAACAGCGTCGTGACCAAGGATGTGGCACCGTACACAATCATCGGCGGTAATCCAGCGACACTGATTCGTCCCCGATTTGAGTCGGCAGTGATCGCAGCCTTGGAAAAGTTGGCGTGGTGGGATCGTGACATCGCGTGGATCACGACACATATTCCGGCGTTAACGCGTGCAACACCAACCGTTGCCGCGATTGCAGCGTTGATGTAATTTGGGAGCCTGAATGGTTAATTGGATAGGAGCTGCAGGTAGCAATCTATAACCCCTATAAAAGCAAAAGAAGCCGCAAACGTGCGGGCCATCATATGGTGGCTTGGCGTTTGCGGCTTCTTTGAACGGTCTGCTTTATTTGCTAGGATCGTCAGGATCTTTTGGTTCACTGATGTTGTAGTCGCTGTCGTTCATGGCTTCGACGTTACCTAATAGGTAGCCGTTCCCCACTTGGGAGAAGAAGTCGTGGTTGGCGGTCGATGTGGAGATCCCATTCATGACGACGGGATTCACATCTTCGGCGGTATCAGGGAAGAGTGGATCTTGGCCCAGGTTCATTAGTGCCTTGTTGGCATTGTAACGGATGAAGGTCAAGACTTGTTCCGTCCAGCCAACTTGGTCGTAGAGGGTGTGCGTGTATTTTTCTTCGTTATCGTATAACTTATAAAGGAAGTCGTACATCCAGTCTTTCATTTGTTGTTGCTCGTTGTCGGTTAATTCCTTCATACCGAGTTGGAACTTGTAACCAATGTAGGTGCCGTGGACGGATTCATCCCGCAGAATCAACTTGATGATTTCGGCAACGTTGGCTAACTTGTTGTGACCCAGGTAATACAGCGGCGTAAAGAAACCAGAGTAGAACAGGAACGTTTCCAGGAAGACACTGGAAATCTTTTTCTTTAAAGGATGCTCGTCATCGTGGTAGAGGTCGAAGATTCGCTTGGTTTTATTCTGTAGGAATTCTTCGGAGTCACTCCATTGGAAGATTTCATCGATTTCGTCGGGCGTGTTCAGTGTAGAGAAAATTGTGGAGTAACTCTTGGCGTGAACGGATTCCATGAATTGGATGTTGTTCAAAACCGCTGTTTCATGCGGGGTTCGAACATCCTTACGTAGGGCCGCCATCCCATCTTGCGATTGTAGCGTGTCCAGTAAGGTCAGTCCGCCAAAGACGTGGCCCACGACCCACTGGTGATCGGTATCCAGTGTCCGCCAGTCATCCAAGTCATTGGAGACGGGAATTCGGGTATCCAACCAGAATTGCTCCGTTAGTTTTTCCCAAGTTGCCTTGTCGATTTCGTCAGAAACCGCGTTCCAGTTAATTGCGTTATAATTTTCAGTTCTTGCCATTGCAGCCACTCCTTTATCTTTTTACCAGTGTCTAACCCAAGTGTTGGGTTAAGCTTACCACATTTAGCTAGTGAAAACGTTAATCAAAAAGCGGTGACTTCCGCTAATGCTGCCAAGCACAGAATCCCGGAGGGGCCACTGGACTGAACAACACGCGGATTCACCGCCCTTCATTAACTTTAGCTAAATAACACAACTTTCACATTGGTTGGCGCCGACTTCGTTATTATCATCGGTAAACGTTCGTACGTAGTAAATGGATTTGATGCCTTTGCAGTAAGCATAGTTGCGTAAGATACTGAGATCCCGCGTCGTCATCTTATCGGTCCGACCGTTCTTCCATTCGTACAAGCCTTCAGGGATCGTCGAGCGCATGAATAACGTCAGGCTCATGCCTTGGTCCACGTGCTTCTGAGCTGCCGCGTAAACGTCGATGACTCGTCGCATATCTGTGTCGTAAGCGGACTTGTAGTAAGGCATGGTATCGTTATCGAGGTAAGGGGCTGGGTAGTAGATCTTCCCAATCTTCTTTTCCTGCCGTTCCTCAATCCGGTTGATGATGGGGTGGAGGCTAGCCGTGGTATCGTTGATGTAAGAGATCGACCCGTTAGGCGCAACAGCCATCCGATTCTGGTGGTACAGCCCGTCTTGCATGACCGCTGCCTTGAGCGCTGCCCAATCTTCAGGAGAAGGTAACCAGACGTCCTTAAATAAGGCCTGAACCTTTTCCGCGTTTGGCCGCCAGTCTTGTTCCGTGTAACGGTCGAAGTAGCTCCCATCCGCATAGGTACTCTTGTCGAAATTGTGGAAAGTTTCGTGCCGCTCCTTGGCGATTTCGTTGGAAGCCTTGAGTGTCCAGTAGTTCAGCAACATGAAGTAGACGCTGGTGAACCCGATACTGTCTTTAGAGCCATACATCATGTGGTTCTTGGCAAAGTAACTGTGAAGGCCCATGGCACCCAGACCAATCGTGTGGGCGAGGTGATTGCCCTTTTGAATCGAAGGCACGACGTCGATATCTGAATGGTCGGTGACGAATGTCAGGGCGCGAACCATGGTTTCGACAGAGTGACCGAAGTCGGGGGAAGTCATCAGGTTAACGATGTTGGTTGATCCCAAATTGCAGGAGATGTCGGTTCCCATTTTGATGTATTCCTGCTTGTTGTTGACTGTGGATGGCGTTTGAACCTGCATGATTTCAGAACACAGGTTACTCATCACGATGCGGCCATCAATGGGACTTTCACGGTTAGCAGTATCGATGTTGACGATATAAGGGTAACCGGATTCTTGCTGAAGCTTGCCGATTTCCGTTTCTAGTTCACGGGCTTTCAGCTTCTTCTTACGGATGTCGGGGTTAGCGACCATGTTGTCGTATTCCGTCGTGATATCCACGTAGGAGAACGGCTTGCCATAGATGCGTTCCACATCGTAGGGGCTAAACAAGTACATGTCGGCGTCCTGTTCACAGAGTTCGTAGAATTTGTCAGGAACCGTGACACCGAGTGACAGCGTCTTGAGTCGGATTTTTTCATCAGCGTTTTCCTTCTTGGCACTCAAAAAAGCGACAATGTCGGGATGGAACACGCTCAAGTAAACCACACCGGCTCCTTGGCGTTGGCCTAGCTGATTAGAGTAGGAAAAACTGTCTTCCAGTAACTTCATGACGGGGACCACGCCGGAAGCGGCACCGTCGATGTGCTTGATAGGATCGCCGGCACCACGCAGGTTGGAGAGGCTAATGCCGACCCCACCACCAATACGGGACAATTGTAGCGCGGAGTTGATGGTCCGACCAATGGTGTTCATGTCATCGGTGGACTGAATCAGAAAACAGGAAACCAGTTCACCACGCCGTGCCCGGCCAGCGTTTAAGAAGCTTGGCGTTGCGGGTTGGTAGCGTTGGTGGATGATTTCGTCGGCAAGGTCGTGAGCCAATTGTTGGTCGCCACCGGCAAAGTCGAGGGCATTCATAGCCACGCGGTCGATGAAGTTTTCTAAGTAGTAGTCGTTGTCGTCGGTCTTCAGTGCGTATTGCGCGTAGAACTTGTAGGCGGCCATGAAGGACTTAAAGTGAAAATCTTGCGCTTTCAGGTAGCTGTAGAGATCCGCGATAAAGTCAAATGGATACTGTTCGATGACCTGTTGTTCAACGTAGTTCCCGGCGATAAGGTAGTCGAATCGATCACGCAGCGTGTCAAACTTTTTAGTGTTAGGGATCACGTTTTCAGTCAAGAAGGCCTGTAAGGCTTCCTGATCCTTATTCAATGGAATCTGCCCATCGACGGGGATATTGATCTCGTTATTTAAGTCGTAGTACGTGACGTCGCCTAAATTCTTTAAACTCATACTCGCCATCTCTTCCTTCTCTTTAATGTCATTGCTTCTTTGGTCTAACAGTTGCCACCTGCAGTTATCAGAGATTTCGCCTGTTGTGGGCCAATCAAACAGATGTGATTGGTCCAATCACCCATATTTAGATGACAATTAGCTAACATATGAAAAATCAAATAAAAAATGGCGACACCGTGAACAAACACGACGTCGCCAAGACGGGTTTGTGCTTACTTCAATTAGCCCGCAATCTTGGTCAATTGGTCTGGCCGGAAGCCATAGAAAGCAGGAAGTCCCTGTGCTTCGACAACTGGTACGGCTTGGAAGCCGTGGTCTCTTAGGTAAGACACATATTCTGGATTTTGATTAATGTTCCGTTCCTCAAACGCCACGTTGTGTTCGCTGAGAAAACGTTTCGTCATCTTGCATTGCATGCAGTTGTTCTTTGAGTATACTGTTACTTTCATTGTTGCCACATCCCTTAAATTTCAATATCAATGAATTAAGTGTACACCAGATGTAGAAAATAGCAATTAAAAAAAGCACCATATTTGGTAGTTGGCAAATACAATAACTACTAAATATGGTGTTGAATGGATTAAATTTATTTTTCTTGTTTTCCGCCAAAAAACTAAGGTAAAATAGACTTAAAAGGTGGCGGAGAATTTGACTAATCACTATTATACACAAAATCCAGATGTTTTACATGAGGAACACCATTGGCCGTTTACCCTCTTAGGCAACGAATTGTTGTTTACCACCGACAACGGGGTCTTCTCCAAGAACCAAGTTGACTATGGATCACGGGCATTATTGGCAGCCTTTAACGCTGATAAGACGCCAGCTGGCCCATGGCTAGACTTGGGTACCGGTTACGGTCCCATTGGCCTAGCACTGGCTAAGAAGTGGCCGGAACGGCAAGTTACAATGGTTGACGTCAACGAGTTGGCGCTGGACCTAGCGCGGCAGAATGCCGTGGCCAACCAGATCGAAAACGTGGAAATCAAGACGTCAGATATTTACGAACACGTCACGGAGCGTTACGCTGCTATCCTAACGAACCCACCCGTTCGTGCGGGAAAGCAGGTCGTCACGACCATGTTGACCGGCGCTAAGGCGCACCTCTTGCCGGGGGGAACGTTGACCGTTGTTCTACAGAAGAAGCAAGGGGCACCATCGGCTGAAAAGAACATGAAGGCCACGTTTGGCAATTGCGAAATCATCAAGAAAGATAAAGGTTATTATATTTTAGAAAGTACGCTAAATTAACCTAATCGACCGGAAAGGAGGGGTTCGATGCGTGACACTTCCTATTCACCACTGCAACGACATTATATGGAAGAGGCCTTGTTTGAAGCGGACCAAGCTGGCCTAATCGGAGAAGTGCCGATTGGGGCGGTCATCGTTCACGATGGCAAGATCGTGGGTCGCGGGCACAATCTCAGGGAACATGCCAACGACGCCACGCTTCACGCCGAAGTTCGTGCTATTGAAGAGGCCTGTGCGACACTTAAGAGCTGGCGTCTCGAAGATTGTCAACTCTACGTGAGCATCGAGCCCTGCCTGATGTGTAGCGGTGCCATTATTAATGCCCGGATCCCAGAAGTCTTTTACGGTGCCCGCGACCCCAAGGCAGGGGCCGTGGACAGTCTGTATCAGACGCTAACGGACGCGCGACTCAACCACACAGTCACGGTTCACGAAGGGCTGATGGCCAAGGATGCCGGCGAACGGATGGTGGCGTTCTTTAGGGCTGCGAGAAAACGTCAGAAGGCGGCTAAGAAGGCCCGTAAGGCAATGACATCGGTGCAGGATTCGCAAGACTAACCGATTGTGATGGTCGTTGAGGTCTGTGGTATTTCAGATGATAATTTTGACAAGCTGCTAGACAGGCTTAGCGAATCATGATACACTAGTTATTGCCGTTAAGGCCTTGAAGCAAGGGCGGACTTATGAATTGTGTCAGGTCCGGAAGGAAGCAGCACTAAGTTTGCTTCGCTTTGTGCTTCAAGTTTATGAGCAATTAAGCAGGAGCTGTGACGTTTGTCGCAGCTCCTTTTCTGTCTTCAAATTCTATCTGACGGAATCACAATGTGGCCGCTTGGTTTCAAACAGTAAAATTAATTTCCGCTAAAACCAGCCCAACAATCCGTGACAGACGGTAGGGAAAAAGGCTATAATTATGAACAGCGAATTTATCTGAGAATTATTGAAGAAAGGAACCGATTGCATGGCTTATCAAGCACTCTACCGGGTCTGGCGCCCGCAGCGTTTCGATGACATGATTGGGCAAGAAGTCATCACACGTACACTGAAGAATGCCATTACAACGAATCAAATCAGTCACGCGTACCTCTTTGCTGGGCCGCGGGGCACTGGGAAGACCTCGGCCGCGAAGATTTTTGCCAAGGCAATCAACTGCCACCATCAGGTCGACGGCGAACCCTGCAATGAATGTGAGACGTGTAAGGCCATCACAAATGGGACACTAAACGACGTCATTGAAATCGATGCGGCTTCCAACAATGGGGTCGAAGAGATTCGAGACATTCGGGATAAGGTCAAGTATGCCCCAACTGTGGCCGACTACAAGGTCTACATTATTGATGAAGTCCACATGCTATCTACGGGAGCCTTTAACGCCTTACTGAAGACGTTGGAAGAACCACCAGCTAACGTGATCTTTATTCTGGCAACGACGGAGCCGCACAAGATTCCGGCGACAATTATTTCACGGACACAGCGGTTTGATTTCAAACGGATTGCGGCCAACGACAGCTACGCGCGGATGATCTACATCCTTAAGCAAAAGGACGTCACTTACGACGATCAGGCCGTGAAGGTGATTGCCAAGGCCGCCGAGGGCGGGATGCGGGATGCTCTGAGCATTCTGGATCAGGCGTTGTCCTTCGGGGACAATGAGATTACACTAGACAATGCCCTGTTGGTCACCGGGAGCGTCACACATGAGCTGTTAGCAACCTACATTTCACAGGTTCTAGCTGGTGATACCAAATCAGCTTTGGCGAGTTTACAGTCCGTCTTAGAGGCGGGTAAGGATGCCGAACGGTTCACCGAAGACATCATCAGTTATGCCCGGGATCTGTTGCTCTATCAGCAGGCACCACAGATGGTCGAAGAGGCCGAGATGGGGAGTGTCAGTGAGGACTTTCAGACGCTGTCTAAGCAGACACCGGCTCAGACCATGTACGCCATGATCAATGAGCTTAATGCCATTCAGCAGCAGATGCGCTTTACGACGCACCCCGATGTCTATCTGGAAATCTTGACCATCAAGTTGGCCGAAATTGGGGGGCAGAAGAACGCCACACCAGTGAGTGCTACGGTACCAGTGGCAACGCCAAATGCGGAGGCATCGTCACCTGCCCCAGTGGCGGGTAATGCCAACGTCACCGAACTTCAACACGAGATCGATCAGTTGCGGTCGGCTGTGAAACGCCTCGAGCAGGTACCGGCAGCCGCGGCCGCTGCACCCGCCAAGGCGAAGCCACGTGGGACCAAGTCACCGGCTACCAAAGAGGTTAACTTGGCTAAGATCTATCCGGTGCTGGGATCGGCGACTCGTGAGAAGCTCAATCAGCTTCAGGAAGTTTGGCCTGACTTACTCAATAGTTTGACTGTCACACAGCGGGCCGTCATGAAGGTTTCACAGCCCGTGGCGGCGGCAAATTCAGGGGTCATTGTGGCTTTTGACTATTCATTCCTGTATCAACGGGCGACGACCGATCATGAGCTGACTGATGCGCTGGAGAACGGTCTCGACCGAATGATTGGGTCGGCGCTGCCAGTAGTCTTCGTGCCCAAGGACGAGTGGCCAGTGATTCGAAAGAATTATCTGACTACACATCGTGATGAGCTACAGGCTAACGATGAGGAAGAGACTCAGTCGGACAAGCCCGCAGCCAATCCGGTCGTGACGAAGGCCGAAGAACTTTTTGGTAAGAACATTGTTGACGTTAAACAAGATTAAACTTTGAAAGGATGATACTAATGCGGAATATGGGAAATATGGGAAACATGATGAAACAGATGCGGCAAATGCAACAGAAGATGGAAGAGGACCAAGCAAATTTAAACGGGCAATCCTTCACCGGAACGTCACCAGACGACATGGTTCAAGCTACCTTTACCGGGGACCGGAAGATGACTGACCTAGCCATCAAGCCAGAAGCCATCGATCCCGATGACCCCGACATGCTAGCCGACTTGGTTCTGGCAGCCGTTAACGATGCCCTGAACAAGGTCGATGCGACCACGAAGCAAACGTTAGGTAAGTACACCCAAGGGATGAATATTCCTGGTATGTAAGGTAGAAAGGACGTTGTGACATGCAGTACCCAGAACCCATTGCGCAGTTGATCGACAGCTACATGAAGCTGCCGGGCATCGGCCAAAAGTCAGCGACTCGACTGGCATTTTTTACCATTGATATGGCGGACGACGATGTCACGGCGTTTTCCAAAGCATTGGTCTCAGCAAAGCGGGACCTGCACTATTGTTCAATCTGTGGGAACATCACGGAGAGTGATCCCTGTGCCATCTGTGCCGATAAGACACGGGACCAAAGTCACGTGTTGGTGGTCGAGCAGGCCAAGGACATCATGGTGATGGAAAAGATGAAGGAGTATCACGGCCTGTATCACGTTTTGCAAGGCGTGATGTCGCCGATCGAAGGTAAAGGGCCGGAAGACTTGAACATTACCAGTCTGATTAACCGCCTGCAGAAGAATCCTGAGATGAAGGAAGTCATTATCGCGACGAACGCCACGCCTGAGGGTGAAGCCACGGCAATGTACCTGTCGCGGTTGATCAAGCCGGCGGGGATTAAAGTGACGCGTTTAGCTCACGGCTTGTCCGTGGGAAGCGATATTGAATACGCTGACGAAATGACGCTGTTTAAGGCTGTTGAAGGCCGGACAGAGATGTAGGAGGGCGACTATGTTTGGACGAAAGAAACGCCAATTTCCCCGATTGAAGGCAGCATACGATGAACAGCTTTTAGCATCCATCGATGACGCTAAGGATCGTTGGGACCACGCGAAGCAAACGGAAGAAGCCATTGCTGACGCCGATAACGAAATGACGGCGAATACTGCTTTGGCGCGGCAAACCTACCTGTTCTTGTACCGCGAAGCACGGCTACGGCGGGTCAAGGGAAAGCACATCTCAGCGGCGGTATTTCGCGATTAATTTAACACCTAAATGAGTGAAACAGTTAAAATCTGAAGGTTTCAAGTTCCCAAACACCTATTACGCCTGTTGTCACAACGATACAGAGGTTAAAATTAGGCAAGATCGTCTAAACCAGCCGGCTTACCGTTCACCAAATTTAGGCTGGGACGCGGTGGGTAGGACGCTGTCAGCCTGAAAAGCGGGCTGTCAGCTCGCTTTGAACCGCCCAAATCGCGTTTCAAAGTCGCCATTTTCCAAGTTAATCCACTTGGAAAATCCCACGGCTGAGCCTAAATTCGGCTCACTCACGCCTACGTAAACAGTGACCAACTATCGTGGATTAACGTTGCCAGTCCAGCGGTTGTCACTGCAATATCAGGTTAAAAAACAAATCATAACTGGAGGCGGCCAGAGATGCAGGTAGCTGTGTCGACGGTGTTAGCCGAGCATCAGCTTACAGCGTGGGACGCGTTTGGAGACTGCCGCTTTTGGTAGGCTTCAAACCGAGCCGGAGAACCGCTTCTCAGGCCACAGGTGGCAATTTTCGACTAATTTTGTGAATTGAATCCCTGTTAGCTGGACCTTTCTAGGTGCATTTTGGTTTTCAACCTTTAGTTAAAATAATTTGTGGCTCTCGGATTATCATATATGATAATCCGAGGGCTTTTTTGATGATCATTCAACGGCGTAAATATGCATAGCCTGTATAACCAGATGCTGGCAGTCGACGAGGGTGGAACTACTGGCAGTGATGGTTTATGCATTCAAATCGTAAATAGTGTAACCCAGCATTTGCAAGCTTAGAGATAAGCAATGGGTGATAGGGAAATGATAAGTTTTTCGTTATCTTAGGATGAATATTTTTAATCAACGTTTTTGTGATTAACTGGTATATTTTTATCAAAAAAACATGGTAAGATGAAAGCGAGTTTGCGTGTTGACTAGCCAAACTTGAAGAGGGGAAGATGGCATGAAAATACGGCAGTGGCGCTTGACCATTCTTACGGTAGGATGCCTGCTATTATTGGGTGGGTGTCGGGCCAAGACAGCAACGGCAACGCCACCCAAAGCAGCACCAACGACCTTTGTTCGCGGCGTGACTTTACATACGAAGACCGATCAGCAGAACCAACAAAAGTTGGCAAACTTTATACAGTCAAAAATGGTGACCAAGCAAGGGATTTATACCAACTACGTGGATACTAAAACGCGACAAGTTGGGGCGGCAACTGGCCATGAGTTATTGAGCGAATCCGCCGGAATGTGGCTGCAATATTTGGCTGAGAACCACCAATATCGCGCCTTTCGACAATTTTATCGAGAAACGGTCAAGACGTTTGGTGACAGTGGCCAGTTTAGTTACCGCTACGATCCTCGAAGTAAAAAACGGTTTGCAGTGAACGCCACCTTGGATGATTTACGCATTATTCGGGCTTTAAACCTGTATGATGCGCAGACTAATTCAACGTATTACCGTCAGACGGCGGCTAATCACTTCGCAGCGTTGCAGGCGGGTGCGTTGAAGAATGGAAAGCTCTACGACTATTATGATCCGCAGACGAAACAGACGGCCAAGACCACCAGTCTCGCTTATTTTGATTTTAAAACGCTAAAATACTATGAACAGGGGACTAAGTCCGGACGTAAGGCTTATAACGAACAACTCAAGGTCGTTCGTGGCGGATACTTGGGGAATGTGTTCCCTCTGTACGCGGCAAGCTTTAGTTGGGCAGATTTAACCTATGCTACGAAGAACCTGAACACATCTGAAGCACTGGAAGTCCTTTTACATTTAGCAGAGGTCGGTCAACTCAAGGCCACCAGTCGGACTTGGCTGGCGCAACAAGTTAAGGCTCAGAAACTGTATAACGGTTATTCAACGGCGGGGAGTGTGACGAACGGTGGCCAATCGACTGCGAACTACGCTCTGGCCGCGATGATCTTTGCGACTGCGAATGACCAGGCCAATTACCGAATTGCGATGCACATGGTCTGGTCTGGGCAGGTTAATCAGACATCGATCATTCAAGGTGGTATCGGTGATGCGAAGACTCATCAAAGCTACTCGTATAGTAATCTAACTGCCCTCAATGCAGCGGGAATGTAAAAGTAAAATGGTGAAAGGAGGAGGACCGTGACCGTTGATGGGATTAAATTAAAATGGCTAAATTTTTGGCGTTGGTGTGCGCGGCATTGCTCACCAGCCTTACTGGCCACGATTTTGGCAGCTGTGATTGCTGGGTACCTCCTTTTTATTCCCCCGTTCCATGGACTTGCTGATAATGGTGATTTTTATCGAGCACAGTTTGTCAACGGGCTCTACCGGTTGAAGGGCTATCATATGCTGGACTATGTGACACCTAAGCTGGGCATTATGCAGTACTACAACGACACAACGGCGGCCGTGTTCTCCTCCCAACCGATCTTTGTCAAACTCGCGGTTCTATTGAATAAGGTGTTTTATAGCAAGACAATTTTTGACTTACGCTTTATGGGCCTCGTCTACTACCTGCCGTATCTGGGAAGTATGTATTTACTGACAATGGCGATGACCACGCCCTATCGGGAACTGCGAAGCTACCTAATTGCCTTACTCATCGTTTTTGTTTTTGCCGATTCTTCGTTTACGTTGTATTTCAACTCGTTCTTTGCGGAACCGGGAATGTTGGTATTAATGCTCTATGCATTCTCGGCACTGCTGTTAGTGGCGCGACGGCCAGATTGGCACCCCCGGATACTAACCGTTGTGTACTTTGTCAGTATTATGCTATTGATTGCGAACAAGCAACAGAATGCGCCACTCGCATTGAGTTATACCGTTACCAGTATTGGCTTGTTCTTTATCTTTAAGAAGCGGGCACAGTGGCTCTGGATCGTTGGTGGTATTGTCGGTATCCTGATCACGGGAGTCTTGACGTATACGCTAATCACTAAACAATTCAACGATATTAATCAGTATCAGGCTTTTACCCACGGTGTGCTCTTGCATACGGATGATCCTAGCAAGAAAATCGCCAAGCGGGGCGTGGATGAACAGTATGCGTTGATGCGTAATCAGGATTATTATCCTAAGAATTTTGCGGCCATCAGTCCTAGTGCGAAGTCTGTCAAGCGTGGCCTTAATGACAAGACTGGTTTTGGCTGGATCGTCTTGTACTACGCACACCATTATCCCCAGTTTCACACGTTGCTGGATGTCGCTGCCGGTGACATGATGATTACTCAGGTTAAGGCGGTCGGAGACTATCAGCAGGCGAGCGGAAAACCAGCCGGTGCGCAGGTTACCTACTTCACCGGTTTCAGCAGTGTTGCCGGGGCTTTCTTCCCCCAGAAATTCTCGTTTGACATTCTCCTAACGCTTGCGCTGCTGATCGTGTTCTTGATTGGCGCATATAACGATCTGGTTCACCGCCGGGTAGTCAACATTGTACGGTTCTTCCTGGTCCTGGGACTCCTGACCGTCTTCATCTTCGTCCCGATCATCTCGATTATTGGGGATGGGGACGCCGATTTGGCAAAACATTTATTCATGGTGCCGGTTAGCCTGGATCTGATAATAATCATGCTGATTTCGGACCTGTTGAACCATCGGCTGTGGCATTCCGAGGGGGACGTAGAGGAGGAGGACTCGTGAAAAAACGATTAGTGATTGGTCTGTTCATCTTGCTGGCAGCGTTTGGCCTGACCTGGGGTGTCCCAGTATCCGGGCAGGCCGCTAGTAAACGAGTGCTGATCGTTTATGATGCGTTAAATCCGACAGTCAATGGACAAAAGAAATTGGCTGGGATTCAGCAGATATTTGCCAGTACAGGGGTGAACACACAAACGGAACGGCTCAGTGATTACTATGCGGGGCAGCTGACGACCAAAAAATATGCCGGCGTGGTGACGTTGGTCAACTGGCCCCAAGGTAGTTTAAGGAATGCGGCGTTTACGCGTGATCGTCAGAAATTCACCGGGAAGCAGTTACATATCGGTCAAAATTTAAGCGCGGCTGAGGCCCATCGGCTGCAAGCAACACGGCGATCTGTGTATCATCAGCAACTGGTTCTATGCGCAGGGGGTCAAGAGCAACTGCTCCCCTTTAGTGAAGATATCACGCTATTGAAGACTAAGCGGGGCACAAGTTACGGGACACTGCGGCCACAGAATCAAGGCATTGGGAGCTATTCGTATGGAACCGTAGTTGGCAAGGCCGGGTACTTACCCTATTTTGAGGCCACTGGGTTTAGTCAGGTACTGGCAGCACAAACGATTGTCAAACTCTTCGGCCGGACACAACGGGAACAGCCACTCCTAACGATTACTGGTGTGACGCCGTATAGCAATTTAACGCGACTGACACAGTTGTCCCAGCAGTTAAATGCTGCTGGCATTCCCTTCGCTGTTAGTACGACTTCGGTAGCCGATAATACATCGTTAGCTGCGTTTTCTCAGTTCACGAAAGCCTTACGAATCGTGGAAAATAACCAAGGCATCATCTTTTTACAAACGCCAGTTGTTGGCGCTGCGAATAAGCAAAGCGGGCCATTACTGGAACAAACGATGGTGGAGGAACTTAATCAGCTTGGGCAACGGCAGGTGATGCCAGTTGGGATCAGTGCACCAGTCTACTGGAATCAGGATCGGATCTTTCGTCGATATGGGTTAGCGCGGGCCAGCAATGTCCTACTTCTGCCCAATCCCACGACCACGACGTTCGCCAATCAGGATAATCGGGGAGCAACTTACCAGCGCACGTGGACGGGACTCAGCTTGAACTCACTATTAACGGTGAAAAATGGCCAACAGGTGGCCGTAAGTCGGCTGAAATTTCCTGTTGCTACGGCATTAACGGTGCCATTCCCGACAAACCACAAGCAGCTGACGGCTGTGATCGCCCAACTTAAGCAGCTAAATGTTAATTGGTATCAACCACAGGATCAGCTCAAAACCAAGATTGTGAGTGCTTCGGCAACCTTCGAATACCGGCAAGGAATCTATTATTTGAATGGTAGTCCCGTCACCGTGGGTACCGAAGCTACTGGGATTCCCAAGTATCATTTCTCGCAGACCCGTCACGTGGCGTTGGATCGCTACTTCAAGATTCAAGGGAACATCCTACTGGTCTTCTTCGCCGTGACAACGGTGATTCTCGTGATCTTTCTCTTCCTTGGTCGACGAATTTATCGGCGGATGTTTCGGCGTAAGTGACGCCTGTGGGTGTTGGTTCAGTTGCGTGGACAATACTTGCGGGTCATAACGAGTTAGCCATTAACCTGAAAATTGTCGATGTTTTGGAAAAAAATGAGACAAAATCTTCAAAAAATACATTAGTAATAAGTGAAGGGGCCAGACACGGCCCCTAAGCCGGAATGTGCATCAAGTCGGAAGGACGGTGATTGTTTGAGTGTATTGGATTATTTTGTTTTTGTTTCGATTCTAGTGATTTGGGGGATCTTGGTCGTTAATCTGATCCTAACCATGGCAGGTTACACGCAATACCTTCAGGATGTTCGGACACCGGCCCCCGAGTTACCAGCAGACGCGCCGTTTGTCTCCGTGATGGTTCCCGCACATAACGAGGGTATTGTGATTGTGAAGACGGTGTTGTCTTTACTGAACTTTGACTATCCCAATGATCGTTATGAAATTATTGTGATCAACGATAATTCCAGTGATAATTCGGCAGCGCTGTTGAAACAGATTCAAGACACCTATCCCGACCGCAATCTCGAGGTCATTAATACGGACAAGGTGACGGGTGGAAAAGGTAAGTCTAACGCGTTAAACATTGCTCTCAAGAAAGCCAAGGGCAGTATTATCTCCGTCTATGACGCGGACAATACGCCTGAACGACCGGCGTTACGCTATCTAGTTGCTGAGTTACTGCAAAATGACAAATACGGTGCGGTGATCGGAAAATTTCGAACGCGGAATAAAAACGCATCGTTGTTGACCAGATTCATCAACGTCGAGACGTTGTCCTTTCAGTGGATGGCCCAGGCTGGTCGCTTGCGCCTCTTCAAGTTATGTACGATTCCCGGGACCAATTACGTGATTCGGCGATCATTGCTAGATAAGATCGGTGGCTGGGATACCAAAGCTTTGGCCGAGGACACCGAAATTAGTTTTCGGGTGTATCGGCTTGGTTACCAGATCAATTTTCAACCTAAGGCGGTCACCTGGGAACAGGAACCCCAGACCCTGGACGTGTGGTTTCATCAACGCACGCGCTGGGTCAAGGGAAACATTTACGTTATCTTGAAGAATTTACCCTTAATTTTTCGAAAGAGTGGTCGCAGGATCCGCTTTGATCTGTTGTACTTCCTATCGGTGTACTTTCTCCTCATGACTTCGCTGATTCTTTCCGACACGGTGTTTGTCTTGTCAGTTGCCGGAATTGCGCATTCTAATCTGTTAGGATTCAACAATGCGCTGTGGATCTTCGCGATTCTCTTGTTTGTCATTAGTACCTACGTGACAATTACCACGGAGAAGGGGGAAATGACACTGGGAAATCTGATGATTATTATGTTGATGTACGTTGTCTATAGTCAAATGTGGCTGGCAGTTGCCGCTTACGGAATGGTGGGGTATATTCGTGAACAAGTCTTTCATCAGCAAGCAAAATGGTATAAAACGAAACGTTATCAGTAAAATTTTGATCACTCTGGCGTTATTTGGATTGGCTTTTTGTGGCGCGTTCTGGGGGTCTACCCCGGCTAACGCCAAAAGTAAAGTTGCTTTGAAGACCTATACACAGCCCTTTCAAAACAATACGACCAGTCTATCAGGACAATCAGTCGAGATGAGTACTTATTTCATCAAGATGGATTATTGGGACGTTAAACAAGCAACACTGAATCTGAATTATCAGGTTTCCCAGCTGTCGAGTCGGCAATTATCCGACATTACCGTTTCGCTGGGTGGCGTGAAGTTCGCGTCATTTCGCCCGAAGAAGCAGACCGGGCTTCAGACCAAGACCATCAAGATTCCGTTGCGATTATTGTCGGGTGAAAATGAGTTGCAGATCAGTGGTCAGATTCTTAATCAGGCGGGGAAGAAGGATTATCGCTTGACCCAAACACCGGCTAATTGGCTGACGGTCGATAGTCGCTCTGCGGTGAACTTCCAGTATGCCTTGAAGGCCCCGACCAAAACGATTGATTCCTTTTATGACCATTTCTCTGGACCGGATACGATTGTTAACCGCGATGCTTACATTACGGTTCCCAATCAAGCTAACAATGCCGAGTTGTCTGCCAGTATGTATGCGCTGACTGGAGAATCACGGGTCATTACGACCGAAAATCAACAAATTCCGGTGGCCCAATTTCAGACTACCGCAGGTCAAGCTGCTGACTATCAGTTGGTGATGGCTGAATACCAACATCTACCCGCGCGCTTCCAGAAACTATTTAAGCGTACTGACTTGCGCAATGCGGCTCAGATCAAACGTTACGATGCTAAGGGGAAACACTACTTAGTCGTGACGGCAACGACGGGAACGTTGCTGGAAAAGGCGGCCCGTTTCGTGGCCAATTCGGAGCTGATGAAGGAGGCCAAACAGGCGACAGAAACCATCACGGCGGGGACCCAAACATTCACGTCCACATTGAACTATGATGGCAAATATCAATTAACCACCAGTG
Organism: Levilactobacillus muriae; assembly: GCF_045862015.1. Lineage (NCBI taxonomy): Bacteria > Bacillati > Bacillota > Bacilli > Lactobacillales > Lactobacillaceae > Levilactobacillus > Levilactobacillus muriae. The sequence continues at coordinate 68,192 of NZ_BAAFRU010000005.1, forward strand.
CCGATAAGATCACGGGGGCCAATCACCAGGAGCGTAGTTACTTCGTGAGCTTGCCAGTTGACCGTAATAACGCCGATGGGTCAACAATTAGCATTCATTTACGGTATGCGCGTAATTTGGATTTTAAAAACTCTCTGGCCACGGTGTACGTTAATGACACCGCTATTGGGAGCAAGCGGCTGAGCTCAGCACGAGCGGATAATGATACCTTGACGGTTGCATTACCCAGAGGAATGGCCTTGGGTAATAGTTTTACCGTACGAGTGGCACTAGATTTGCCCATGAGTGATTCGTCCGGGACACAAGACAACACCCATACGCCCTGGGCCAGCATTGAGCCGTCATCGGTAGCTCGAATCAAGACAGCACCGGGTAACGATTTGCTGTTCAGTAACTATCCGAATCTATTCTTGAAGAATTCAACTTACGATAATATTGCCGTTGTACGACCAACGACGATGACGGGGACGGATTATCAGACGCTGACCAATATTTTTAATTTAATTGGGAACTATGCGGAGAATAATCGTGGGACCATTAAGTTTTACGACCGGCAGCCCAGCAAAGCAACCATGGCCGACGCCAACGTGATTGCATTCGGGACACCGACCAAAAATCGATTGATTCATCATTTGAATAATCACTTATATTTCAAATATAATTCTGCTGAAACGGGTTTCCTTTCTAACGAGAAACTCAGTATTGAGCAGCGATACGGTCAGACCATTGGGAGTGCACAACTGCTGCGTTCACCGTACAACCGGAAGAAGGGACTCCTCGTGGTAACGGGAGCGAGTGCTAATGGGACGTATCTGGCCTCAACGCAGATCAACTATCAACGCAATATTTCCCAGTACACGGGGGATGCCATTGTTGTGGATCCGGATAATAACCATGGCAATTATCGGTTTAAGAAAAATAAATTGATCGATACGACCGTTAATGCGAAACAACAACTCAGTCGACATTCACAGCAGTTGCTTTATTTGGGCATGGCGCTGTTGATGATTGGTGTTGTCACCGTTGCGCTGTTCTTACTCCTCTGGAAACACGGAGCGCTACATCGTCGTCGGAAGGGGGATCGTCATGAATAATCGTTCGAACAATTCCAACCGGGAAACGTGGATCACCGATATTTACCTGATTGCCTTTCTGATGATGGTGAGTGGTCTGGCACTGGGGATGGCGGCTACGCAGACGCATTATCTTATGATTAACGTGAGCTTTTTGGCGGTCACAATTTGTTTAATTCTGTTTACGTATTTTTGGGGGATCATCACGGGGTTACTGCTTAATTTAGCATTCATGTTTGCCCAGGCGTTAATTGTCATCTACGTGAGCGAGACGCATGCCGATACGTTGGCGTGGGGCCTCATGTTCTGGATGGTCCTGCCCTTGCTACTGTCAATTTCGTTTTACGGCATGACCGATCACTTGCGCAAACTACAAGCAGATAATGTGAAATTACGGAGTGATCTGGTCGAACGGGGGGCGTTTGACGAGTCTACCAATTTGCGAACCACGGTGTCTTTCATTGAAGATACGGCCGTCTTTACGGAAACCAATCGACGTTTTGATCTGCCAGTGACAACCATGATTATTCGGATTCGCTACTTTCAGGAAATGCGGAGTATGATCAGTGACGACCAACTGCGAGCACTATTGCAGTTGGTTTCTGCAACGATCAAGGACGCCATGCGAACCAACGATATTACCTATCTATTGGACCGGACGAATCCCACCTGGGGGGTATTGCTCTTTACCAACTCAGAAGGCGCGGGGATCGCCGGCCAACGCATTAAGGAAAAATTTGATAAGGCATTGGCGACGGCTGATAACCTGTCCACGCTAGAGGTGCGGTTGGTCGTGGGGGTTGCTAGCTGGGACTCAGAAAAGATGAAGAATCCGTATGATCTCATGAATGCCGGCATCAAAGAAACGGAGTACGATGTTTAGATTGCACTCACGGTGGCAGTTCAGGAATACTTCTGAAGGTTGAAAGTCCAAGTACACCTAGAAAAGCCCAGCTAACAGAGATTTAATCCACAAATTTAGTTGGAAATTGCTACCTGCGGCTGCCAGAGATTCCGGCTGCCGTGGGGACCGTCTGCGGCCTGAGAAGCGGTCCTCCGTCTCGATTTGAAGCCTGCCAAAAATCGTCAGTCTCCAAACGCGTCCCACGCTGTAAGCTGGTTCCCAGCTAACACCGTCGTCACAGCTACCTACATCTCTGGCCGCCTCCGGTTATGATTTGTTCTTTAACCTGACGTTGAGATGACAATCGCCGAACTGGCAACGTTAGTCTCACTATCGTTGTTGCAATAGTCATGATGGATATTTTAGACCTTTCAACCTTCAGAATACTTTCAAAAATAGCGACTTTAGGGGATGGCTTCCCTGCAACTGGTGACCTGGTCGGGTGGTCGGTTACGATTTCAAGATTCAAAGGATGTAAAATAGACATCAATTCCCAATTCAAGTACAATATAAGTATTCAATCAAAAATGGGGTCGAGTATGTTGTCAGGAACATTTATAAGCTTCGAAGGACCCGACGGTGCCGGTAAGACCAGCGCTCTCGCGGCCATTACTGCTAAGATTCAACCCATATTAGGGGACCGGTTGACGATTACACGTGAGCCGGGGGGCAATCCCATTTCAGAAAGCATTCGGGCAATCATTTTGGATCGCGCGAATACCGATATGGATTACCGTACGGAGGCCTTGTTGTACGCCGCGGCTCGACGGCAACACATCGCGCAGACGATTTTGCCAGCACTCGCTGCTGATCAGTTGGTTCTCTGTGACCGTTACGTGGATAGTTCCGTTGCCTATCAGGGCGCTGGTCGTCAAATTGGTGAGGATGCTGTTGCCCAGATGAACACGTTCGCCACGGATGGGTTACTGCCTGACCTGACGGTGTATTTCGACGTCCCAGCCGAGGTTGGGCTTCGCCGGATTCAAGCACATCGGCAGGCTGATCAAGTCGACCGACTAGATGTTGAACAGGCAGCCTTTCACGACCGTGTGCGGGCGGCCTACCTACGATTGCAACAGGCTCATCCAGAACGCATCAAATTAATCGATGCGACCCAATCACCTGATCAAGTGGTCGCAGAAGCCTTAACATTGATCAAACAGACCGCAACACGTTATTTCTAAACCGGCATTTGAGGGAGGAACAGCAATGAAACTATTAATCGCTATCGTCCAGGATAAAGACGCAAATCGCCTCAGTAATGAGTTTATCGATAAGAATATTCGTGCAACGCGATTATCAACCACTGGAGGATTCTTGAAGTCTGGAAATACCACGTTTATGATTGGTGTGGAAGAGAACCGGGTCGATGAAGTCTTGGAAATGATCAAGGCGGCCAGCCACACGCGTCAGCAGTTCATGACCCCACCCGTTAACTTGGATGCACAGTTAGATAATACGTCGTCGTATCCGGTGGAAGTTCAGGTCGGTGGCGCCACGGTCTTCGTGCTGCCCGTCGATCAGTTTCACCAATTTTAGGGGGCACCCATGACCGAAGAATCTCTCGTAGCAACGGCACAACGGTTACAACCGCAGCTGCTGAGTCATTTTATGAATTTAATTACCGAGAACCGTTTGGCCCACGCCTATCTATTCAACGGGGCTGACGGGACTGGTCGGCAGCAGCTGGCGACGGTCATTGCGATGCGGCTCTTTTGTCCCCATGTGAATGATGCGGGTCTACCCTGTGGTCATTGCCCAGAGTGCCAGCGAATTCAAGCGGGAGATCATCCTGACGTGGTGTCGGTGGTACCGGATGGGCAACGTATCAAGGTGGACCAAGTCCGTTATCTCAAATCCGAATTTACCAAGAGTGCCGTTGAAGGCAACCAAAAGATCTTCATTGTCGATCAAGTCGATCGTATGACGACGGGTGCGGCTAACAGTCTCCTGAAGTTTATTGAGGAACCCGTGGGGAATACCGTCGCACTGCTGCTGACGGCGAATAAAAATCTAATTCTTCCCACGATTTTGTCGCGGACGCAGGTCGTGGATTTTCTGCGGGTTGCGCCTGGAGCATTAGCCGATGCATTAACTGCTGCGGGTATTGTCCCCAGTCAACGATACCTGCTGACGACCCTGACGGAAAGTGTTCAGGCGGCCAAGGCATTGACGACCGAAGACTGGTTGAAGACGGCTCAGGCGAGCGTGGGGCAGTGGTTCAGCGCGGCTTGCGCTGGTGATGAACGGGCCTTTGTGCGGGTACAGACTGAACTATTACCTTTGGGTAGCAATCGTGATCTACAAGGAACCATCCTAGATATGGTCGTACAGGTTTGGCACGATGTCTTGCGTCAGCAGAATGCTAGTGTGGCCGATGATCAGTTGGCCTTTCCACAGGTTGCACAGGTCAGCCGGCAAATGGCCCAGCGCCTCAGTATTGACCGGCTTGTTGCTATTATGACGTTGAGTTTGGAGACCCGGGGTCAGCTTGCTGGGAACATGAATTTTCAGGGCATCTTAGAGGCCTTAACGTTACAGATTCTAGCGCAGATTCCGCGCTAAACAGTCAGCATTGGAGGGGTAGCAACTTGGAAAAACAAGAAGTATACGATCAATTTAAGCAGCTCGAGGGCCAAATACAAGACGTGCTCGCCCAATTCACTGACTTACAGGCCGAGATGACCCAGGTGTTCGAGCAAAATGCCGAGTTGGAAATTGAAAACCAACACTTACGCGATCTTCTGCGGGAGCTCCAACGTGATTTGCCCGAGGCCCCCGAGACACCACAGGGCTTGTCAAAGTCGCGACAGATCTTGGAAAAATTGTATGAAGAAGGCTTTCACGTCTGCCGGGAATTCTACGGGACGAGGCGGAAGCAGGACGAGGAATGTGCCTTTTGTCTAGAAGTTATCTATCGTGATCAATAGGAGGTCCGCACCACACATGGAACGTCAACGTAGTTTTCAAGCCGCAGACAGCGGCCATTTATACCTGGTGCCCACACCCATTGGCAATCTTGATGACATGACCTTTCGTGCCGTCAAGACGTTAAAGGCGGCCGATCTGATTGCCGCCGAAGATACCCGTAATACTCAGAAACTCTTAAATCATTTTGAAATTGAGACCAAACAAATTAGTTTTCACGAACACAACACGCAGGAACGTATCCCGCAATTGATTGCGAAGCTTCAACAGGGCATGCAGATTGCGCAAGTTAGTGATGCAGGGATGCCATCTATTTCAGATCCTGGCCACGAACTGGTAAATGCCTGCATTGAGGCACACATTCCGGTGGTGCCATTACCAGGTGCCAACGCGGGTCTGACGGCGCTGATTGCTTCGGGCTTAGCGCCACAACCGTTCTATTTCTACGGTTTCCTGGATCGCAAGCCGAAGGACCAGCGTGCCGAAATCGATGAATTGGCACAGCGTCCTGAAACCCTGATCTTTTATGAGGCTCCCCATCGTCTGAAGAAGACATTGGCGAATTTGGCTGCGGGGATGGGGGAAGACCGCCCCGCCGTTCTGTGTCGTGAACTCACCAAGCGTTATGAAGAATTTTTACGTGGGCGTCTGAGTGACCTCGCCGAATGGGCCGCCACGGATACGGTGCGGGGTGAATTCGTTGTGTTGGTTGGGGGCAATGATCATCCAACAACCACGGCGACCGCCGCTATTGATCTCAGCGAACCCATTGAGACACAGGTCGATCGCCTGATTGCGGCTGGTGACAAGCCTAATGCGGCAATCAAGGAAGTCGCGAACCTCCGCGGCATGAAGAAACAAGATGTTTATCGAAGTTACCACCATTTAGATGAGGAGTGACCTGCGTGGCCCAAAATGAATTCAGTGAACCCCACCGGGTCGTCTACTATGAAACGGATGACACCGGTCACTTGACCCTCGCCATGCTGATCAACCTGTTCGTTTTGGTCTCTGAAGATCAGAACGCTGCGTTGAAATTAACCACTGACTATATTCACAGTCTCGGTGTGGGTTGGGTTGTAACACAGTATCACTTGCAAGTTGATCGACTTCCCAAGATTGGAGATCCAGTGACCCTCAAGACGCGGGCAACGGCCTTCAATAAATACTTTGCCTACCGGGAATATTGGTTGCTCGATTCTGAAGGCAACCAGTTGGCTTATGGGGAGGGAATCTGGGTGACTATGAGTTACGCGACTCGCAAGATTGCCACGATCCCGACGGCTATTATGGCACCCTACGGAACCGAACCAGTCAAACGACTGCCACGGTTACCTCGGCCGGAAAAGGTCGATCAGACGGCTACCAGCGTTGCCAAACCGTATACGGTGCGGTATTTCGACATCGATGAGAATGGCCACGTGAACAACGCCCACTACTTCGATTGGATGCTGGATACCCTGCCGGCCGAATGGTTGCGCCAACATCAGGCCGTCGACGTTCGGATTCGTTTTGAAAATGAAGTGAAGTATGGCCACCAGGTGACCAGTGAGGTTGCGCATAGCCACGCTACGACGACCCAGCACACGGTGAAGATCGGTGCAACGACCGCGGTGTTAGCCACGATTGACTGGCAGCCACGGCGCTAAAGCGACAACGTACGGCTGTGTCGATGAATGCGGATACCATGAAAGACGCACTTTGGCGTGGGGAACGGTTCCAGCCAAGGAACGGGCTTCCAGCTCGCCTGAAAGCCGACAAGTTCAGTCGTCTCACAGGTCGTCCCACGATGTAAGGCCGGTAAGGCGATGACTGGACAATGTTGCCTAATTTTAGGCCCAGTATCATTGCTACAACAGTCATAATGAGTACTTTGGAACTTTCAACCTTAAGTGTTAAATGATTATTTTTCATAAAGACAGGCAGAGAAGATGTTCCGCGCCAGTCTTTGTGGTAATATAAGACACTGATATGAATAGTACACGAGAAAAAGTAAGTAACTGGTCATTGGGAAGCGGCGGGCCGGTAAAACCAGCCGCCGCTTTTACCATTTTCGTTACTGGCTGTGGTCACCATACACATGAAGGGGAACCCAAGCAAAATGAAGATTTTAGCAATTGATACATCGAACCGTCCGCTCAGTGTTGCTGTCTTGGATGATGCCACAGTGCTGGCCGCCATCACAGTTACGGTTCATCAGAAACACGCGGAATACCTGTTGCCAGAGATTGAACGGCTCTTGGCAATGGCAGACTTAAAGCCGACCGACTTGGATCGTGTCGTGGTTGCGGCGGGACCTGGCTCCTACACGGGGATTCGCATCGCCGTGACGACCGCTAAGACGTTGGCTGCAACCTTAAATATTGACATGGTCGCCGTCTCCAGCTTAGCAACGTTGGCCGCCAATGTGCCGGTCGAGGGGGCATTAGTCGCGCCAATCTTTGACGCGCGGAATCAAAACGCATTCGCTGGGTTATATCGGATCAAGAATGGCGTGCCAACTGTAGTGATTGCGGATGTTCACATCGGAGTTGCGGAGTTTCTTGCTGCCGTCAACAAATACGGTGAACCCGTGTGGTTCCTGGGTGATGCCGCTAACTTTAAGGATTTGATTGCGACCACGATTTCTGCCGCCACGCCGGCAATCAGTCCGTGGTTGAATTTACCACAAGTGGCGACGATTGGCCTGCTGGGGCAGCAGTTGGCCCCCGTGAGTGATGTTGATCGGTTCGTGCCGAACTACCTACGTTTGACGCAAGCCGAAGCCGAATGGCGTGCTAAGAACCCAGAAGAGGATACCGAATCGTATGTTGAAAAAATTTAAAAATTGGTATAAAAATGTATTTGGCAGTCGGCGAGAAGTCGTACGCGAGGAGACCATGGACGTTAAAAATCATCGGGTCGAAATTCACGACGTCACGTATTTCGTGGCTAAGGCCCTGTTTACTGACATTCCAGAAATGATTGAAATCGAGCGAGCCGTGTATGCTGGTCAAGCGCCATGGGATTCGACGGCTTTTGCTAACGAACTCCGGCGAGAAAAGGACCGGTTGTACTTGGTTATCCGTAAGAATGACAAGCTACTGGCGTTCATTGGGAGTACTTTTGACGAACGTAACAGAGACGCGCACATTACCAATATTGCTGTCCTGCCAGAGTATCAAGGCAAGGGGCTTGGTCGATTTCTGTTGAAAATCATGATCAAAAAGGCCCGTAAACTGAACTATAAGACGGTCAGTTTGGAAGTTCGGGTGTCTAATAAGAGTGCGCAACGGCTCTATCGTGATCTGCAGTTTGAACAGACCGGTGTCAAGCGGGGTTACTACTTCGGTGATCACGAAGACGCAGCCGATATGGTGTTATACCTTAATGAAAATGAGGACGAGGCCGCGGCAGAGGCTGATGAGCAGGATCAGAATACGGAACCGCAAACGCGTGAACAGAATTAACGACGGCAACATCAAGGCGGGCTAGGCATTGGGGCCACCCGCTTTTTGTGTGCAATGAGCGTTGACAGCGTTTAGGAACTTTTGCCGTTTCATGGTATAGTTAATGCCGGAATTGAAGCGTGATTTGTTAAGCGAACAACCAATCTAGCAAGTGGCACCAACCAAAGCTTAGATAACGAAAAGGTCATTTTAGTTTTGGTTAGGTCCAGACAATTTGATGGTTGCGCGAGACAGCAAAAAAATGGGAATCATAGATATAAGTAAGCGGCCGTTATGGTTGGTTAGTACGAAGAACAGGAAGAGGAGTGAGTCCAACGGAAAAGCGAAATTTAATTTTAGCATTTGAATCAAGTTGTGACGAGACCAGTGTCGCCGTTATCGAGGACGGCCATAAGATTTTGTCTAACATCGTGGCGACCCAGATCAAGAGTCACCAACGGTTTGGTGGGGTCGTTCCCGAAGTTGCCAGTCGGCATCATATTGAAGAGGTAACCCTGTGTATCAAGGATGCCTTGGCCGAGGCTGAAGTGGGGTACACTGACTTGGACGCCGTGGCGGTGACATACGGTCCCGGGCTAGTTGGTGCCCTGTTGATTGGTGTCACGGCTGCCAAAACGGTTGCCTTTGCCCACAACTTACCGTTGATTCCGGTCAACCATATGGCCGGGCACATTTACGCGGCCCGTTACGTGGAACCTATCGAATTTCCAGCATTGGCTTTGCTGGTTTCCGGTGGTCATACTGAATTGGTCTACATGCCAGCTGAGAATCAATTTGAAATTATCGGTGAGACGCGGGATGACGCTGCCGGTGAAGCTTACGACAAGGTTGGCCGGGTCATGGGCGTTAACTATCCAGCCGGGAAGACCGTTGACGAATGGGCACATCAGGGGAAAGATACGTTTAAATTTCCTCGTGCCATGGAAAAGGATGACAACTTTGACTTTAGCTTCAGTGGGTTGAAGAGTGCCTTTATCAACACGACGCATCATGCTGATCAGATCGGTGAAACGCTAAGCAAACAGGATCTCGCCGCTAGTTTCCAGCAAGCCGTTGTGGACGTATTAGCCGAAAAGACCAAGCATGCATTAGCTGACTATCCAGTGCATCAGCTGATCCTAGCTGGTGGGGTTGCCGCCAATCAAGGGCTGCGTGAACGGTTAGAACGTGATTTGCAGAGCAACCCAACGACTCACCTGGTCAAGGCACCGTTGAAGTTATGTGGAGACAACGCTGCCATGATTGGGGCCTTCGCCTATGTGGCCTACCAACATGGCGTCTTCGCAGATGCCACGTTGAACGCCGACCCAAGCCTGGAGTTTGATTGGGCAACAGATTCTGTAAAATAATTATGATAACTAGAGGAGGACGTCCCATGAATCAAGCCGAATTGTTTGCCTATCGCCTGTACCAACAGGGATTGTTAACAACGAGCGCTGAAGTTGCGGCGCCCTTTTTTAATAGTGTGGGTATTCAAGCACAGAACCAACGCGCCGCAGAGCTCAACGTGGCTTTGCAAACGGGAATAAAACGATCGAAACTCCTGACGTTTTATCAGGAACATGGCATTGTACGGTCGTGGGCGCAACGCTGGACAATTCATTTGCTGACGCCCACGGACTTACGGCTAGTCGTGTCCGCGCGTCAAAAGGAACGTTTGCCCAAGGCTTATTTTTTAGGCGCTGAAGCTCACGTGCGCGCGGCGGCCACTGCAATCGATGACTTGCTGCAGCAAGAAGGTCAGCTGACGCGGACAGCATACACCGAATACCTGCAGGCAACCTTTGATTGGTATGTCGATCGCCCACACAACTTTGACTATGCTGTCCTGCAGGTATTGACGGCGCAGGGGCGGTTACAGATGGCACCGGCAGTTATCGGGCAGGACTGGACGTTACTGGCACCGCCAACCCTTGAATTACGGGATCAGCAGACCGCGACGACGGAATTGCTTCGGCGATACCTGCACGGCTTTGGTCCAGCCACAATGGCCGATTTCGTGAAGTGGTCTGGCATTAAGGTCGGCCAGGTTCGGTCGGCCTGGCAAACGGTCTTACCGGAGTTGACACCTGTGACGGTTGACCAGGAGCAGCTCTGGACGATTGCCCCAGTTTCCAGCGGAGAACTTACGGCGATCACGGATCAAGTGGCTCATCTGACCGTGATTGCGGCCAGTTTTAGCTCGCCAATGACGGGGTACCGGAATAAGTCCTGGTTGGCGCCAGAGCAAGTACGCCAACGATTGTGGTCGAAGAACGGGATCCTCCGTGCACCGATTATCGCGAATGGTGCTGTGGTGGGCAAGTGGACGACACGAATCAACCGGCAGCAGATTACCTTTATCGTCGAGAGTTGGGGGCCGTTCGACCGCAATCAGTTGGAGGAAGACTTCGATCGGATAGCACGGTTCCTACAGCTCGACTACGCCGGGTTTATCAAAGCCTGACAGTTGGCTACATGGTCTAAATTAGTGCACCAAAATTAGGCTGTAACGCCGTGAGTAGGACGCCGCCAGCCTTAGAAGCGGGCGGTCAGCTCGCTTTGAACCGCCCAACCCGCGTTTCAAAGTTGCCATTTTCCAAGTTAATCCACTTAGAAAAATGAAAAAAGAGCCTGGGACAAAACCCCAGACTCTTTTTTCGCTCTCCTAAACTATATTGCTGAAACGTGGGCCAGAAGGCAGCTGACTCCGCTATCAGCCTTAATGCTCGCCAGCTAACCGTCTTTTGTCCCACTCTCCCGTGTTTAGATGGTTTAATCGTCAAACGCTTCCAGTTCCAAGCTCTTCTCTGTCCAAGTATCTTCAGTCTCGCTGAGCTGCGTGGTCACGGCCGTAAGTTGTTCCTGAAGGTCGGCGAGCTTGCCGGCGTCGTTAAAGTTTTGTTCCTTACTCATTTCGGTTTCAATAACAGTCTTTTGTTTTTCCAAGTCACTCATTTGATCTTCCAAGGCGGTGACCTGACGACTCAGCTTACGTTTTGCTTTTGCCTGATCTTTCTGTGCCTGGTAGTCAATCTGGGTTTGCTTGGGAACATCGATCGTGGGGTGGGCAGCCTCGGCCTCGGCAGCTTCCTTGGCGGCGTATGCGTCCTGTTCAGCTTTCTTAGACACGTAGTAATCGTAGTTTCCAAGGTAACGTGTAGTGCCCTCAGGACTCAGTTCGACGACTTGAGTTGCCACTTGATTGATGAAATAGCGGTCATGAGAAACGAATAGGATGGTGCCATCGAAGTCATTCAATGCAGTCTCCAAGACTTCTCGGCTGTCGATGTCCAAATGATTGGTAGGTTCATCCAGCATGAGAAAGTTGTCATGTTGCAAGGCTAATCTTGTCAGCAGCAGGCGCGCCCGTTCACCACCACTTAGGCTATGAACACTCTTGTCGACATCGCTACCGGTGAAGAGAAAGCTCCCGAGAATTGAGCGAATATCGCCCTCGGGTGTTGTGGGATGATCATCCCACAGCTCGTGCAGCACGGACTTTTTGTCGTGCAGTGTGGCCTGATCCTGGTCGTAGTAACCGGTATCGACACCGGTACCGAAGATAATTTGTCCCTGAATAGCTGGAATCCGACCGAGGATCGTTTTGAGCAGGGTGGACTTTCCGATACCGTTGGGGCCGACGATGGCGACGGCCTGATGTTTCTTAATGTCTAGGGTAACTGGCGCCGCTAGAATCTCACCGTCGTAACCCACGGCGCCATTGACGACATCCAGCACGACGTTGCCACTCTGGCGTTTCGGTCGAAAACTGAAACGGGCGGCTTTTTCGTCGCCTTCAGGTCGAACCATTTTGTCCATTTTATCCAATTGCTTGCGCCGAGCTTGTGCCCGTTTGGTGGTAGATGCTCGGACGATGTTCTTGTTGACGAAGTCTTCTAGCTTACCGATCTCGGCTTGCTGCTTGTCATATTCTTTCCAAGCTAAACGCAACCGTTCCGCTTTAGCGGCAATGTAGTGTGAATAGTTGCCAGGGTAGTGGTCGAGGCCACCGTGTGCCATATCATAGACGTCGTTGACAACGTGATCGAGGAAGTACCGGTCATGGGAGACGACGAGGATGGCACCAGGGTAACCTTGCAGGTAGCCTTCCAACCAGGTCAATGTTTCGACATCCAAGTGGTTGGTGGGTTCGTCCAAGATCAAGAGGTCGGGCCGTTCCAAAAGTAATTTAGCAAGTGCCAGCTGGGTTCGCTGTCCACCGGAAAGTTCATTAATTGGCTTGTCATAGTAGCTTTCGTCAAATTCGAATCCGTGAAGGACACCACGAATTTCTGCCTGATAGCCGTAACCGTTCTGGTCGCTGAAATCCTGCTGGAGCTGATCGTAGCTTGCTGAAATTTGCGCGAATTGTTCCTGATCAGCGGTCACGGTGGGATCACTCATCTGTTGTTCCAGCTCGTGCATCCGATTTTCCATGGCAATGAGTTTAGCGAAGACGCTGAGCATTTCGTCCCAGACGGTCTTGGTTGAGGCAAGGCCGGCGTTCTGCGCTTGGTAGCCCAAGGTCAGGCCACGCTTAGTCGTAATCTGACCGATATCTGGTGTAGTTTCGCCAGCAATCATTTTTAATAGGGTTGATTTTCCGGCACCGTTGCGGCCGACGAGGGCCACCCGTCCGTGCTCAGGGACGTCCATACTGACATTTTCGAACAGGACGGCGGCACCGAAGCGCCGGGTAACTTGTTGGACTTGTAAAAGAATCACGGTAAGCCAACCTCCTTTAGTGGTTTTGTATGTTAGTTTTTAGAGTTAGGATTGCATTGAAAGATCGCCGTTGTCACGAAGTTGCCAGCTTGCTTGAATTTAAACACCGCCGATAATTTGAGATGAGGTATCGCGGTTTCCGGTAATTGTGGGTGAAATTACCTTAGCAACAAAGGAAGACAGGGAACACTGATACCCACTATTTTAGCATATTCTCGAGAGAGACCGAAATTACGATTTAAATAGTGAAAAAAACTTGCAAATTCTTTCACAAGATGAACGGTTATGCTATAATCTATAAGAAAGTTGATTTCACAATCCAGACAATTATTTAAATATGAGGCTATCGCTTGTGAACGGTAGCCAGTTTCTTTGATTAGGAGGTCTCGTTTTTGACAGAACAAAAAATTCCCCGGGCGACAGCCAAGCGCTTGCCCATCTACTACCGTTACCTGAACATCCTATTAGACGCAGATAAAACCCGGGTGTCTTCGACTGAATTGTCCGAAGCCGTTAAGGTCGATTCCGCAACAATTCGTCGGGACTTCTCGTATTTTGGAGCCCTCGGTAAACGGGGCTATGGTTATGATGTTGAAAGTTTAATCAAGTTTTTTAAGAAAATTTTGAATCAGGACCGCTTAACCAGCGTGGCCCTGATTGGGGTGGGAAATCTGGGCCACGCTTTACTCAACTTCAATTTTCATCAGGACAGTAACGTGCGGATCAGTGCTGCTTTTGACGTGAAGCAAGAGATTGCCAACACGATTCAAAGTGGTGTGCCCATCTATCCAATGACTGATTTACGCACGCAACTGGAAGAACAACAGATTGAAGTGGCCATCTTGACCGTACCATCCCAGGTGGCACAAGAGGTAACCGATGAGGCCGTGTCTGGCGGTGTCAAAGGTATCTTGAACTTCACACCACTGCGGATCACCGTACCGAAGGGCGTTCGCGTGCAAAACGTGGACTTGACCAACGAGCTTCAAACGTTGATTTATTTCCTGGAACACTACAATAATCTAAACTAATGATTGAATCGCAGTCCTCATCTGAGGATTGCGATTTTTTTTGGAACAGGACGTCTAGACCAAATGGCTGACTATTGGAAAATCTGAAATTCGCTAAGCCTCTCAGCCACACAGGATAGCGCGTGGTTGGCGTACTGAATCGAGGAATTTGTTTGTCAAATTCCTTGATTTTTAGAGGGAAAAACCATATATTAGATATTGTTGATTAGCACTTATGTTAGTCAAGTGCTAACAGTGCTAATAAGTAAGTTCATTGGAGGGATTCAAGTGTTAAAACCATTAGGAGACCGCGTCATTTTGGATCAACCAGAAGAAGAAGAAACCACGGTTGGCGGTATTGTGCTCGCAAGTAACGCTCAAGAAAAGCCACAAACGGCAAACGTTGTCGCTGTCGGTGATGGCCGTGTGTTAGACAATGGCGAAAAGGTAGCCCCAACTGTTAAGGTTGGCGACAAGGTATTGTTCGACAAGTATTCCGGTACCGAAGTTAAGTATCAAGACACGACTTACCTTGTTTTACACGAAAAGGACTTAGTCGCAGTCGTTGATTAATCCCGTTTCCACTTAAGAAGACTATCCAAGATAATTCAAAAATTTTAGTATGAGGTGAATTTTTAAAATGGCTAAAGAATTAAAATTTTCTGAAGACGCTCGCAGTAAGATGCTTGCCGGTGTTGATAAGTTAGCTGATACGGTTAAGACAACCCTTGGACCTAAGGGACGTAACGTGGTTCTGGAACAAAGCTACGGCAACCCAACCATCACGAATGATGGGGTAACGATTGCTAAGTCCATCGAACTCGAAGATCACTTCGAAAACATGGGTGCTAAGTTGGTTTCTGAAGTTGCTTCTAAGACCAACGATATCGCTGGTGATGGGACGACCACTGCCACTGTTTTGACGCAAGCTATCGTTAACGAAGGTATGAAGAACGTCACTGCTGGTGCTAACCCTGTTGGTATCCGTCGTGGGATCGAAAAAGCTACGAAGGCTGCCGTTGATGGGTTACACAAGATGTCCCATGACGTTAAGACTAAGGAAGATATCGCGCAAATCGCTTCTATTTCATCAGCTAGCCCAGAAACTGGGAAGCTAATTGCTGACGCTATGGAAAAGGTTGGTAACGATGGGGTCATCACGATTGAAGAATCCCGTGGTGTTGATACCAGCTTAGACGTTGTTGAAGGGATGCAATTCGACCGTGGGTACATGTCACAATACATGGTTACCGACAACGACAAGATGGAAGCAAACTTGGACAATCCTTACATCTTAATCACTGACAAGAAGATCGCTAACATTCAGGATATTTTGCCATTACTGCAATCAGTTGTTGAACAAAGCCGTTCACTCTTGATCATTGCCGATGACATCACTGGTGAAGCCTTACCTACCTTGGTCTTGAACAAGATGCGTGGGACCTTTAACGTTGTTGCTGTCAAGGCTCCTGGCTTTGGTGATCGTCGTAAGGCGACCTTGCAAGATGTTGCCGTTTTGACTGGTGGGACTGTCATCACCGATGACTTGGGCCTTAACCTGAAGGACACGACTATCGATCAATTGGGTCAAGCACAAAAGGTCAACGTTACCAAGGATAACACCACGGTCGTTGAAGGTGCTGGTGCCAAGGATCAAATCGCTGCCCGGGTTGCTGAAATCAAGGGCCAAATCGAAGAAACGACTTCTGACTTCGACCGTGATAAGTTGAAGGAACGTCTGGCTAAGTTAGCCGGTGGGGTTGCCGTTGTTCGTGTCGGTGCCGCAACTGAAACTGAATTAAAGGAACGTAAATACCGCATTGAAGATGCTTTGAACGCAACGCGTGCCGCTGTTGAAGAAGGCTTCGTTGCTGGTGGTGGGACTGCTTTGATCAATGTGATCAAGGATGTTGCTGCTGTTGAAGCAGAAGGCGATGAATTGACCGGGGTTAACATCGTTCTCCGTGCATTGGAAGAACCCGTTCGTCAAATCGCTGAAAATGCTGGTGTTGAAGGCTCCGTTGTTGTTGAACACCTGAAGGGTGAAAAGGAAGGCATTGGTTACAACGCCGCCGATAATAACTACGAAGACATGGTTAAGGCCGGGATCACCGACCCAACCAAGGTTACCCGTTCTGCTCTGCAAAACGCTGCATCCGTTTCTGCGCTGTTGTTAACGACTGAAGCCGTTGTGGCTGACAAGCCAGATGACAACCCAGCACCTGCAGCTCCTGCTAACCCAGGTATGGGCGGCATGATGTAAAACTTAATCACTAGCTCGCTAGTGTGAAATGAAGAAGCCAACCGGCGATTGTCGGTTGGCTTCTTTGCGCTATGTTAGGTTAGTCAGTTAGACGGTGAGCTTACTGGCTTTTGTTAGGTCAGCAAGAGTTGTTGTCGGTGGTGTGAAGGGCTGAAGCTCACCGATTGCCACAAGATTACCAACCTTGTCGATGAAGGTTTCAATGTCATCATCGGGGGCCACACCGTGGAAATCGCCGAAACCGTATTGCCACCATTTCAGAGCAATCAATCGGTCAATCGTTGCGGTGGAAAAGCGGAATTTTAAAATACGAGCGGGCGCGCCCCCCACTACAGCGTACGGGGGCACATCTTTGGTGACAACGGCACCGCCAGCAATCACTGCACCATCACCAATCGTGACACCGGTGGGCGCAAATAGAACGTCCTGACCGATCCAGACGTCATTCCCAATGATAAGTGGACGACCATTGGGAATGGGGTTTGGCCTGCAATCAAATGTGTTGTGGGTATCAGCCAGATAGTCATTGAAGGCATCAACCCAGTAACCATAAGTCAGCATGGACGTGGTGAATCTCTCTGTGGGATGGCTGCCCTGCATCCGAGCGACGTTGTGGGCAATGGAAGAGTAGCGACCGACAATGGTGTTCACGGGAAGATCACTGTTGGCAGAACTGAAGGCGCCCATACTAAAGAGGTGGTTACCCTTCAGAAAGATACTGTAAGTTTCAGCTTGTAGTGCTACTGGAACTTGAAGAAAATCGTCGGGGTGAAGACGTGGACCATTGCTTTTTCGAGCTACTGTATAGATATGATGGGTGGCAAGAAGATCGGCAATCGCCGGGGTGAAGGGGATTACCTTTCGACGATGTGACTGAGAGGCCACTAAATTGTCTTGAAAAAAGGTAACGCCGTTGATTAGGGTAGACATGACTGCACTTCCTTTGTACGCATCATACTATAAATCCCCTAAAAGGTGATAAGCTTGTGAGAGGATGAGTTTGTTTAGCTAATTAATATATTTATCATTAACAGGTGTTCAGTCGCAATAGGGGTTGACGGCCGTAACTAAAAGTGGCCGGATCCTTAGCCGTATCCGGGATCGGCAAATACTCACAAATTTTTGTGAAAACGCTGAATAGTAAATGAAGCGCTTTCTTATGCCGTGGGGCAACAAAGTTTAAAGAGTAGGCAAATTTCATGACCACATCATTTGCAGTTTTCTTAGTTGCTAAGCTGAACAAGAGTGGTATTGTGGAGCTAGTTGTAGTAGAATTACGTTTGCGTTTGAAATTGAAACGATTATAGAGACTTTAAAAAGCGGGTGTAGACCCGTTTTCATTATTTATGGAGATAAGGGGTAAGTAGTCATGTGGCGTTATTTAAAGCGGGTTTTAATTGGTAAACCCCTAAAGACCATGGATGAAGGCGGTCAGGCGTTGACCAAGTTTAAGGCACTAGCCTTACTGTCATCTGACGCGTTATCTTCCGTAGCTTATGGTACTGAGCAAATTACTACAGTCTTAATCACCTTATCCGCGGCGGCCTTGATGTATCAATTGTGGGTTGCGGCGTTGGTCTTAATTCTGCTGTTTGCGATCACGCTTTCTTACCAACAGATCATTCATGCCTATCCATCCGGTGGTGGTGCCTACGTGGTTGCCAGTACCAACTGGGGGCAATCGGCGGGGTTAGTTGCCGGAGGATCATTGTTGGTCGATTATATGCTGACCGTGGCCGTTTCAACGACATCTGGAACCGAGGCCATTACCTCAGCGATTCCAGCGTTGTCGCCATACTCGGTGTTGATCTCAGTCCTTATTGTGATTGGCATCATGCTGTTAAATCTACGGGGAATGCGGGAGTCGGCGGCATTTCTGACGGGACCAGTTTATTTCTTCATTCTGATGATTTTCATCATGATCGGTGTCGGCTTCTACAATATCGTGACGGGGAACATCACCTTCCATGCTTCGGCACGGTTAGGTGGCTCTGTTTCCGGCATGACGTTGTTGCTGTTCTTACGGGCGTTCTCGTCTGGGTCTTCCTCCCTGACCGGGGTTGAAGCACTCAGTAACGCGGTGCCAAACTTCAAGAAGCCGAAGAGTCATAATGCGGCGGCAACACTGGCCATTATGGCAACGATTTTGGCCATCTTCTTTGGCGGTATCACGTTCCTCAGTTACTATATGGGGGTTCGACCACAGGCCGGTCAAACGGTCCTCTCACAGATTGCGAGCGGCGTTTTTGGCCATGGGGCCATTTACTATCTTCTGCAATTATCCACGGCACTGATTTTAGCCGTTGCGGCCAATACCGGGTTTTCGGCTTTCCCAATTCTGGCGTATAACTTGGCTAAGGATAAATTCTTACCACACGCGTACTTGGACCGGGGGGACCGGTTGGGTTACTCCAACGGAATCATTTCCCTGGCGGTTGGGGCCATCGTCCTGATTTTCATCTTCCACGGGCAAACGACACTCCTGATTCCGCTGTATGCAATTGGGGTTTTCGTGCCATTTATCCTGTCACAATCCGGGATGATCATCCACTGGTTCCGAACACGTGAGGGCTTTTGGATGGGCAAAGCCTTTATCAACTTTATTGGGGCGTTAATTTCATTAACATTGGTTCTCATTCTGTTATTCTTGCGCTTTGTCAACGTTTGGCCATACCTGATCATCATGCCGCTGTTACTCCTGCTGTTCAACCGGATTCACCAGCACTATAAGAAGGTTGCACGGCAACTGCGGGTGGCAGCGAAGACCAAGGCCGATATGCATGAGTATGATGGTGCAACGGTTATCGTCCTCGTTAGCAACATAACACGAGTGACGGCTGGTGCCATCAACTATGCACGGTCCATCGGGGACTATGTGATTGCGATGCATGTGTCCTTCGATGAGAATCCAGAGAAGGAACATAAGACAGCGCAGGAATTCAAGGAGGAGTTCCCGGATATTCGGTTCGTGGATATTCACTCGTCCTACCGATCCATTGCGACACCAACGCTACGTTTCTGTGACGTGATTGCCAAACGGGCGGTTGAACGAAACTTTACCACGACGGTCTTGGTGCCACAGTTCGTGCCACGGCATCCTTGGCAAAATATCCTGCATAACCAAACGGCATTGCGCTTACGGACAACGCTGAATTCACGGGAAAATATTATCGTATCGACGTATAACTATCACTTGAAAGAGTAGTGGGCTGAGGGGAGTAGGACAAACGGCGTCAGCTACCGTCTGTCCCACGTTTCAGCAAGATAGCTTTGAAGAGCAATAAAGAAGTCTGGGGGGTGTCCCCAGGCTTTTTTTAGTGTCTTTTGTCAGCCAGTGTGGCTGGCGGTATTTTCAGAGACCTAATCGCTTGTGATCAGGATAAATCCCGTTAAATCAACGATGCTTAGAACCTTTGCTAGGCAAGCTGCTAGAACTTTGCTATGCTAAGGGCACTTATTACAAGGGGGCACCACCATGGAATTCGGGGAACGGTTAAAACAAACACGGCAACAACAAGACTTAACACAAGCGACGGTCGCAGACGCGCTACACGTCTCACGGCAGACCATTTCGAGTTGGGAAACGGGGAACAGCTATCCAGACATTGACAGCCTGCTGCAACTCAGTGATATTTATCAGTTATCGTTAGACACGCTGCTGAAAGAGGACCACGGCATGACGGATACCTTGCGAAAATCGGATGTCTTGCAGGCCATTCAACCGCCCCTGCATAATTTATCTGTGATCAACTTCATCTCGATCACTGTCCTCATGTTTGCGGATCAGTTGTCTTCTGTCGCGGGTATTTTCTTGTTAACGGCTCTGTTGAATATATTGGCGTTAAATAAGATGACAGCCTTTGCCAACACCTTGGTTCAGGAGGACCGCTATACCCGGTGGCAAAAACGACGGATATGGATTGTTCTGTTAGGCGTTCTGGCCACGATTGGTGCGGTTTGGGCTTGGACTACGCAGCGCTCTGGATGGGCTACGGACTTCACGCTCTATGCGGCCTGCTGCTGGGGAAGCATTTTCTACGCTGAAGTCGGGCATTTCAAGGCGCCGGTCGTTTCATAATCCTAAGGTGTCACGCAAACACAAAGCGACTCTTTCTGGCCATTACAGGCGTGGAAGAGTCGCTTTTTTTCTGAAGATTGAAAGTATGCGAACGATGTTCAACCCTCGATTAACAGGGTTCACAGATTGAGAGCAGTTGCCTGTGACTGCCAGAGATTCTAGCATCTGTGGGGGCAGCCTATTTGTTGACGTCTCAGCGCAGGCCAACCAGAGAAGCGAATGGCGGAACTAAGAGGTCGACGACGATTGAAATGATGACGACGGCAATCGAAGCCATGGATCCTTGGATCGAGCCCAATTGCACAGCCTTGGCCGAACCGACCGTGTGACCGGCAGTTCCCAGCCCTAACCCAGCGCCAATCGGATCCTTGTCGATCCGGAAGAACTTGACTAGCCAGTCACCCAAGGCGTAGATGATGACTGAATTCAGGATACAGGCAGTCGCAGTGACCGCTCCAACGCCACCGATGGCATTGGAGATAGGCATTGCAATGGCCGTCGTGGCGGCTTGCGGCAGCATTGAAGCAATCCCTACTGTATCGAGTCCAATGAGCTTAGCGGCCTCGTAAATCACTAATAACGAGATGCTGAGTCCAATGATCAGGGACAGAATGATTTCGAGCCAATACTTTTTGACGATATCGTTTCGTCGATATAGGGGGACGGCAAAAGCAATCGTTGCCGGGTTCAGGAACCAGAAGATGATGTCACCCCCGGGTTTGTAGGCCGATCGGTAGAAGTTTGCCGTGGTCGTGCCAAAGGTTTTGGCGAGGAGAAATAGGACGAAGATTCCCAGAACCATCCCCACAAATAGGGGTTGGAAGAGGAAGAATCCCTTGCTGATTTTGAAGAGCCATTGGCCGATTAAGTAAACGACGAGTGACAAGAAGATGCCAAAGATGGCATTACCAGCGGTGGAGCCGTCAGCGTTGGTCCCGAGACCATCGCCAAGCCATTTGCCCCACAACGCTAAATTGGGGTTTTCCGCTAAAATAATCATTTTATAACCTTCTTAATTTAGGTGCTAAAGGGTCGACTCCTGTTCGGCCGCTGTTGCGCGGTGGAACAGGTGCTGACGAATCCAGATCAACCCGACGGCGGTGTAGCTGACCAGCACCAACATAACGATGGTGGCGATAAGCACTACCGCAGTAATTTGAAGTCCCTGGGCCTTTAAAATATCCAGGCTGGCGGCGAGTTGAACACCGGCAGGGACGAAGAGAAAAGCAATCAGGCTGATCATAAAATCAGCGAATTTTTCAACTTGACGTAATTTTAGGATGTGAGTGGCCAGTAGGATGTAGAGAATCACGATCCCAATCACTGGCGTAGGCACGGGAAGGGAGGCTGGGAACAGGGGTGAAATGAGGCTTGCCACGAATAAGATGGCAGCGAAGATACTCATTTGGCCCAGAATTGGTGTGGGGTGTTCCTCGACAGCCCCCGGAGACGTGGTGTGGTTAGTCGAAGCCAAGATAAAATCTCCTTTCGAGTCGAAGCATACTGCGACGATTGCGGAGATTTCACAAAGAAGACCTTGGCAGAGGCAACGTGAAACTTGCTGTGAAACCGCTCTCAATCGCTCATAATCATTATATGGGATTTGAGCGGAATGCACAAGGACAATCTGTGGTATGACGCGGTTTGTACGTTGGCTTGTGCAGTGAATTGAGCCTGCAAGTAGCGAGCCTAGGTTTCAAAAAGCTTTTCAGGATAACTATTTTTTCACAAGCCATTGGTTTCATCGTTAAATGTCGAAGATTGGTCAAAAAAAGAGTGAGAGATTGGTCTGCGCTCTTTCGATTCGCGTTACTTTAAGCCCATAAAGGCGGCAAAAGGTGGCACGACGATATCAACCACAATTGAAATGATAACAACGGCAATTGAGGCCATGGAACCCTGAATGGATCCCAGTTGCAAGGCCTTAGCAGAACCGACAGTGTGACCAGCGGTTCCTAAACCGAGGCCGGCACCGATGGGGTCGTTGTTGAGCCGGAAGAATTTAACCAGCCAACCACCCAGCGCGTAAATAATGACGGCGTTGAGGATACAGGCCATAGCCGTGATAGCCGCATTGCCACCCGTTGCCGCCGCAATCGGCATGGCAATTGCAGTCGTGGCTGCTTGTGGTAGCATGGAGGCGATACCAACGTGATTTAAGCCCAGTACGCGTGCTGCCCCGTAAATGAAGAACAGGGAAACCACGAGGCCGATGATGAGCGACAGGGTAATTTCAAGCCAGAAACGCTTGACGATGTCGTTGCGCCGGTACAGGGGAATGGCAAAAGCAATCGTCGCGGGGTTCAGGAACCAGAAGATAATGTCCCCACCTGGTTTGTAGGCCGATTTGTAAAAGTTTGCGGTCGTGGTGCCAAAGACCTTGGCCATTAGGAATAGGATAAAGATCCCAAGAACCATTCCAACGAAGAGGGGCTGGAACAAGAAGAACCCTTTGCCCACTTTAAAGAGCCACTGACCAATCAGATAGACGAACAGAGAAAGAAAGATACCGAAGATAGCATTACCAGCAGAGGCGCCGGCTGCGGTGGTGCCGAGTGCATCACCAAGCCACTTGCCCCAGACCGCCATGTGCGGTGCTGCTGTAAGAATAATCATGGACACTCATCTCTTTTATGCTTTTGAAGAATGAAACGTGATGGGACTGACAGATTGCACCAAAATGTCGTTGGTGCCAACGTCTTTGCTAGGACTTGACTTCAACGCTGCGGTGGAAAACGTGCTTACGAATCCAAATCATACCAGCTGTGGTGTAAGCGACAACGACGAGCATGACGATCGTCGCAATCAGGACGACACTGACGATTTGAATCCCCTGAGCCTTGAGAATATCAAGGCTGGCGGCCAGTTGAATCCCAGATGGGACGAAGAGAAAGGCAATCAAACTGATCATAAAATCACCAAACTTTTCAACGTTCCGTAGCTTGACGATGTGGGACGCCAATAACAGGTAGAGAATAATCAATCCGATAACCGGCGTCGGTACGGGAAAGGATGGCGGGAACAGGGGTGAAATTAAACTGGAGACGAACAAAACTGCAGCGAAGATGGCCATCTGCACAATAATGGGGGATGGCTTCTCTTCAGCGGTGACTTCCGTTTGGGGAACTTTATCTTGGCTAGCCATAGAAAAATCTCCTTTCAATGAAGCACTAAATTCGACCAACAATTGCCAAAATTTCACAAGGTAATTAGGCGCCAATTATAAAAATATCAATAAGAACTTAATTGCTCCTGAACTAACCACATTATATGGGGCTAGCTCCGAATACACAAGCTTAATCTCCGCCGTTTCGGCGATTGTTGGATATTTATATACTTATAATTAACGGATGCTACTAGGCATTTGTTTTCATTGGTTTTTCGCTGAACTAACTAAGCTCTGAATAGTGTAGTTGTGCTTGTGAAAAGTGTTGAGGGCACTTGTAAACCTTAACTTTTCTGAACATTCTTAAAATGGCGGTTGTGTTTAATTTAGGAGATTTGTATAATTAGCAAAAGATATGTAGAAAAGAAAGAGGACACTTTATGAGATTTGAGATTATTGTTAGCTTATTTGCTACCATGATTATCTCCGCAGTCCTAACGCCGTTTGTACGCCGCTTTGCGTTTCAAATTGGTGCGGTGGATAAACCGAATCAACGACGGGTCAACAAGGTGCCAATGCCGACACTGGGTGGTCTGGCCATCTTCATTGCGTTTACCTTCTCAACCATGTTTCTCTTGCGCGATCAAATGCCGACGCAACAGTTGTGGGGCCTGTTCGGCGGTGAGTGTATTATCATCGCGGGTGGTATGATTGATGATGTTTTTGAATTAAAGCCACGTCAGAAAGTGATGTTCCAATTAGCCGCTGCGTTGGAAGTCTACTTTGTGGCGGGCGTTCGAATGCGCTACCTGACGTTGCCCTTTATTGGTGTCTGGCATTTTGGCTGGTTGGCTTTGCCTATCACGTTGCTGTGGATTGTGGCTATTGTCAATGCCATTAACCTGATCGACGGACTCGACGGGCTGGCAACGGGGGTTTCCATTATTGCGCTGACGACGACCGGGATCATTGGTCTCTTCTTCCTCAACGTGGCGAATACTTGGGTTGCTATTATGATCTTTGCCTTGGTTGCTGCGATGGTGGGTTTCTTACCCTATAATTTCTTTCCAGCCCGCATATACTTGGGGGACACCGGGGCCCAATTTATTGGGTTCATGATTGCCTGTTTCTCACTGTATGGCTTGAAGAATGTTACCTTTATTTCCGTAATCATCCCCGTGATCATTTTGGGGGTTCCCATTACGGATACCGTGTACGCGATGATTCGGCGGATTTTAAACAAGCAGCCCATTTCACATGCTGACAAACACCATCTGCATCACCGCTTGATGCAACTGGGACTAACACACCGGCAAACGGTGCTGGTGATTTACGGAATTGCCCTGATTTTCTCCTTTATTTCACTGCTGTATCCGTTATCGACGATTGTGGGTTCGGTCCTCTTGACGATTGCCATTCTGATAGGTTTGGAACTGTTCGTTGAGGCAATTGGGTTAGTGGGATCGAATCGCCAGCCGTTATTGCACTGGATCAAGCGAATTGTGAAGCAATTGACGTCTAAAAATTCAGATTAAACGAATAGAGTGGGATAAAAGACGGTTAGCTGCCTTCTGTCGCACGTTTCATCAATATAGCTTTGGAGAGCCAAAAAAGTCTGGGGTTTTGACCCAGACTTTTTTTGACGTTTAGGGATGCTGACTCTTGGTCGTTCAGCCTCCGCGGTGGCAGAATCTGTGGCCATCGTAGGTAGCAACCGACAATTTTGAGGTGAACTTAGTCCGTTTCCCGATTGCTGGCGTGGATTTCGACCGGGACCTCGTGGTAGTCGATCTCACCTATGGTAACCGTCAGCCGATTACTGAGGAGGTCCGTGATCGCCTGTTGCGTGGCCTCAACTTTATCCAGATCAACAGCAATAGTTACCGCCACGGCATCTGTGTAGGTGGTATCGAGCGTGGTAATTTTTTCTTCGGTCAGGTAATGACTCAGTCGGTCGTAATTGGCGTAATCAACCGTCAGGGTCAGGGCACGTTGCCGCACGCGTTTAACCACGCCAACGGCTTCGATTGCCGTTGAAGTGGCGTTACTGTAGGCACGGATTAGACCGCCAGCACCCAGCTTGATACCGCCAAAATACCGGGTGACGACGGCAATCACGTTGTGGAGCTGATTGCGTTGTAGCACCGTTAGAATGGGAACACCAGCGGTTCCTGAAGGCTCACCGTTATCACTTTCCCGTTGAATCTCATCGTGTTCACCCAAAACGTAGGCCCAACAATGATGGTTGGCCTTGGGTTCGCGCTTGCTGACGGTGTCCAGAAATGCCTTGGCCTCGTCCTCAGTCGAAATACGGGCAATGTCGGTGATGAATCGGGATTTTTTGATTTCTAAGGCGTGTCGGCCGGTCGTTTGAATCGTTAAGTAGTCGGTTTCCATAAAAAAACACCTTTCTCGAAAAATATTTCGCCGCTTTTTACGGAGTTAGTTCCTGTACCACCAGATGGGAGGAACGCTATGATTGATTTATCAGAATACTTTGGCCGCCGCTTACCAGCTAACACATCTACAGCCAAATTGGGAACCGGGAAGCTGGCTATTCAGCAAGTCGGACAGCACTATCAGTGCCAACGGTGTCAGCAATGGCTAGCAGACTCGAACCAGTTGCCGAACGGCGCGTGGTACTGTCGTCAATGCTTGCAGCTGGGACGGGTGACCTCACGCACTAAATTATACACTATTCCAGAGCCAAATCGGTTCTCACTACCAGAGTCACCGTTGACTTGGGTTGGCCAGTTGAGTCCGGACCAGCAACAGGCCGCCGAAAGTATTCGGTGGCACGTTCAACGCAGCCAGGATCAACTACTGTGGGCTGTGACCGGTGCCGGAAAGACCGAGATCGTCTACCCGGCATTGGCATGGGCGGTGGCTCAAGGCTGGCGGATTGCCTGGGCCTCGCCCAGAGTGGATGTTTGTTTGGAGCTAGCCCCGCGAATTCAAGCAGCGTTTGCAGCGGTCAGCCAGTGCCTCCTGTATGGTGAGCAGACGGTACCCTATCAGTATAGCCAATTGACGATCTGTACGACGCATCAGTTGTTGCGGTTTGAACGCGCTTTCGATTGGATTATTATCGATGAGGTCGATGCCTTTCCACTGGCGACGAGTCCGCTGCTGCAGCTGGCGATCACCCGTGCTGAAAAGCCCACGGGCCACCACCTCTATCTCACCGCCACGCCCGGAGAAAAGTTGCAACGCCAGATTCGTCAGCGGACACTGGTCACGACGTATTTACCGTTACGCTACCACGGTTACCTTTTGCCACAATTGCAGGTACAACTGGCGTGGCACTGGCGAGAGCAGCTGCGTAAAGGACTACTGCCACGACGACTTATCCGACAACTTTTGGCTTATTTACGACAAGGACAACGTTTCTTACTTTTTGTTCCGCATGTGCGGGATCTGCCTGAAATTATGGGCGCATTGACCCAGCAGGGAATTCGTGGTGGGGTCAGCGTTCACGCTGCCGATCCAGAACGGACGACCAAGGTTCAAGCGCTACGTGATCAGAAGGTCTCCTTTCTGGTGACCACCACAATTCTGGAGCGCGGGGTGACCTTTCCTGATATTGCGGTGGTCATTCTAGGGGGTGACGATGCTATTTTTTCAACGGCAGCTTTGGTCCAGATTGCTGGTCGGGCTGGTCGAAGCGCGGATTTTCCAGGTGGCGAGGTGACCTGTTACGTCCAAACGCAGACCCGGGTTGTCCGGCATGCACAGAGCATGATTGCACGACTCAATCGACAGGGCAAGCAACGGGGAGGAAGACGACCGTGACAGCCTGTGTGTGGTGTACGCGAACTTTCGAGTCACCCGTAACGCTGCAGGATCTGCTACGGTGGCGGCCTTTGCCAGTTCCAGCGCTGTGCCCCAGCTGTCAGGATCGCTTGACACCGATTACGGGTGCGCATTGCCCAGCGTGTGGCCGTCAGCAGGCGACGACGATTCGTTGTCATGACTGCGAGCGATGGGGATCAGAAACGTTAACGAATCGGGCGCTATTTCAGTACGATGCGGGGATGAAGGCCTATATGCAACAGTATAAGTTTCAAGGGGATTACGCTTTGCGAAAAGTACTGCAGGCCCCCCTGTATCAGGCGCTAGCTCAGCAGGCCTATGATGTTTTGGTTCCGATTCCGGTGGATCAGCAGACATGGCTGACCCGGGGCTTTAATCAGGTTACGGGATGGCTGCGTGGCCAGCCTTATCAGCAGGTGCTACGTGTGAAGGCAGATCACAAATCTCAACCCCAATCGGCTAAGACTCGGGAAGAACGACTAGTGACGCCCCAGCCATTTATGCTGGACGCTGCTGCGGCGAAAATCATTGTGAATCAACGGGTGCTATTGCTAGATGATGTCTATACGACTGGGAGAACCTTGCGCCATGCAGCGAGCCAAATTTATTTGGGAGGTGCGAAAGCGGTTACTAGCTTGACTTTAGCACGTTGAGCGACATTAAATTTCGTGAGAATAATTGTTTCTGATAGGGCTTTCTATTATAATAATAGTAAGCAAAGCATATTAGAAGAGTGGTCCTTCTGATGCTGAGCAAGCCAAGTGTTTCTTGGTTGAAGGGAGAGAAGTTTTATGCTCACATTTAATATTCGTGGTGAAAACATCGAAGTTACTGACGCAATACGGGATTACGTTGAAAAGCGTATCAGCAAGTTGGAGAAATATTTCGACAACAAAGTTGAGGCAATTGCGCATGTCAACCTGAAGGTCTACCAAAACAAGACAGCGAAGGTTGAAGTAACAATCCCACTCCCATACTTGACATTACGGGCAGAGGAAACTTCTCCGGACTTATATGCAAGTGTTGATTTGGTTACCGATAAGCTGGAACGGCAAATTCGCAAGTACAAGACCAAAGTTAACCGTAAGTCCCGGGAAAAAGGTTACAAAAACCTTGATTTCGCACCCGAAGCTGCGGAGCCAGAACCAGCTGAAGGTAAGGAGTTAGAGGTTGTTCGGACCAAGCGCGTTTCGTTGAAGCCAATGGATAATGAAGAGGCTGTTCTGCAAATGGACATGTTAGGCCATGACTTCTTTATCTATGAAGATGCTGAAACGAACGGCATCAGCATTGTGTACCGTCGTAATGACGGCCGCTACGGTTTGATCGAAGCCGATGACCAATAACCAATAATGTTAATTAAACTAATGAAGCACCGCCTCGTGTGGTGCTTTTTAGTTTGCACCGAGAACGTTAATGCGCCTTTGCTTGTGGACGTAGATCTAACTGTAGCGGCGTCCTGCCCACAGCGTTCCAGCCTAAATTTGGTGAACGGTAAGCCGGCAGGTTTGCCCCGTGTTGCCGATATTGCCGAACCGTTAAGGGGGCTAATCCATATGCCTACCTGTCATGGGATTGTTAAGCAACTGTTATGCAAAAAGCGATACATTCCGCGGTTAATCTGGTAAAATTAATAGGATTACTCTGAGGTGCAAGCTTGCTGAAACGATACGATTCCCAATAGGGCGGAAGTCGTTTCAGGTCTGGCGTCAATAAGGGTGATAGTTTAGTGACTATTTTAGTCAATAATCGTGCGAAAGAAAGCGGTTTTACGGTATTTACATGATTAGAAAAGTTTCATATTGGCTGGGTTAGTGTTAAAATGTAGATTGATTTATTGCCAAAATAAACGTTTGAAATCACTGTCCCGTGCGCGGCGAGTTTAACTTGAAGGCGACGGGAACTATTCTTGCAAAAGAATGCGTGATTTTATTAAGATTATTCAGCTGTCCGCCCAGCAACCTGTGGGCAGCAATGCTCCTTAGGATTGGGGATATCACCCAGTCTGATTTGGCGTAATTGTGGTGGCAGCGCTGTTCGGCGTTGGATCCACAAACTGCCGGTGTAAGCCGGGAGTGGTTGACGCAGACTTATTAAAATGTACTGAAGGGAATTCTCACATGGCAAATATTTTGAAACGATGGGTCGAAAGTGATCGACGGACTTTACGACGCCTCAGTAAATTAGCGGATGAAGTCGGTGCTTACGCTGATGAGTACGCAAAGCTTCCAGATGCAGATCTGCAAGCAAAAACGCCAGAATTAAAGCAACGCTATCAAGACGGCGAAACCTTGGACGATTTATTGCCTGAGGCCTTCGCTGCTGTTCGTGAAGGCGCAAAGCGGGTCCTCGGCCTCTATCCATTCCACGTCCAAATTATGGGGGGAATTGTGCTTCACGAAGGTAACATTGCCGAAATGAAGACCGGTGAAGGGAAAACCTTGACCGCAACCATGCCCGTTTACCTGAACGCCTTAGCTGGCGAAGGGGTTCACGTTGTGACGGTTAACGAATACTTATCCGCTCGTGATGCCACTGAAATGGGTGAACTTTATAACTGGATGGGTCTTTCTGTAGGGTTGAACTCTGCTGAAAAGTCTCCTGAAGAAAAGCGTGAGGCCTACAAGGCTGATATCACGTATTCCACCAACGGAGAAATTGGTTTCGATTACCTCCGGGACAACATGGTTGTCTACAAGGAAGACATGGTGCAACGTCCCTTGAGTTTTGCGATTGTCGATGAAGTTGACTCCATCTTAATTGATGAAGCGCGGACGCCATTGATCATTTCGGGTCAGTCTGAAGGAACGAGTGCCCTCTACAAGCGGGTCGACCGTTTCGCCAAGACGTTGCATGAAAAAGAAGACTTTAAGATCGACCTTGAATCCAAGACGGTGGCTTTGACCGACACTGGAATTGAAAAGGCTGAAAAGTACTTTAACCTGAAGAACTTATACGACACGGACAACACCGCCTTGACCCACCATATGGACCAAGCCTTACGGGCGAACTTCATCATGCTGCGGGACAAGGATTATGTGGTCCAAGACGGCGAAGTTCTGATTGTTGATTCCTTTACTGGGCGGGTTATGGAAGGTCGTCGGTACTCCGACGGGCTGCACCAAGCCATTGAAGCCAAGGAAGGCGTCGAGATTCAAGAAGAAACCAAGACGATGGCCAACATCACGTACCAAAACTTATTCCGGATGTACAAGAAGCTTGCCGGGATGACGGGTACTGCGAAGACCGAAGTGGAAGAATTCCGAGAAATCTACAACATGGATGTTATCTCTGTGCCAACCAACAAGCCGGTTGTCCGGGTCGACGAACCTGATCTGTTGTACCCAACCTTGGAATCCAAGTTTGATGCTGTCGTTACTGAGATTAAGATGTTACACGAAAAGGGCCAACCGATGTTGATTGGGACCGTTGCCGTTGAAACGTCTGAATACATTTCTCAGCGGTTGGATGACGAAAACATTCCGCACGTGGTCTTGAACGCTAAGAATCATGCGAGAGAAGCCGACATCATTCAGAACGCTGGCCAACGTGGCGCTGTTACCATTGCGACCAACATGGCTGGGCGGGGGACCGATATTAAATTGGGACCCGGCGTCGTTGAAATTGGTGGTTTAGCCGTTATTGGGACTGAACGACACGAGTCACGGCGGATTGATAACCAGCTTCGTGGCCGTTCCGGTCGTCAAGGTGACCCTGGTATGACGCAGTTCTACCTGTCTCTGGAAGATGATTTAATGCGCCGGTTCGGTTCCGAACGGGTTAAGAGCTTCCTGGAACGGATGAACGTTGATGGTGAAGATGCGGTTATTCGTAGCCGGATGATCACGCGGCAAGTGGAATCCGCACAAAAGCGGGTTGAAGGGAATAACTACGATTCCCGGAAGAACGTGCTGCAATACGATGACGTTATGCGTCAACAACGTGATGTGATCTATGGCGAACGGAACCAAGTCATTAACCAAGACAAGTCCCTCAAATGGGTCTTGATGCCAATGATCCAACGGACCGTTGACCGGGTGGTTAACTTGCACACGCAAGGCGACCAGGCCGATTGGGATTTGGACACGTTACTCGACTTCGGAATCTCCGCGATGGTTTCACCAGAAAAGATCAGTCTGGATGCATTGAAGGATAAGTCTGCTGATGAGATCAAGGCCTACTTCATGGGCTTAGCCGAAGATGTTTACGACGAAAAGCAAAAGCAACTCTATGATCCAGCACAAATGTTGGAATTCGAAAAGGTTGTGCTTTTACGTTGTGTGGACTCCCACTGGACGGACCACATCGACACCATGGATCAATTGCGTCAATCGATTGGTCTGCGGGGCTATGGTCAATTGAACCCATTAGTTGAATATCAACAAGAAGGATTCCGGATGTTCGGTGAAATGATCTCTGACATCGATTACGATGCCACCCGATTATTCATGAAGTCAGAAATTCGACAAAATATTACCCGTTAGTACGGGAGACGAGGCGGGGAGAGATTCCGGCCTCGTTTTTTAGAAAAGAGTGGTCTCCAAGGCTGGTTAGCCGACGAGCATTAACGTCGCTAAGGTGAAAATCCCGGGCCTGGATTTTTGGCTTAGCGGGGTTAAGCGGAATCGGCTGCCTCGGAGACCACGTTTCGGCAATGTAGCCGAGAAATCACAAAACACAAAACACAAAACACAAAAGTACAAAGCACAAAATCATTAAAAAAGGAGCCAACCACTATGGAACTTAGCGATGCTAAACGTAACATTGCGACCATGAAGGAACAACTTGCCGGCTTTAGGGGGTCGCTTTGACTTTGATGCCCTGAGTGAGAGCATCAGTATCAATGAAAGCAAGATGACGCAACCCGATTTTTGGAATGACGCTCAGTCTGCCCAGAAGTTGATTGATGAAACCAATGAAATGAAGAAGAAGGTCGAGGAGTTTGAAAGCCTCGATGCTCAGATTGATGATCTCGAAGTTGCCGTTGAACTGCTGCAAGAAGAACCCGACGCGGATATGCAAGCGGAGTTCGAACAGAATTTCAAGGTTGCTCAGGATGCCTTACATCAGTACAGCCTGAATCAATTGTTGAATCAGAAGTATGATCGAAACAATGCGATTCTGGAAATTCATCCGGGTGCGGGAGGCACTGAATCCCAGGACTGGGGCGAAATGCTCATGCGGATGTATACGCGGTGGGCGGATCAGCACGCCTTCACGGTCACGGTGCTGGATTACCAACCGGGTGAAGTTGCTGGCTTAAGCAGTGCGACACTGCTGATTGCCGGTCACAACGCTTACGGTTATTTGCGGTCCGAGAAGGGGGTTCACCGCCTCGTTCGAATCTCACCATTTGATTCAGCAGGTCGGCGTCACACGTCCTTTGCCTCCGTGGATATCTTACCAGAGTTGGATGATACCGTGGACGTAGACATCAACCCTGCCGACTTGAAAGTCGATGTTTACCGGGCTTCCGGTGCCGGTGGGCAACATGTTAACAAGACCTCATCAGCCGTGCGGATTACCCATATACCAACCGGAATTGTCACGCAGAGTCAGGCTCAACGGTCACAACTACAAAACCGACAAACGGCATTGGGGATGTTACGGGCTAAGTTGTATGAACGTGAAGAGGAAAAGAAGGCGCAGGAAAAGGCGGCTATCGAAGGCGAACAGATGGATATTGGTTGGGGGTCGCAGATTCGATCTTACGTTTTCCACCCGTACACGATGGTTAAAGATCACCGGACGGATTACGAAACGGGGAATGGGCAGGCCGTCATGGATGGGGACCTCGATCCCTTTATTGATGCTTACCTGCAATGGCAACTCAGTCAGAAAAATCCAGACTAGGACGCGTGATGAATGGCCAGTAACGACTGGTGATCGCAAGCGATAGTTGTCTTAAGTCAAAATCATTAGGCGGGTAACACGAATGTCGTGCGGCCCGCTTTTCTTTCATGCTATACTGGGGACAGTTATTTTTTTCAAGAAAGGTGTCGATGACATGCGGATATTTATAGCGTGTGGCAGTTACCTTCTACAACTCATGGTATGGGTCGCGGTGCTGCGATTGTGGGTGACGAGTCGCTCACGAATCAAACACGAACGGCGGAACTTCGGGAGTGCCGTCTACAGTGATCATTTTGAATTACGTCACTTTTTGACTCAGGGTGTTGTTTTGGGCCTGGGCCTTTCAGTGATAAATTTGGCGGTGGGATTTAGTCTGCCACTGTTGTGGATCGTGATTTATGAAATTTTGGCGACCGTGACGTTGCTTATCTTACCAACGACGGTATTGCCGTTAACGTTAATCGTGGTGAGTTCGCTTGTCACTTACTTTGGGGGAGCTTACATAACCGATTGGCCGAGTTTGGCGCCAACCGGATTGATCTGGGGAAATGGCGAAGCTAGTCAAATTCCAGTCCAGAATTACTTGTGGTTGGCAGCATTCTTCTTTCTCTTTCTCGGGCACTGGTTATCCCATTACGGCGGTCGGTTCACCGCACCGCGAATCTATGCGAAGCAGCGTGGAAAACGAATCGCTGGGTATCCGTGGCGCGAGTTTCTGGTATTGCCAATGGTGACGCTGGTTCCAGGGGATTGGTTTGCCAGTCACTGGGCCTTTTGGCCACTCTTGACCATTCATGGTCATTCCTTTGCCATTTTAGTGGTGCCACTACTCGTTGGATTACGGTTTACCGTCTTTCGGCAGGTGCCACGAGAAGTTTATCAAAAACTTGCCAAGCAACTCATTTGGTTGGCAGTCATTGCTATGGGCTTCTTTGGCTGGACAACCGCGCGTCCACAAGATTTTCCAGCACTATTGGTCTTATTGTTAGTTGGTTACGCCATCGTCCTATGGCGGGCGAAACGTTATGACGAACACCAACAATTCTGGTATTCTCAAGTTGACGATGGGGTTCGGGTTCTCGCAATTCGACCGCAGACGCCGGCAGTAAAACTTGATCTGGCTGCTGGTGATATTATTCTTGAATGTAATCACCAGCCAATCGACAGTGAAACATCCTTTTACGAGGCGTTACTGATTAATCCAACTTACTGTCATCTAAAAGTTCGGAACATGGCGGGTGAGTTGAAGGTGACGGAGACGGCGATCTATGCCGGCGCGCCACACGAAATCGGTATCGTTCTATTCAGAGATCAGGAGGAATAACCCATGAGCAGAGTCCTAGTCGTCGATGACGAGCCGGCAATCGTGACGTTGCTGCAGTACAACTTGGAACAAGCAGATTACCAGGTGGTTACGGCAATTGATGGTGAGCAGGCGTTGAATTTGGCATTGCACGAGAAGTTTGATGTCATTCTGTTAGATTTAATGCTACCGAAGTTAGATGGTGTTGAAGTAACCAAACGGTTGCGGCAGGAAAAAATCAGCACACCCATCATCATGATTACGGCTAAGGCCAGTGAGTTCGACACCGTGTTTGGACTCGAACTGGGGGCTGATGATTACATCACCAAGCCTTTCAGCCCTCGTGAGGTGATTGCCCGAATGAAAGCGGTCATGCGCCGTTATCACGAGGATGAGCCGGAGGAGAAACCTACCAAGCCAGCTACAAGTCGCTTACAAGTGGCTGATCTGACCATCGATCAGGATAAGTTCCAGGTCAAACGTGGCGACCAGTCGATTGACCTGACCCCTAAGGAATTCGAACTCTTACTCTTCTTTGCCAAACGGCCAGGAAAGGTGTGGAGTCGTGAACAGTTGCTTGAAGGTGTCTGGGGATTCGATTACAGTGGGCAAACGCGGATGGTTGATATCCACGTGTCTCATTTACGCGAAAAAATTGAAATTGACCCGAAGCATCCCGTTCTCCTGAAGACAGTCCGGGGCTTTGGTTACACCTTTGAGGTGCAGTCATGAGACGGCTACTCGCCGTGCTGGTGATTTGTGGGAGCCTGAACAGCTTACTTGTTTGGTGTGTGCGGCCCTCACAATTGGGGGTCGCTCTTCTGATTGCGTGGTCGTTGGCACTGATTGAGATGGGGGGTGTCAGTTACCTCCTGCGCTGGGGTGACCAGCGTATCAGCATTCTCACCAAAAAGGTTGAGGGTATTCGGCACGAGGAGACGCCTGCACATGTTTTACTGTCGCCCCACGATCCCTTCTATCAGTTAGCTTTGCAAATTAATTATTTACAGACCCACCAGCGTAAGATTCAACGCAAGATAGCCGGGCAGAATCAGGAATTTGCGACGCTTTTGGATTACCTTCCAATTGGCGTGATGGTTATTGACCGTTACCGCAAGGTCGAGTTGGCGAATCCCGCGATGGAACAATTCCTACAGCAGCAGATTTCGCCACGACGACATCCTTTTACGCAGGATGTCCGGCAGTTCGAATTGGCTAGTCTGATCAATTCGGCATTGAGTGAGGCAACGACAAAGCATCGCATTTTAAAGCTGCCTGGAACCCCGAATGAGCGGACGGTTGATGCCCAGGCGATCTATACGGAGACCTCACAGGATTATTTTCAAGTTTTGGTGTTGCTCTATGATGTGACCGAGGTCTACGCTGTTGAACAAATGCAGGTGGACTTTGTGTCCAATGCATCACATGAATTGAAGACACCGGTGACTGCTATTTCAGGCTTTGCCAAGACACTCTTAGCTGGGGCTAAAGATGATCCTGAAAAGCTTACTGAATTTCTGGAGATTATCGACCAGCAGAGTGAACGCTTGGTGGAGCTGATCAACGATGTTTTGACGATTTCACACTTGGAATCAGGGAATGCCGTGGAAGCCGCCAAGGTACCCGTGGGTCAGCAGGTTGAGATGCAGGCATCTCTGTTGAAACCACTGGCTGCCGTCAATCAGGTGACCTTGGTTAATCAAGTACCAGCTGATTTGATCGCGGTGACCGACCAGCACAAGTTCGATCAGATCTTGAAAAATGTGTTGGGCAACGCCATCAAATACAATCGGGCTGGGGGTAGCGTCACCCTCACCGCAGCTGTAACGGCTAAAACGTGGTCGTTGCGGATTGCAGATACTGGCGTGGGTATTTCACAGCAGGATCAGCTACGGGTATTCGAGCGGTTCTACCGAGCCGAAGTGTCCCATTCCAATCAACGGGTCAGCGGTAGTGGTTTAGGCTTGGCAATTGTCCGTGAATTAGTGGAATCTTTGAACGGCAAGATTGACCTGCAAAGTCAATTGGACGAGGGAACTACGGTGACGATGACCTTTCCGGTGAGTGCCCCGAGTTAAACGATAATCATTGAAAGCCTTATGCAAATATCATGGCGGTTCTCATCGATAGTGATGCGTCCGCTTTTTTTGTTGGCCTCCTGGACGCTATCGGGATTGTGATGATGTGCTTTCATGATTATTGCACAGATATAAAATAGTGTGCAAGCTTTTTAGAAAGTATATCATTGCTCTAAATGACGTTGTAGAAAGACGACGAATGCTATTTTAACAGAGAAATTAGCGCGACTAATTAAGCTAACCATGATATACTACCCCTGGATAGACTAGTATAAAGTTTATGGGGTGAGCTAAATGAATAAGACGATGAAGCGTCTTACAGTTTCAGGATTAACATTACTCTTACTAGGGGGGATTGTGAGCCCCAGTATTGCACTGGCAGATACGACGACGGTAACCGGCACACAACCGATTGCCAAAACAACCGCTGCTGAAAAAACTTATCAGATTGGCTCTGTAGGGATGCCCTACACGCTGATCAGTGGCAAGGAGGGAACCCAAAAATTCTATTGGTACCCTGATTGGGGAAACAGTGTGACCCGGGCTCAGATAGAGCAGCCGGGATTTATTAAGGAAATGATTGCTAAGTATCCTAATGACGATAAGGCGGCAGAGTTTGCCAATAGCTTTTCGGATATTGCGAGTGCACAGATTTCGCTGCTCCCCGGGGAAAGTTTTTATGATTATATAATCAGAGATGGCGGAAGTGAAGAGGGGACGACTGGAGCAGAGCGTGTCAAGACGAATGCGGTCATGGCCTATTACTTTGCCTGGGACTTTAGCACCGGAGCAAAGGTTAGTCTCGGCAAAATAACGCAGTCGGAAGTTCAAACGGATTATGAGACTAATCTCAAGCCCAAACTGGCCGAAATCGCCCTAGGTACGACTGTCATGAAGACAGTCGAACGGACATTAGCCACCAATCCAGAAATTTTTCGCCAAATTATGACTGGAAACTATAAGTCGTATCTCAGAGATTATCATTTAACTGGCTTCACGGAAGAGCAGGCAGAGGCGATTGATCCAGCTGCCACCGAGCGCCAGTTTACGGCCTTGGCTACTAAACCGATGACGGATTACCTGCATTTGCAGGCTGATGGGACATATGAATATGATGGCCTGCTTTCAACGGACTTCAGGTCGTTTAGTTCCTGGTATGAGGATGTGGTGACGCCTGAGCCCGGTCCCGATCCGACTCCTGTGACCAGTCAGCCAGTTACGGTCCATTACGTGGCTGAAGACGGCACTCAGGTGGCACCGAGTCAGACGTTGACCGGAAGTCTCGGCAGTGCTTACCAGGCCGAGGTAGCTAAAGTTAAAGGGTATACGTTGATTAAGACACCGGCTAACGCTACTGGGGAATTCACTAGTACAGCACAGACTGTGACCTACGTTTATCGTGCTGACCTGCAGACCGGCGGGGATGGTGACAAGGTGGTACCCGAGGGAACGGTCATCTACGCCACAAAGAAGATTGGCCTTTACCGGCAGGCAACCTTTACGAAGCAAGCCCGCAAGCAGTGGTACCAGCGAAAGTCACGTTTGAATCGGCCGATGTTCGTTGTGAAGGGATACGCAGAGTCTAAGAATGGCGTAGCTCGATATAAGGTTAAGGACGTCAATCACCACAGCAAGACAGCGGGGAAGACCGGTTACGTGACGACTAACCGTAAGTATACGGCGCCCGTTTATTATGGGACAAAACACAAGCAGATGACGGTCATCAATCCACGAGGAATCAATGCATATAATAAGAAAAATCTGACGGGAAAGGCCACGCACTATCGTCAAGGGCAGGCCTTAACGGTTAAAAAAGTTGTGAAACACAATCTGACAACGCGATTCGTTCTCAGCAATGGCCGCTACGTATCGACTAACAAGACGTTGGTCCAAGCTGGAAAAAAGACGATGCCCAAGCGGGTTCAGGCCAAACAAGCCTTGAACCGCTACCAAAACGTAAACTTAACGAGTCGTAATCGTCACTATACCAAGAAAACACAGGCCGTTTTCAAAGTTCAAGGCTGGGACTATTCTAATGCCAACAACTTTAGCAAGGGTGACACATTACGCTATCAGGTGACTGGTGGATACATCACTGGGAATCCACGGTTGGTGAAGACGATTAAGTAAGTGTGAGGACAGCTGGCTTCTGTCCCACGTTTCAGCAATATAGCTTTGGAGAGCCAAAAAAGAGTCTGGGGTGTTTTCCCCAGGCTATTTTTGTGGCATAAAAAGGCTGATGTAAGAGATTTATGAGACGATTTAACTAGTGGGGCATTGTTACCGGTGGCTGCCACAGCAGGTGGAACCTATGACGGTCTCAGACAATAAAATTTAGCCAATCAGTAGTTAACCATACCAGTTGTCAGGGGCAGACACCCATTTGCCCAAAAAAAGTTGCATGATTGGGCTATATTTACACAACCTTTACAATACGTCTACATGACATTTACATTCGTTCGGTATACTTATTTTCGAAAGGGTCGGGTGGCGACATCCGGCCGATAGGAGGTAGCGGTATGTCGAAGAAACGCTGGTGGCAGGGGCTGGGCCTATTGGTCATCGTAGGTCTAGGCCTCTTTGCTTACCAAACGCGCGAGGTCAGTCACGCGGGTGAATCTATCACGGCGGTAGGGTCCACGGCCTTACAACCTTTAGTAGAGGCAGCTGGTGAAGAGTATACAAATGATCATCTCGGAACGTTCATCAACGTTCAAGGTGGTGGAACCGGGACGGGGCTGAGCCAGATTCAAGAGGGCGCCGTCCAGATAGGGAACTCTGACCTCTTCGCGGGCGAACAGAAGAGTATCCGGGCGAACGAGTTAGTCGACCATCGGGTGGCTGTTGTGGGCATTACGCCGATTGTGAATAAGAAAGTCGGGGTCACCAATCTGACGACAGCCCAGTTGATTCAGGTCTTCACGGGTAAGGTCACCAACTGGGAACAGGTTGGTGGCGCCGATGTCCCTATTGTATTGATCAACCGCGCGCAAGGAAGTGGCACTCGGGCGACCTTTGAACAATTCGGCCTCGCTGGTCATCAATCGAAAACCTCACAAGAACAAGACTCATCCGGTATGGTGCGCCAAATTGTGGCGACTACGCCGGGAGCCATCAGTTACGTGGCTTTTTCCTACGTGGATAATACGGTTCAAGACGTTTCTCTGAACAAGGTTTCCCCAACGGAGGCCAATGTCAAGACCAACGCCTGGAGAATTTGGTCATATGAACATCTCTACACCAAAGGGCAACCGACAGGCTTAACGAAGGATTTCATTCGTTACGTGCAGTCACCAGCCATTCAAAAAACGCTGGTTCGACAGTTAGGTTATTTGTCACCGGATCAGATGAAGGTCGAGCGTAACGTTAACGGCCAAATTAAGCAGTTAGGAGGTGCCAAATGATGAAGTCCACCCAGCAACTGGAGCAACAGCTCAAGCGCCATTCCAAGGCAGCCAAGTTAGAAATCTGGGGTAAGGTCGTCAGCTTTTCGGCACTGATCCTAATTGTCGCGGTCGTGGTCGGTATCATTGGGTTTGTCGCCTCCAAGGGACTCGCAACCTTCTTTACCAACCACGTCAGTCTCTGGGATTTCCTGTCTGGCAAGAACTGGAATCCTGGCGTGACGGACGCTAATGGAAAACCAGAAGTTGGAGCGTTGCCGATGATTATGGGGTCATTCCTGATTACGGTACTTTCAGCGATCGTGGCGACACCATTTGCGATTGGCACGGCAGTCTTCATGAATGAAATATCGCCGAATAAGGGCGCCAAGATTCTACAACCAGTCACTGAACTTTTGGTGGGAATCCCATCCGTCGTTTACGGGTTCATTGGACTTTCCGTTGTCGTTCCGGCGACGCGGGCCATCTTCGGTGGAAGCGGGTTTGGGATTCTCTCCGGAACCTGTGTCCTGTTCGTCATGATTCTACCAACGGTGACGTCAATGAGCGTCGATGCGTTACGTGCGGTTCCACGCTATTACCGGGAGGCCTCACTGGCTCTGGGGGCAACGCAGTGGCAGACCATTTATAAAGTGGTCCTCCGTGCAGCGACCCCTGGGTTGATGACGGCAGTGGTCTTCGGGATGGCTCGGGCCTTTGGTGAAGCGCTAGCCGTTCAAATGGTGATTGGGAACGCTGCACTGATGCCAGGGAGTTTAGTTGACCCGTCATCTACGCTGACCTCCGTATTGACTACGGGAATCGGAAATACCGTCATGGGTTCCCTGCAGAACAACGCTCTATGGTCATTAGCGTTGGTACTGCTGCTCATGTCATTAGTCTTTAACCTGATCGTTCGCTTGATCGGTCGAAAGGGGCGTCTCCAATAGTGATGAATCCAAAAACGCAAAATAAAGTGGCAATTGGGACGTTATACGGCATTGCCGGGTTAGTTGTCTTGATTTTGTTGGCACTCCTCGGCTATATTCTGGTCAGTGGCCTGCCACAGTTGAGCTGGCACTTTCTGACGGCCCCCGCAAAGGCCTTTCTAAAAGGCGGTGGGGTTGGCGTTCAATTGTATAATTCATTTTATCTCTTGATCTTGGCCATGCTGATCTCCTTTCCGATTGCGTTGGGAGCAGCCATCTATCTCTATGAATATGCGAAAGATAATTGGGTCACGACGACGATCCGAACGGCAATCGAAATTTTGAGTTCACTGCCATCCGTGGTGGTTGGTCTCTTCGGCTTCTTGTTCTTCGTCGTTAAGTTGAGATTGGGGTTCTCGATTCTCTCGGGAGCATTTGCCCTGACTTTCTTCAACTTGCCACTGTTGACGCGGAGCATCGAGGATTCCTTACGGACGATTGATACAACACAGCGTGAGGGGGGACTGGCTCTGGGATTATCGCGGTGGGAAACGGTCACCCGCGTCATTTTACCCGCAGCTGTCCCCAGTATCCTGACTGGGGTCATCTTGAGTGCTGGGCGGGTCTTCGGTGAGGCTGCCGCCTTAATCTACACTGCGGGGCAGAGCGCCCCGGCGTTGGACTTCACCGACTGGAATCCGTTCAATATTTCCAGCCCATTGAATCCAATGCGGCCGGCCGAAACGTTGGCGGTTCACATCTGGAAGATCAACTCCGAG
The DNA here is from genome assembly GCF_045862015.1 of Levilactobacillus muriae. Lineage (NCBI taxonomy): Bacteria > Bacillati > Bacillota > Bacilli > Lactobacillales > Lactobacillaceae > Levilactobacillus > Levilactobacillus muriae. The sequence goes on from NZ_BAAFRU010000005.1 coordinate 109,848, forward strand.
GGGATCATGCCAGATGCCAAGGCAATTTCATCCGGTTCCTCGGCAGTGTTGGTCCTCGCCATCTTACTGTTCAACTTTGCCGCCCGGTACTTAGGCAAGCGGTTATACAAGCGTTTGACGTCAGCGTAAAGGAGGGTCAGCCATGTTTTTAAGTAACGATGTTCAGGGCACCACGGAAATGTTGGAACGCCACATTGTGCAGCCAGCAGATGCGGAACACCCGACGATTTTGTCCACGGAGGATCTTCACGTTTATTACGGTAAGAAAGAAGCAATCTCCGAGGGGGACTTGCGGTTCGCCAGCAATCAAATTACGGCGTTGATTGGGCCGTCCGGGTCCGGAAAGTCGACGTTCTTGCGGTCTTTGAATCGGATGAACGATCGAATTGCCACGGTGACGGGACGTATCATGTACCGTGGTGTCGATGTCAATCAGCCAAGCATCGATGTTTACGAGATGCGGCGGCGCGTGGGGATGGTTTTCCAACGACCGAACCCGTTTGCCAAATCCATTTACGATAACATCGCCTTTGCATTACAGCTGCGAGGGACGACCGACAAGCATGAGCTTGACGAGATCGTTGAGACCTCCCTGAAGCAGGCAGCCCTTTGGAATCAGGTCAAGGATGACTTGAATAAGAGCGCGCTGGCGTTGTCGGGGGGGCAGGCGCAGCGACTCTGCATTGCCAGAGCCATCGCGGTCAAGCCAGACATTCTGTTGTTGGATGAGCCGGCAAGTGCCTTGGATCCAGTGTCAACCAGTCAGTTAGAAGATACGTTGTTAGAACTTAAGCAGAATTACAGTATCATTATTGTCACGCACAACATGCAACAGGCTGGACGGATCAGTGAATATACGGCATTTTTTAATCAGGGGCGGGTATTGGAATACGATACCACGAGCCATATATTTACTAATCCACAGGTCCAGATCACGAGTGATTACGTTTCGGGGAACTTCGGTTAAGAGGAGGAAAATTGAAAATGAGTAAGGAAATTTTAACGACCCAAGATCTACATTTATACTACGGTGATAAAGAAGCTTTGAAGGGCATCAATCTGAATTTTGATGCCAAGGGGATCACGGCACTGATTGGACCATCGGGGTGCGGGAAGTCCACTTATTTACGGACGCTCAACCGCATGAATGATCTGATTCCGAACGTTACGATTACTGGGACCATTAAGTTTAAGGATCAGGATCTCTACGCACCGAGTGCCGATACCGTTCAGATTCGTAAGGAAATCGGCATGGTGTTCCAGCAGCCTAACCCGTTTCCGTTCTCCATTTACGATAACGTCATCTACGGTCTGCGGATCGCCGGTGAAAAGGACAAGGAAAAGTTGGATGCGGTCGTTGAAAAATCCTTGCGGCAGGCTGCCGTGTGGGACGAAGTCAAGGATCACCTCCACGAGAGTGCATTGGCCCTGTCTGGTGGACAACAGCAGCGGGTCTGCATTGCACGTGTCCTCGCCGTGTCACCGGAAATTATCCTCTTGGATGAGCCAACCAGCGCCTTGGATCCTGTTTCCAGTAGCCAAATTGAAACAACCCTCTTGAATTTACGCCACGATTATACGATTATTATAGTAACCCATAATCTCCAACAAGCCTCCCGAATTGCGGATCGTACCGCTTTCTTTATGAACGGTGAGTTGGTGGAAGTGGACCAAACCAAAAATATTTTCATGAATCCCGCTGAAAAGCAGACGGAAGACTATATCAGCGGCCGATTCGGTTAAGGAGGCAAGTTATGCGCAGATTGTTTGATGATGAGTTGGCAGAGCTAGACGCTGACTTCACGGAAATGGGCATGTTGGTCAGCGAGGTCGTGCAGCAGGCGGTTGACGCCTTTATGAACCGCGATGCTGTTGCGGCCCAGAAGTTAATTGACCACGATCACGAGATCAATCAACGAGAAATTGCATTGGAACAGAAGACCTTTGAAATGATTGCGTTGTATCAACCGGTAACCACCGACTTACGGGAAATTGTGACGATCCTGAAAGCAGTCTCGGAATTAGAGAGAGCAGCGGACCATGCGAGAAATGTTGCCCATTCTGCGATTAAATTTGGGAGTAAGCAAAAGATTCCGGTTCTCGAGCAATTGATCGGTGAGATGAGTCAGATCACAACGCAAATGATTCGTGATGTTCTGGCCGCTTACGTTAACAAGGATGAGCATGGCGCGCGTGAGCTTGCGGAAGTCGATCGCAAGCTAGATCAGTTGAACCATCAGATTCGAGCAGATAGTTATCAACAAATGCGACTGGATCCGGCCTTCGAGACTGGGGCCTCCATCTATCTCAATGTGGCGCAAGACCTGAGTCGAATCGGGGATTACGTGACAAATGTATGTGAGTGGATTGTCTACCTGAAGTCTGGCGAGATCATCGAACTTAATCCTGCTAATTCAGACAGTCCCAACTAGCTGACGAATCATTCTTATCTGAGTCACCCAATAGAAGCACGTTTAGCAGCAGTCAATTGGACTGCTGTTTTGGTATTACAGGCTTAACTGAAGGTTAAAAGGTCTAAAATATGCATCATGGCTGTTGCAACAACGATAGTGAGACCAAAATTAGGCAGCGTCGTCTAAACCAGCCGGCTTACCGTTCACCAAACTTAGGCTGGAACGCTGTGGGCAGGACGCCGCCAGCCTGAGAAGCGGTCTGCCAGCTCGCTTTGAACCGCCCAACCCGCGTTTCAAAGTCGCCATTTTCCAAGTTAACCCGCTTGGAAAATCCCACGGCTGAGCCTAAATTTGGCTCACTCACGCCTACGTAGACAGTGACCAACTATCGTGGACTAACGTTGCCAGTCCGGCAATTGTCACCTCGATGTTATGTTAAAAAACAAATCATAACCGGAATCTCTGGCAGTCGCAGGTGGTAGTTTTCGACTAATTTTGTGGATTAAATCTCTGTTAGCTGGGCCTTTCTAGGTGCATTGGGACTTTCAACCTTCAGAGGTCTAATTAGTATACTGGGACTAAGCTGACGATACCGGGGATACCGAGCGATTTGTGAGGGTAGGGACAATCAACGCAGCGTTGAACGTTCTCTAAGTGGTGAACTTTACCACTTAGAGAGGTTTGAAACTCGGCTTATAGAGGCTCAAAGCAAGTTCAGAGACCGTTCCTTGGCTTTGGACATTCGCTCACCGATTGCCCCTACCCGGTCAGCCAGCATCTGTATCTCTCCAAAGCTTAACCTAAGATGAAGATTTAACGGAACGGTCACTGGAAACTTGCTTTCAGTGGCCGCTTTCGTTATTCTTGCCATAAAAGGAAATCTAATGATTTAAAAAAAAGGAGTGGCCGTCAATGGCAGCAAAAAAAAGATTTACACGTTCACGGACTAATCGCCTACTGGGCGGTGTGTTGGGTGGAATCGCCGAACATTTTGGTTGGAATGCAAATATCTTACGGTTGATCTATGTCTTGGTCACCATCGCTATTCCCTTCGTTCACGGTATCTTGGGCCTTGCGATTTACGTGATCTTATACACATTTATGCCGTTAGAGGAACGTGCAGAAGGCGAGGGACCAAACTTTCGGGATCTCTTCCGTGGTGCGAGTCCTGCACCCAAGGATAGCGGGCGTAAAGTGATTCACGATGTGACAGAGCAAGATGTTAAGGACTCTCACAAGGACGGTGATTAATGTGCGCTTTTGGACACGTATTTTGGTCAATGCCGTCATTTTTCTGGCCCTCGCTGGGTTCTTTCAAAGTTCACTCGCCGGTGGTTTTCAGAATGATTTTTACGTCTCGAGCATCTGGATCGCACTCGTGGCCAGCTTTGTGCTAGCTCTACTCAATGCCGTGGTTAGACCGATTCTATTCGTCTTGTCGCTACCAATCACGGTACTGACGCTGGGATTGTTCAGTGTGGTGATTAATGCCATCATGCTGGAACTAACGTCTTGGTTTGTGGGTAGTAGTTTTGCCTTCGCTTCATTTGGGGTCACATTACTTGTGGCCATAATTATGTCAATATTTAACGCAATCATCAGTGATCATTTCATCCGTAATTAAGTTACCCAATACGGGCGAATTTGGTAGGAGTCAACCAGGTAAAGTGCTAAAATTAAAGGTAGTTCACTATGCAATAAGGAGGAACTCCTATGCCAGAGAGTGTTACAGTGGCCGATCTTGTGAAAGCGAATCGCTTGGATGTTTATTCCGGTGAAGAGCACTTGGATCGGTTGATTACAACCAGTGATATTTCACGTCCCGGTTTGGAATTAACCGGGTACTTTAACTACTATCCAGCAAAACGAATTCAATTGCTGGGGATTACGGAAACGTCCTTTGCCAAAGGGATGACCCACGAGAAGATGCTCGACGTCATGCGGAAAATGTGTCAACCCGAGACGCCAGCGTTCGTGATTTCCACCCAATTGGATCCACCAGAAGAACTCAAGCAATCCGCTGAGGAAGCTGAAATTCCGATCTTGGGAACAAAGCTGACGACCTCGCGGGTTTTGAGTAACATGACGAACTTTCTTGAAGGTAAGTTGGCCGAACGTCAGTCAGTTCACGGGGTCCTGGTCGACATCTATGGTGTCGGGGTCATGATCACCGGGGATTCCGGCGTTGGTAAAAGTGAAACCGCTTTGGAATTAGTTAAGCGGGGCCACCGGTTGATTGCTGACGACCGGGTCGAAGTCTATCAACAGGATGAACAGACCTTGGTCGGGGCAGCACCCGCCATCCTCAGTCACCTTTTGGAAATTCGGGGAATTGGGATCATCGACGTGATGAACCTGTTCGGTGCCGGGGCAGTCCGTTCTGAAACGGATATTGATCTCATTGTACACTTACAGGCCTGGAAAGATGACAATCATTTCGACCGGTTAGGGAATAACAGTGAATCACAGAAGTTTTTCGACGTTGTCGTGCCAAAGATTACCATTCCAGTGCGTACTGGGCGTAACTTGGCCATTATCGTTGAAGCCGCGGCTATGAACTTCCGGGCCCGTTCCATGGGCTACGATGCTACCAAAGTATTCGATGAAAATTTGAATCGTTTGATCAAGCAAAACTCACAAAATAAATAGGGGAGATGGGCGTTATTTTTTCACCAATCATGGCGGCGCTTAATCCCATCGCCATTCACTTAGGCCCTATCGCTGTACACTGGTACGGCGTGATCATCGCTACTGGGGTCGTCATTGCTGTCATTCTAGCGGTGCGCGAAGGTCGTCGACGGGGAATTAATCCTGACGACATTTACGATATGATTCTGTGGGCGTTACCAGCGGCACTGATTGCGGCCCGTACGTATTATGTGGTCTTCCAGTGGTCGTATTATGCCGAACATCCTGGTGAGATCATTGCCATTTGGGATGGGGGGATTGCCATTTACGGTTCCCTGATTGGAGCTGGGCTCGTCGTGTTCTTTTTCTGTCGGTCACGGTTCATTCCCGTCTGGCTAATGCTCGATGTGGCTGCACCCACTGTTATTATGGGGCAAGGTATCGGTCGCTGGGGGAACTTCATGAATCAAGAAGCCTTCGGCCGCATCACCAGTTTGGCCTTCTTACAAGGCCTGCACTTGCCGAATTTTGTTATCAATCAGATGTTGATCAATGGCGCCTATCGGCAACCAACCTTCCTGTACGAGTCAACCTGGGATATCTTGGGGTTCATCGTGTTGATGAGTCTACGTCACACACCGGGACTTTTCAAGCAGGGAGAAGTCTTCCTGAGCTACGTGCTGTGGTATTCATTTGGTCGTTTCTTCATTGAGGGGATGCGAACGGATAGCCTGATGTTGTTCGGGGGCTTGCGGGTCTCACAGCTACTTTCAGTGATCTTGTTTATTGGTGCGCTAATCATCTGGATTTACCGTCGGCGACAAGCAATTGTCCCGGCAGCCTATCTGGATGGCAACCCGTTTCGTGAGTCATCTAAACTTTCTAAATAAGGAGAATCCATTACTATGTCAGAGAAAATTGCAGTACTCGGTGCCGGTTCATGGGGATCAATCTTAGCGAGCGTCTTGGATGAAAATGGGCATGACGTTCGGCTTTGGTCGTACAATCCCAAACAAGTTGAGGAATTGAATACGGCACACACGAACTCGCACTACATCAAAAATTTTAAGTTTTCTCCCTCGTTAGTAGCCTACTCCGACTTGGCAAGTGCTTTGGATGGGGTTCAAACAATCCTATTTGTTGTCCCAACCAAGGCTGTACGTTCGGTTGCTGGACAAGTTGCCACCATCTTACAGAAGACAAAGAATCAACCAGCTCTGATCCATGCCAGTAAGGGGATTGAACAAAAGACTTACAAGCGGATCTCACAGGTTTTAGCCGAAGAAATTCCAGCTGCTAATCGCAAGTCGATTACGGTCTTATCTGGGCCTAGTCATGCCGAAGATGTTGCCCGACATGATCTGACATTGGTGACAGCTGCGAGTGAAAGCTTAGATGCCGCTAAGCATACGCAACAATTATTTATGACAAACTATTTCCGGGTCTACACCAACCCCGATATTATTGGGGTCGAAATTGGGGCAGCGTTGAAGAACATTATTGCTTTAGGTGCTGGGGCCTTACACGGACTGGGCTACGGCGACAATGCCAAGGCGGCCTTGATGACTCGGGGCTTGGCTGAAATTTCACGTTTGGGGACGTCATTTGGCGCCGATCCAATGACCTTTATCGGGCTGTCCGGTGTTGGTGACATCATCGTGACGGCAACGAGTTCAAATTCACGGAACTGGCGGGCCGGCGACGAATTAGGTCGCGGTGAAGCACTCGATGACGTGATCAATCATATGGGGATGGTGATTGAAGGCTTGGCAACGACAAAGGCCGCTTACGAACTTTCCAAGAAGCGTGGCGTCTCGATGCCAATTACCGAAGCCATTTACCAAGTGCTTTATGAAGGAAAAGATATCCGTAAGGCAATTTCAGACTTAATGCAACGTGAAGGCCGTTCGGAATTTTAATTACAGGGGATACAGGAGGAATAAGAATTATGCGAAAAGTTAGAAAAGCAGTCATTCCAGCCGCTGGTTTGGGGACGCGTTTCCTGCCGGCAACCAAGGCGTTAGCCAAGGAAATGTTACCAATCGTCGATAAGCCAACGATTCAATTCATCGTCGAAGAAGCCCGGAAGTCCGGCATCGAAGATATCGTCATCGTTGATGGTAAGTCCAAGCGGTCGATCGAAGACCACTTCGACTCCAATCCAGAATTGGAAGCCAACCTGGCCGCTAAGCACAAGGAAAAGATGTTACGTCAAGTGCAAGAAACGACTGGAATGAATTTGTACTTTATCCGGCAACCATATCCACGAGGCCTGGGGGATGCCGTATTGACGGCGAAGGCCTTTATCGGCGATGAACCATTCGTCGTGATGTTGGGTGATGATATGACGGATAGTAAGGTACCACTGACTAAGCAACTGATTAATCGGTATGACGAGACTGGGGCTTCAACCTTAGCTGTTATGCGGGTTCCTCACGAAGAGACTGCCAAGTATGGGGTTATTAATCCTTCCGAGGAGACCGCACCAGGATTGTACAATGTCACGAACTTTGTGGAAAAGCCACAACCCGATGAAGCACCCAGCGATTTGGCCATCATTGGCCGGTATCTCTTCACGCCGGAAATCTTTGAGGCCTTGGAGAATACACCAGTTGGCTTAGGAAATGAGCTTCAATTAACGGACGCTATTGACAACTTAAACAAGACTCAGCGTGTCTTTGCCCATGAGTATACGGGTAAGCGTTACGATGTCGGCAATAAGTTTGGCTGGTTGCAGACCAACATTGAATACGGACTGCGTCATCCAGAAACCAAAGAACCCTTACGGAAGTACATTGAAGAGATGGGTGCTAAACTGACTGCTGAGGATGAAAAGAACAACAAGTCAAAATAGGTGACAAACTTCCTTTTTGATAGTAAAGTACACTAAAGGCTAAGAGCAGAAGGGAGCGTTAAAATGAAAAACTATGATGTTATTGTGATTGGTGCGGGTCCTGGCGGTATGACCGGTGCGTTATACGCTTCACGGGCTAACCTGTCCGTCTTGATGTTGGATCGTGGTATTTACGGCGGTCAAATGAACAATACGGCAGCCATCGAAAACTATCCAGGGTTTAAGTCTGTCCTCGGACCAGATTTGGCAAAGGATATGTATGATGGATCCACGCAATTCGGCGCAGAGTTTGCGTACGGCAACGTGGAAAGCATCGAAGATCACGGTGATCACAAGGTCGTCAAGACTGATGATGGTGATTACAGTGCCGGTGCCGTACTGATCGCGTCTGGTTCCGAATATAAGAAATTAGGCGTTCCTGGTGAAAATGAATTTGGTGGTCGTGGTGTGTCTTACTGCGCGGTCTGCGATGGGGCGTTCTTTAAGAATCGCGAAGTCGTGGTTGTCGGCGGTGGTGACTCAGCCGTTGAAGAAAGCCTCTACTTGGCAGGGATCGTTTCCAAGGTAACTGTTGTCGTTCGGCGCGACCAATTGCGGGCGCAAAAGGTCATTCAGGACCGAGCATTCGCGAATGATAAGATTAACTTTGTCTGGAACACTAACGTTACTGAGGTTTTGGGTGACGAGATGAAGGTGACTGGTGTGGCTACGAAGAACAACCAAACTGGTGAAACTGGCGAGATTGCGGCAAGTGGGGTCTTCATTTACGTGGGAAACTTACCAATGACCGAGGCCTTCACTGATCTGGGTGTTACTGATGATAAGGGCTGGATCAAGACCGATGACCGGATGGCCACGGCTGTTCCTGGTATCTTTGCTATCGGTGATGTTCGGCAAAAGACCTTGCGGCAGATTACGACTGCCGTTGGGGACGGTGGGATTGCTGGCCAAGAAGCTTTCAGTTTTCTGGAAGACTTGAAGGCTAAGGCAGCTTCCGCCCAATAATGGACGATGTAGCGGAAACAACCTCATTGGGGTGGTTTCCGCTTTTTTTAGAAATTTGATGAGCGTGTCAGGGTGGGCATCAGTATTGCTGCGGCAGCTGGGTTCATCTGTACATATATAGAAATTAAAATCGAGGAGTGTTAAACATGGGGATGAATCAATTTTTACAAAGCCTGAGTGATCTGGAAACAATCGATCGTGCGCCGGGTTACTTTAAATTTGAGCAGCATTCTGTAGCCGCCCATTCGTTTAAGGTGGCTGAAGTCGCACAGTTTCTTGGTGACGTTGAAGAACAGGCTGGGAACGAAGTGAATTGGCGGTTGCTCTACGAAAAATCCTTGAATCACGATTATACAGAGCGATTCATTGGCGACATCAAGACGCCTGTGAAGTACGCCACGCCACAGTTGCGTCAGATGCTCGCCGATGTGGAGTCCTCGCTGACTGCTAACTTTATTGAAAATGAAATTCCCAAGCAATTCCAGGCGGCCTATACGCGACGCTTGGGTGAGGGAAAGGATGATACCTTGGAAGGGCAGATTCTTTCTGTGGCTGATAAGGTAGACTTGCTTTATGAATCATTTGGTGAGATTCAGAAGGGGAATCCGGAACCCGTCTTTACCGAAATTTACCGGGAAAGTCTAACGACGATCTTGAAATTCAACCAGATGGCCTGCGTACAGTACTTCTTGGCGGCGGTGTTACCAGAGATGCTAGCGGCTGACTTTAGTGATCGTCAGAAGCTAGCCACGTTGACGGACAATTTGTTGAAGCAAGGAGATTAAGCATGAAATTAGCTGAAGTTTGGAATCAGACGATTATGGGTGCCACGGTGCGGCCATTGACGCACGAGGATGACGATTTAATTTATAGTTTTCAGGCGGCCCATCCCGACTATTTTAATCACTTTCAAGATCATCCGGTCACTCGGAACGAAGCGATTCAGGACGTCACCGACGTTCCCATGAATGCGATGCCGGATCAAAAGGCCTACTTGGGGATTTTTAAGGATGATCAGCTGGTCGTTTTGGTGGATCTGATCATTGATTATCCCCTTCCTAGTCTAGTTTGGCTGGGGATGTGGATGACCGACAAGCAGTTAGCGACCGAGCAAGCGGCTGACTATTATCACAGCTTGGTAGCGACGCTGCGGGCAGCTGGGGCGGTTCAATTACAGCTCAGCGTCTTTATGGGCGATCGCCAAATGAAGCAATTCTGGGAAAGCCAGCAACTTCAGTCGATTCATACGACGACAGTCATTCGTGGTGAGCGAGCAGCTAACGTCACCATCTATCAGGATAAATTCTGAGCATAGAGCGTCAAACTGGCGAAAGTATGTTCGGTATGGTAGAATATTTGAGCATGATGGGAAACGGATTGTTTCCCATCTTTTCTGATGAGTAAAAAGATTTTCTGTCGTCAAACAGCGGTGCAGCAGTGTTTTGTTGGCACATCGGGTTCACAATTATTGTGGATGTGAAGTGGCTTATCGGTAACGAACAGACAGCCGGCTTATGCCGTAGTTTGGTGAAAATCTAAAGTAAACTAGAGATTTGGTAGGGAGGTTATGCCATGATTGATCGACAATCGGACCGTAAATTTGATTTGGTTTCGAAGTACCAGCCAACTGGTGACCAGCCAGAGGCAATTTCACAGCTCACTAAGGGGCTCAATGAGCATGAGAAGGCCCAGATACTGTTGGGGGCCACCGGGACTGGAAAGACGTTTACGATTTCCAATGTGATTAAGAATGTGAACAAGCCCACGCTGGTTCTGTCCCACAACAAAACGTTGGCGGGCCAGCTTTATGGGGAATTTAAGGAGTTCTTTCCGAATAACGCTGTGGAATACTTCGTCAGTTATTATGATTATTATCAACCGGAAGCCTACGTACCCTCGAGTGATACTTACATTGAAAAAGATTCGTCGATCAATGATGAAATCGATAAGCTCCGGCACTCAGCAACGAGTTCACTGCTAGAACGAAACGACGTCATCGTCGTGGCTTCCGTCTCTTCCATATTCGGGTTGGGTGACCCAACTGAATATAAGAACCACGTGGTTTCACTACGTGTGGGCCAAGAGATTGAGCGGGACGCCTTGCTCCGCAAACTTGTGAACATTCAATTTGAACGAAATGATTATGATTTCCAACGGGGCCGGTTCCGGGTCCACGGAGACGTGGTCGAAATCTTTCCAGCGTCGCGTGACGACCGAGCACTGCGGGTCGAGTTCTTTGGGGACGAGATCGACCGGATTCGTGAGGTGGATTCGCTGACCGGTGAAATCGTGGCTGACCGTGAGCACGTGGCTATTTTTCCAGCGACCCACTTTATGACGAACGATGACATTATGGCTAAGGCCACGGCGGGCATCGAAGGTGAAATGAAGGATCGAGTTGCCGAATTGGAAGGTCAGAGTAAGCTGCTGGAGGCGCAACGGCTCAAGCAACGAACGACCTATGATTTGGAAATGATGCGTGAAATGGGCTATACCAGCGGTATCGAAAACTATTCACGTTGGATGGATGGTCGTCAGGCTGGTGAGCCACCGTACACGCTGCTAGATTTCTTCCCTAAAGATTTCTTGCTGGTGGTCGATGAATCTCATGTGACCATGCCGCAAGTTCGCGGGATGTACAATGGGGACCGTGCGCGGAAGCAACAACTAGTCGACTACGGATTCCGACTGCCTAGTGCGCTGGATAACCGGCCACTGAAACTGTCTGAAGTTGAGCAACATATTAATCAGGTGATCTACATGTCCGCAACGCCCGGTGATTATGAGCACGAGCAGACCGATCACGTGGTTCAACAGATTATCCGGCCAACCGGCTTGCTCGATCCGACCATCAAAGTCCGGCCAATTATGGGTCAGATGGATGACCTCGTGGGCGAGATCAATAAGCGAGTGGAGGCCAACGAGCGGACGTTTGTCACGACACTGACCAAGAAGATGTCGGAAGATTTGACCGATTATCTGAAGGACTTGGGGATCAAAGTCGCTTATCTGCATTCCGATATCAAGACGTTGGAGCGGACACAGATTATGCGAGACCTCCGGCTGGGTAAGTACGATGTTTTAGTCGGCATCAACCTGTTGCGGGAAGGAATCGATATTCCCGAAGTTTCTCTGGTGGCCATTTTGGATGCCGATAAGGAAGGGTTCCTGCGTAACGAACGGTCGTTGATTCAAACGATTGGTCGGGCGGCACGGAACTCTCACGGGTCAGTGATCATGTATGCTGATTCTGTGACGGCGTCGATGCAGGCCGCGATGGATGAAACGGCTCGCCGGCGCAAGGTGCAGATGGCTTATAACAAGGAACATGGCATTACCCCAACAACGATTATTAAACCAATCCGTGACTTGATTGCGGTGACGAAAAAGAACGATCACGAGGGCGAAAAGGATGACTTCGTTTCGAGTGACTTTGAAGATATGTCCAAGGATGACCAACGCAAGTTAATCTCCCGATTGGAAGACGAGATGCGTGCCGCTGCTAAGAAGCTGGACTTTGAACAGGCCGCTTCACTACGGGATACCGTCATGGATATGAAGACCGAGATCGGAGATTAGGTCGAGTAAGGAGAATGTTAAGTGTTAAACGATAAAATCGTGATTCATGGTGCCAGAGCGCATAACTTAAAGGACATCGACGTCACTATTCCAAAGAATAAATTGGTTGTGATCAGTGGCTTGTCCGGTTCAGGGAAAAGTTCTCTGGCCTTTGACACATTGTACGCTGAAGGCCAACGCCGGTACGTGGAGAGTCTGTCATCGTACGCGCGTCAGTTCTTGGGACAAATGGATAAGCCGGACGTGGATTCCATAGATGGTCTCAGTCCAGCTATTTCGATCGACCAAAAGACGACCTCGAAGAACCCTCGGTCAACGGTGGGAACCGTTACCGAAATTAACGACTACTTGCGACTACTGTGGGCGCGGGTCGGAACGCCTATCTGTCCCAACGATGGTACGGAGATTACCAGCCAGAGTGTCGAGCAGATGGTCGATCAAGTGCTTAATCTCCCCGAGCGGACAAAGCTTCAGATATTGTCACCTATCGTGCGGGCCAAAAAGGGACAACACAAGAAGATTTTTGAGAAGATTCGGCGTGAAGGTTTCGTCCGTGTCAGAGTTGACGGGGACATCATGGATCTGGACGATGTACCTGAATTAAATAAAAATCAAAATCATGATATTGCGATTGTCATCGACCGGATTGTGGTCAAGGATGGCATCCGTTCTCGGTTGTTTGATTCCTTTGAGGCCGCTTTACGGTTGAGTGGGGGTTATGCAATTGCTGACGTGATCGACGGGGAACCTTTGATTTTCTCCGAACACTATGCTTGTCCCGTCTGTGGGTTTACGGTGGGTGAGTTGGAACCACGTTTGTTCTCCTTCAACGCGCCATTCGGGGCTTGCCCAGATTGTGATGGGTTAGGGGTCAAGCTCGAAGTCGACTTAGATCTCGTGGTTCCTGATAAGACCAAGACGTTACGCGAAGGGGCTTTAGCGCCCTGGAATCCAATTAGCTCGCAGTATTATCCAGCGTTGCTGGAACAGGCTTGCGATGCCTTTGATGTGGACTTGGACACACCATTTAAGGATTTGTCAAAGGCGGATCAACAGCTCGTACTTTACGGATCTGACGGTAAAGAATTCCATTTTCACTATGAAAATGACTTTGGCGGGGTTCGTGATGTTGACGTAGCTTTTGAAGGGGTCGTGCCCAACGTGGACCGTCGTTACAAAGAAACGAATAGCGATTTTACTCGCGACGTCATGCGTAAGTACATGGCTGAATTGACTTGTCAGACCTGTCACGGTTATCGGTTGAATCGACAAGCCCTCAGTGTTCAGATCAATCACCAACACATTGGTGCTGTATCTGAGTTGTCCGTTGATAAGGAATTGGCCTTCTTCAAGGACTTGACCTTTGGCGAACAAAATAAAGTGATCGCGCAACCTATTTTGAAAGAAATTCGGGATCGATTGACCTTCTTACGGAATGTGGGATTGGACTACCTGACGCTGAGTCGTTCCGCGCGTACTCTATCCGGTGGGGAAGCCCAACGAATTCGATTGGCCACGCAGATTGGGTCTAACTTGTCTGGGGTTCTGTATATTTTAGATGAACCCTCAATCGGGTTGCATCAACGGGACAACGATCGGTTGATTGCGTCACTGAAACAGATGCGCGATCTCGGGAATACACTGATCGTGGTGGAACATGACGAAGATACCATGCGGGCTGCCGACTATATCGTGGATATTGGGCCTGGTGCCGGTGAAAACGGGGGACATGTGATGGCCGCCGGAACACCTAAACAAGTCATGCGTTCTCGGAAGTCCTTGACGGGGCAGTATCTGGCGGGCAAACGCTACATTCCGGTTCCATTGGAACGTCGGACTGGTAACGGGAAAACCATCCGGGTGACTGGGGCTGCTGAGAATAACTTGAAGGATATCACGGTTGATTTTCCGCTGGGCGAATTTGTCGTCGTGACTGGGGTCTCTGGCTCCGGGAAGTCCACACTAGTTAACACAATTTTAAAGCGGGCGTTGGCCCAGAAACTGAACCGTAACTCGGAAAAACCCGGGAAATACAAGAGTATTGCTGGTGTGAAGAACATTGAGCGACTGGTTGATATTGACCAGAGTCCCATTGGTCGAACGCCGCGGAGTAATCCTGCGACCTATACCGGAGTCTTTGACGACGTACGGACACTGTTTGCGCAGACCAATGATGCCAAGCTTAGAGGATATCAGAAGGGTCGCTTTAGTTTTAATACCAAGGGTGGCCGTTGTGAGGCCTGCCACGGGGATGGGATCTTAAAGATCGAAATGAACTTTCTGCCCGATGTTTATGTTCCGTGTGAAGTTTGCCATGGGACGCGGTATAACTCCGAGACATTGGAAGTCGAATACAAGGGGAAGAACATTGCCGATGTGCTGGACATGACGGTTAGTGAAGCTTTGAAATTCTTCGAAGCCATTCCAAAGATTACCCGGAAGCTCCAAACGATTCAGGACGTGGGTCTGGGCTACGTAAAGTTGGGCCAACCCGCGACGACCTTGTCCGGTGGGGAAGCCCAACGGATGAAGTTGGCTTCCGAACTGCATAAGCAGCAGAATGGGAAGAACTTCTATATCTTGGATGAACCGACGACCGGGTTACACACCGATGATATCAAACGGTTATTGGTAGTGTTGCATCGCTTGGTAGACAAGGGAAATACAGTCTTGGTCATCGAACATAATCTCGATGTAATCAAGACGGCCGACCACTTGATCGATCTTGGTCCTGAAGGTGGGGAAGCCGGCGGAAACGTCGTGGCAACCGGAACACCAGAAGAGTTGGCCGAAGTGAAGAACAGCTATACGGGTCAGTACCTGAAGCCCGTCTTGAAACGGGATAAGGCACGAACGGAAGAGGACGCCTAACCAACGTTACCAAATTGTAAATTAGAGCGTTGAGACTGCTGCATGGCGGTTCCAACGCTTATTTTAGTTAAGTGAACTTGTTTACCTTGTCGAAAACCAGTACAATAGTTGGAAACCGGTCAACACTTGACCGAAGTTGTGAGGAGATACAGACAATGTTTAATTTGAATCGTACCCGTTGGGGTTTTGACTGGAGCGAATTTATTCTTGGCATTTTATTCCTAGTTGCTGCGTTTGGACTTTTCCGCTCTCCTAAAATTGGATTGACCGGGTTAGCAATTATTTTTGCCATCATGGCCTTACTGAGTGGGATGACAACAATTGCAGGATACAGCAAGCTTCATGAAGCGACGGGGTTTCGAGCCAACTTTGCCTTAGTATTGGGCATCTTAGATATCTTGATTGCCGTGGTGTTCTTCTTCGATATGAACAGTGCCATTGTCACCCTGGGGTACTTGTTTGCATTGTGGTTTATCGTTGATTCGTTAGAACGTTTACTGGTTGCCAGTCACCTGCGAAGTTTCGGTGGCGTTTACTTTTGGTTGTCGATCATCTTTGATGTGTTGGCCTTAGTCGTGGGGATCATGTTGTTCGTTCACCCCGTAGTGGCGGCCTTATCGCTGAACGGCCTGATTGCGATCTTCTTTGCCATCTTTGGGATCAACGCCATCTGGATTTCCATCGCCCGTAGTCGGTAAAGAGTCAGCTTGTCTGATAAAATCAGTCTTAAATAGAACTTTGAGTAGCCGTTTTGACCGAGTAAGGTTGAGATGGCTGCTTTTTTGAAAGGGGAGAACTGAGAGATTCCGAAGGTTAAGCACGACTACTTTGATGTTAGGATGGTTAAGCGCGCTAAGTGAGCACCAACTTAGGCATTCTTTTTTGGAAATTAAGGGAATTGTTAGGGAAAGACACGCCCGGTGTGTTATACTGCTTAAAGACGTTTTTAAAAGAAGCTGGAGGAGAGCCATGACAAATGAAATCCATTTAGTCATCATAACTGGGATGAGTGGTGCCGGGAAGACCGTCGCCATGCAGAGCTTTGAAGATTTGGGGTATTTCTGTATTGATAATATGCCACCTTCGTTACTCCCTAAGTTTTGGGATTTGGTCCGTGAATCTGGCAAACTTTCAAAGATTGCCCTGGTCATCGATTTACGGTCCCGGGCATTTTACGATGAAATCGTCAAGATGTTGAACGATGTGGCGGTCCATGGGACCATGAACGCACAAGTTTTATTCCTAGATGCATCGGATGAGGAGTTGGTTTCCCGCTACAAGGAGACCCGGCGTTCCCATCCACTGGCCAGAAATGGTCGCGTCATGGAAGGCATTCAACGTGAACGGCGGTTGTTGGCGCCAATTCGGCAGGCAGCACAATTGGTCATTGATACGACCTCGCTGAGCCCACGTAAGTTACGGGAAGAAATCTTCCATAATTACGAGACCGAGTCCGCGCAAGTCTTTCACATTGAGGTCATGTCGTTTGGGTTTAAGTATGGACTACCCATCGATGCCGATATCGTAATGGATGTCCGTTTTCTTCCCAATCCCTACTACATTCCAGAATTACGGAATCTAACGGGTAAGGATCAGAAAGTTTACGACTACGTCATGGCACAACCGCAGACTGAAGAATTCTATGAACAGTTTATCAAGCTCCTCACGACTATCGTGCCGGGCTATAAAAAAGAAGGTAAGGCCAACCTTACCATTGCTATTGGGTGTACGGGTGGTCAGCATCGATCCGTCGCCTTGGCAACACGTATCGGTCAGGCACTGGGGAACACGTATCCAGTTCACATGACCCATCGCGACATTGAGAAGCGAAAGGAGTCTGCTAACCGATCATGAGAGATCCATTGCGTACCCGCCGGCCCAAAATTGTGGTCATTGGCGGGGGAACTGGCTTGCCAGTTATCTTAGGCAATCTTCGCGACCGCGATGTTGATATTACTGCGGTGGTGACGGTTGCTGATGACGGGGGTTCTTCAGGAATTATTCGGCATTACGTTAACGTAGTGCCGCCTGGAGATATTCGAAACGTCATGGTGGCGCTTGCCGAAGTTCCGGACATTTATAAGGATTTATTTCAATACCGATTTGAAACGACGGATGATTTCTTTGCTGGCCACGCCATTGGAAACCTAATCATTGCCGCCTTGTCGGAGATGCGGGGCGGTATTTTTGATGCTGTCCAAGAACTTTCTCAATTGATGCGGGTCAACGGCCATATTTACCCGGCTGCAAACGAGCCACTGGAATTGCATGCGCAGTTTGCCGATGGCAGTACGTTGCGTGGCGAGTCTGAGATCACGGCAGCGCACAAGCTGATCAAACGGGTGTGGGTGGAAACCAGTGACCATCATGATCAACCACACGCGGTTCAACAAGTGATCGATGCCATCATGGATGCCGATCAGATTGTGTTGGGCCCCGGGAGCTTATTTACCAGTATTCTGCCTAACCTGATGATTGAGAGTGTGGGCAAGGCTGTAAAGGAAAGTCCAGCGGAAGTCGTTTATATCTGCAATATCATGACGCAGAAGGGTGAAACTGAGAACTTTACCGATGCCGATCACGTTCGCGTCCTGAATCAACATCTAAACGAAAACTTTATTGATACCGTACTCGTCAACACGCGTAAGGTGCCTGACCAGTATATTGATTATCAACGGTGGGACGAAATGTCTCAGCCAGTGCGTCATGATTTCCAGGGACTCCGTGATCAGGGGTGCCGGGTCATTTCGACGGATTTTCTTGAATTACGCGATAATGGGGCTTTTCACAACGGGCAAGAGGTCGTTCATGAACTCTTGAACTTGATTGGCCAGCCGCGTTATCGGATGAAACGGAGGCTTTAACGAAATGTCGTATGCCAGTGAAGTGAAGAAAGAATTAACGACCCTTGAGGTCCACCGTGAGAACGCCAAAGCCGAGCTGGTTGCGCTGATCCGGATGAACGGGGCCTTGGGGTTAGCAAACCACCATTTCGTGCTGAACGTTCAGACGGAAAACCCCGCCATTGCTCGGCGGATGTACCAGTTACTTAAGCAATTCTACGACTTGGAAAGCGAATTGCTCGTGCGGCGCAAGATGAAACTGAAGAAAAACAACCTGTACATTGTGCGGGTCAAGA
The DNA here is from genome assembly GCF_045862015.1 of Levilactobacillus muriae. Classification (NCBI taxonomy): domain Bacteria; kingdom Bacillati; phylum Bacillota; class Bacilli; order Lactobacillales; family Lactobacillaceae; genus Levilactobacillus; species Levilactobacillus muriae. The sequence continues at coordinate 128,338 of NZ_BAAFRU010000005.1, forward strand.
CAGGCGTGACGGAAGTTTTATCCGACCTGGGTATCTTTGACGGGATGCAATTGTTAGAGTCGGTCCCAGACGATATTTTGGATTCCGACATGTCCGTGCGGTCTTACCTGCGCGGCGCCTTTCTGGCCGGGGGATCGGTTAATAATCCTGAAACCAGTCGGTACCATTTGGAAATTTACTCTCTATATGAAGAGCACAACCAGATGATTGCCGATATGATGAATCGTTACAACCTGAACGCGCGGACTATTGTGCGTCGGAGTGGCTATATCACTTATTTGAAGAGCGCTGAGGAAATTGCGGACTTCTTGTCCTTGATTGGGGCGACAACGTCTATGCTCAAGTTCGAAGATATTCGGATCATGCGGGATATGCGGAACTCCGTCAATCGACTGGTTAATTGCGAAAACGCTAATTTGGATAAGGTAGCCAATGCGTCGACCCGGCAGATCGATAATATTCAGTTCATCGAATCTACGGTTGGCCTGAGTCAATTGCCAGTGAAGTTACGTGAGGTGGCCGAGACCCGGTTGGCACACAAGGAAGTTAGTCTGAAAGAACTGGGTGATTTGGTTCCGGGTGGACCGATTTCCAAGTCCGGGATCAACCACCGTTTGCGGAAGATCAACGACTATGCCAAACAGTTGAGAGAAGAGGCTTCAGCTTAATTCTTTGCTGTGACTGATTGCATTAAAAATGAAGTAACGTAAATTAAAATGGCAGTAGTTGGACGTTGATGTCGGACTACGGCCTTTTTTAATTGGACTGCGGGCTACCACGGCGATGGGATTTCTGCCAGCCGCAGGTATCAACAGTTAGTCTAAGTGTGGGCAACAAAAAAAATCACCCGACGACAGAAGTCGTCAGGTGATTCATAGAAAACACGTTTACTTCTTTTGTTCGCTACTGTTCGTCATGATGTGGTCGATTAAACCATAATCGACGGCTTCTTGAGCACTCAAGTAGTTATCACGTTCAGTATCCTTGTTGACCCGTTCAACAGGTTGACCGGAGTTGTCGGCTAAAATCTTGTTGATCAGTTCACGCGTCTTCAAGATTTCACGAGCGGCAATTTCGATTTCAGTCTGTTGACCTTGAGCACCACCAGATGGTTGGTGAATCAAGACTTGGGCGTGAGGCAAAGCGAACCGCTTGCCCTTAGTCCCAGATGAAGCCAAGACACTGGCCATGGATGCTGCCATCCCCAACGTAATTGTTTGAACGTCGGATTGGATGAAGTTCATGGTATCGTAGATGGCTAGGCCGGAAGAGACCACACCACCTGGTGAGTTAATGTAAAGTGAAATGTCCTTGGTGGAATCTTGAGCATCCAAGAAGAGCAGTTGTGCAATGATGGCGTTTGCCATGTCATCTTCGATTGGGCCGGAGAGCATAATGATCCGGTCTTTTAAAAGTCGTGAATAGATATCATAGGCCCGTTCGCCACGGGATGATTGTTCGATAACTGTAGGTACTAAATTCATGACAAGATAGCCTCCCTTATTAATTTAACGTAGAAATGGCTAGCGTTTTGCTAACATGTTGTTAGTGTACCGCTATGGTCAAAGTAGGTCAAACAATATGACTTCGTTTTTTAACCCTTATTTTGGCGCGATTGCATTCACGCCCACAACCATTTGACTAGAACTATCATACCAGAGTTTGGCCAAACGTCACGTATTCTATCACCGAAAATGACCGGTTACGCTAAGAAAATAACCACTTGCGTTTGCGCTATTTATTTTTGAACAAGCTTATGGTTAACTAATAGAGATGAGAGGGGGTGGCGACTTGAAAATTCACGTGGAGGTCGATCCCAAATTAACCAATACGGAGGTTACCGTTCGAGTCCCGATACAGACGGCTGCAGTTGACCAGATGGTTGCGGCGATTCGCGCGGCCGACACGACTCAGCAGTTGACGTTTAGCTGGCACGGTGAGAATTTTCGTGTCAATCTGACGGATATCCTGTTCTTCGAGGCGAGTGATCATCAGGTAGCCGTACACACCGCAACGGCCATGTATACGACTGGGCAACGGCTCTATGAATTGGCTGAGAACCTGCCATCGCAGTTTATGAAAGTTTCCAAGTCGGCCATTCTCAATCGTACCCAGGTATTCTCGCTGACACGGTCAGTCACAGGCAACCTGGTAAGATTCCAAAATTCACACAAGCAGCTCTATGTTTCTCGCCGCTACTATCAGGCGTTGAAACGGGCATTAGAGGAAAAGGGGTAATAAGTATGCGTAAACGCGCAAATTGGTTCTGGGGTGTCTTTCTGGTACTCGGAGCAGTTGTTCTCGTGACTAGTCAAATGGGTGTCTTTAGCTACCATGTGGGCATCTGGCCACTGTTGATTGGTGTCTTCCTGGTCGCCGCATTCGTCGAAAGCTTGATGCATCTGGCAGTGTGGGGGATGGTGTTCTCGTTGGCGTTTCTAGCGATTATCTTTGCCAAACCACTGGGAATCGCGACCTTAGCGCCGTGGACGATTCTGATTGCGGCGGTCTTATTGTCACTGGGACTGTCGCTGATCATTCGGCCCAAACGTTGGTATCGCTATAATTGGAAAGCACAGGGCAATTGGCCTCATCATCATGGGGATTGGTCCCACCATTACGAAGAAGATGTGGAAACGTTAAATGATCCGGACATCACGGTTGATGTCAGCATGAGCAGCAGCATTCGCTACCTGCAGTCGGTTGATTTTCGACGAGCGGATGTTCAAGTCTCCATGGGAGATGCCAAGTTGTACTTCGATGACGTGACTCTGAGCGACCAGGGAGCGACGATTAATATCGACGCTCACCTGGGTGGGGTTCAGTTGTACCTGCCGACCGCTTGGAACGTTAAAACCGATGTGGACGCGAACCTGGGCGCCGTTGAGACTACGGGTGAACCAGCCGGAACCGAGGGACCACTTGTGGTCGTTACGGGGCGTGTGTCACTGGGTGGTCTAGCAATCATCTATATTTAAGTAGTGGACGGAGAACTTGGAGTGGAATTCCAGGCTCTTTTTTGGTTCCACTGAGCGTACACTGCATCAATTAACTGGCTAGTGATGGACATTTTCTTTAGAGGGCGACTACTAGCCACGATGATAAGTCACGGCCAACCTAGTTTTGTGGTAAACAAAAAGTCCCATCCACGAGGGATGAGACTTGCCGAGTTGGTAGTGATGCGCCCGGAGGGAATCGAACCCCCATTTCAAGAACCGGAATCTTACGTGCGATCCATTACACTACGGGCGCATAGTGGTTAACAACACCTTAACCACTATAACTGATTTTGGATAAAAATACAAGTTAGTTTATGGTGAGAGGTGATAATTCCCTGTTCCAGTGCGCATTAGCTCGTTCAGGGTGTTCGAATCTTAAGCTAGCTAGTAGGTGGGTGACTCAGTTGAAACGGTAAGAAATATTAATTCTCGAAGCCGGGCTGACACAATTTCCCACAAGTAGGCAAACCATGCTATAATATCGGCATTAACTTTACGTGGAGGTCATTTAAAATGACGCGACATAAGACTTTTCGCCTCGTCGTGGATGCACTATTGATGGCGATTGTTTTGGTACAAAATATCTTTCCATTTCTGGGGTATATTCCACTGGGACCCTTCAGCATGACCCTGATTGGATTAACGGTCATTGTGGCGGGAACTGCGCTAGGTCCTAAGGATGGGATGCTAATTGGCGGCTTCTGGGGAGTCATCACGTTCATCCGTGCCTTTACTTGGCCGTCTAGTCCCGTGGCACCGCTGGTCTTTACGAATCCGTTAGTGTCAGTCGTGCCACGGCTGTTGATGGGGCTATTTGCTGGCCTCGTCTATCTCTGGGGACGGCAACGGCAATGGCCGATGCGGCGTTCAATGCGGATTGCAGCAGCAGTGGCGGCCTTAACGAATACGATTTTAGTGCTCGGCATGGTCTTTTTCTTCTATCAAACACCAGCAGTGGCGACAGCTTTTGGCGCGAAGGGCAATCAAACGCTGGGGTATGTGCTGATGATCTCACTGGTGACCAACGCCATACCAGAATTAGTATTGGACGTCTTGGTTGCACCGTTGATTGCGGTGCCATTACGTCGGCGTTGGGATAAAATCAATGCTCAGATATTGAAATAAACTTGAGGTGCGGTAGGCGACTACGGCATCTTTTTTGACGCTACAGATGAGCGCAACAAAAAAACTCATTCCACGTGGAAACGTAGAATGAGTTTATCGAATTGTTAGCAATGCGCCCGGAGGGAATCGAACCCCCATTTCAAGAACCGGAATCTTACGTGCGATCCATTACACTACGGGCGCATAACATACATGCCTTTTCGAGCACCTAATTACTATACCCGAAGCTGAATATAAATTCAAGGGGTCGTGTAAATATTTTTATTTTCCAGAGAAATAGATTCTTAAATCTTCGGGCGTATTGTCTTGCAATATCGTAGTTGAGAGGATATACTTACAAACGTAAGGTTAGCTCTGGTTGGCCTGAATTTTTTTGACCGAGGTGGGCGGTTATCTGCCACCGCTGGTCGTTAATCGTCCCACTAGGAGGTAAGTCGGATGCGTGAAGATTGGCAGTGGGTAGAAGCAATCGTCCCCCAAATGGTGACCAAGCTAACCAATCGGTTCCGTGTCCTACAAGGCATTGCGAATACGCAACCGGTTGGGCGGCGTACCTTAGCCACTAGCTTGGCCTGTTCCGAGCGGACGATTCGCACGACAACGGATGCACTCGCTGAACTGGGTTTTATTCAGATGTCAGCGAAGGGCATGCAGATAACGACTGCCGGACAACAGCTTTTGCGGGGACTGGAACCCGTCATGGACGATTTGTCTGGCTGGCAAGAACGTGAAGACCAGCTAGCAGAGAAGCTACACATTGCCCACTGCACAATCGTACCGGGAGACAGCACAGCGCCTACCGGATCCCTGATAGGGATGGGGCAGGCTGCTGGTCAAGTCTTAACGGATCAGCTTCCTCTGGGAAAGAGTACCGTCGCAGTGATGGGGGGCCACACTATGGCTGCCGTTGCATCGGCACTGACACCGGCGTTGTCGGTTAATCGGCAGTTGCTGTTTGTGCCCGCACGCGGTGGGGTCGGTGAGTCGCCGGCCATTCAAGCCAACGCAGTGAGTGCCCAGATGGCGCAGCAGACCAATGGTGAATTTCGTTCATTGTTTGTCCCAGAGCAGCTGACAACGGCCACTTATAAGCCGTTGTTTGCGGAACCGGCGATTCATGAGGTTTTGCAGTTGATCGCCCAGAGTAACGTTGTGATTCACGGCATTGGTCAGGCATTCGTGATGGCCAAACGTCGAAAGATTTCACCACACGTGATTGCCGACTTAACTGCGGCACATGCGGTAGGGGAAGCCTTTGGCCATTTCTTTGATGCCGAAGGTCAAGTGGTAAGCAAATTCCCCCGCATCGGCGTTGATATCGCCGATTTAGCCGCTAAAGAATTAGTGATCGCCGTTGCCGGTGGTGCCGAAAAGGGTGCTGCCATTGCGGCCTACATGCATTTAGCGCCAGCTTCGACTTGGTTAATAACTGATGAAGGAGCTGCTGACTTTGTTTTAAAAAAGTGATACACTTAACACGTACTGCTTTTTAAAAAAATTATTCTTTATTTGCTTCCTGAAGGAGGAAATCACAGTATGACTGTAAAGATTGGTATTAATGGTTTCGGACGTATCGGCCGTTTGGCTTTCAAGCGGATTCACGAACTCCACTCAAGTGACATCGAAGTTGTTGCCATCAACGATTTGACGACACCTTCAATGTTAGCTTACTTGTTGAAGTATGACTCAACTCATGGTCGTTTCCCTGGTGAAGTTTCAGCTACGGACAAAGGTATCGTGGTTGACGGCAAGGAATACCCTGTATACGCTGAACCAAAGGCTCAAGATATTCCTTGGGTTAAGAACGACGGTGTTGACTTCGTCCTGGAATGTACCGGTTTCTACACTTCCGAAGAAAAGTCACAAGCTCACCTCGATGCTGGTGTTAAGCGGGTATTGATCTCTGCTCCAGCCGGTGCTGTTACGACTGTTGTTCCAGGTGTTAACTTGGACGTATTGAGCAAGGACGATGTTATCGTTTCTGCTGGTTCTTGCACGACCAACTGCTTGGCCCCAATGGCATACTTCTTAAACGAAGAATTTGGCATTAAGGCTGGGACTATGACGACTATCCATGCCTTCACTTCTACGCAGATGATCTTGGATGGCCCTCGTGGCAAGAAGATGCGTAACAACCGTACCGCAAGCATCAACACCATTCCTCACTCTACTGGCGCTGCTAAGGCTATCGGTTTGGTTGTTCCTGAATTAAAGGGCAAGTTACAAGGCCATGCACAACGTGTTGGTGTTGTTGACGGTTCTTTAACTGAATTAGTCGCAGTTCTGGACAAGAAGGTTACTGCTGACGAAATCAACGAAACAATGAAGAAGCACACTGAAGGCAACGATGCCTTTGGTTACAACGCTGACGAAATTGTTTCAACTGATATCATCGATGACGATCATGGTTCCGTATTTGACCCAACTCAAACGGAAGTTACGACTGCCGGTGACACCCAATTAGTTAAGACCGTTGCTTGGTACGACAACGAATGGGGCTTCACTTGCAACATGGTTCGTACTTTATTGCACTTCGCTACGCTTTAATCAGCCAGTGGCGTAAGTCATTTAAAATTTTAAATATTCAATGAGACGCGGCGGAGGAGGGAATTCTCCGACGCGTTTTTCATTGGGCCTAAAAAATCGCACAAGTCCTTTGAAATCTTAAGGTAAGTGCTGTATATTGTGAAAGTAATCTTTTATTTTGATAAGCAATCAAGGAGGGTTTTCTAAATTGGCTAAATTAACAGTTTCTGATTTAGACTTACAGGGCAAAAAAGTCCTGATGCGGGTCGACTTTAACGTCCCAATCAAAGACGGTGTGATCGGTAACGATAACCGTATCGTTGCTGCATTACCAACTATCAAGTATGTCATCGAACATGGTGGCAAGGCAATCCTCTTATCCCACTTAGGTCGGATCAAGAAGGAAGAAGACAAGCCAGCACTGTCCATGCGCCCAGTCGCAGAACGGTTGTCAAACTTGTTGAACAAGCCGGTTACCTTTGTCCCAACGACTGAAGGTAAGCAGCTTGAAGACGCTATTGATGGCTTGAACGACGGTGATGTTTTAGTTATGGAAAACACCCGTTATGAAGACGTTAAGAACGGCGAAAATGTTAAACGTGAATCCGGTAACGACCCTGAATTGGGCAAGTACTGGGCTTCATTGGGTGACGTCTTCGTTAACGATGCATTCGGTACGGCTCACCGTTCCCATGCATCAAACGTTGGGATCGCTTCTAACATGGCCCAAACTGCTGCTGGTTTCTTAATGGAAAAGGAAATCACCTTTATTGGTGGCGCCGTGGACAACCCTGAACACCCATTCGTTGCTATCTTGGGTGGTGCTAAGGTTTCCGACAAGATTGGTGTTATCGATAACTTGTTAGCTAAGGCTGACAAGATTCTTATTGGTGGTGGGATGACCTACACCTTCTACGCTGCAAAGGGTATGAAGATTGGAAATTCATTAGTTGAAACGGACAAGATCGATTTAGCCAAGGAAATCTTAGACAAGGCTGGCGACAAGCTGGTTCTGCCTACTGATTCCGTTGTTGCTGAAAAATTCGATAATGATGCCGCTCACAAGACGGTTGACGGCGATATTCCTGATGGCTACATGGCCTTGGATATTGGACCTAAGTCTATTGCTGAATTCAAAGATGTTTTGAAGTCAGCAAAGACGGTTGTTTGGAACGGCCCAATGGGTGTCTTCGAAATGAGTAATTATGCAGAAGGTACCTTGGAAATTGGTAAGTTCTTAGGAACTTTGACCGAAGCCAAGACCATCGTTGGTGGTGGAGATTCCACTGCTGCCGTTCAACAACTCGGTGTTGCTGACAAGCTATCCCACATTTCCACTGGTGGTGGTGCTTCTCTGGAATACCTTGAAGGTAAGACGTTACCAGGAATTGCCGCAATTTCTGATAAGTAAATTCATAAAGAGCTGTGGTGCCGGTCATCACGGCTCTTTATTGTGACGGTCGTCGATCACGGAGGCGCTTCACTGGCTAATCAGTGGCGAATTCGTTAAGATGGTGGGCGTAGTCAATTTATTTTTGGAGAGGGTGGATTAGGTTGCGGATACCCCTGATTGCAGGTAACTGGAAAATGAATAAGTCGGTCACTGAAGCGCGTCACTTTATTGAAGCGGTTCAGGGTAAGTTACCGACAGCTGATACCGTGGAAACGGCGATCGCGGCACCAGCATTGTTCCTACAGACGATGTTGGTGGCCAATCAAGACGATGTTCTGAAGATTGCTGCAGAAACGTGCTACTACGAAGACGAGGGTGCCTATACGGGTGAGACCAGTCCCAAGGCGCTTCACGAGATGGGGATTCCTTATACCATCGTGGGCCATTCCGAACGGCGGCGTTACTTTAATGAAACGGATGATGTTATCAACCGTAAAGTTCTTGCCGTGTTGCGCAACGGTATGACACCGATCGTGTGTTGTGATGAAACTATGGGTCGCCGGGAGACCGGGGAAAAGATTCATTGGGTTGTCAACCAAGTCTCCGCCGCCCTGAAAGGGGTCAGCGCTGAAGATGCTGCCAAGATCGTGATTGCTTATGAACCCAGTTGGGCGATTGGCAGTGGCAATTCGGCGTCATCCGACCAGGCCGAAGATGGCTGTTACCTGATTCGCCAAACGTTAGCAGATATTTATTCCGATGAAGTCGCTAACGGGGTTCGCGTTTTATATGGCGGTAGTGTTAGACCTGACAACATTGCCGGTCTGATGGAACGAGAGAACGTGGATGGCGTGCTGGCTGGGGGTTCTAGCCTCGAAGAGCAGTCATTTATCCAACTCGCAAACTACCAAAATTTGTAAAACGGTAAAATTGTGATTGAAAGTTCAAAGTTAAACTTATAGAATAAAACATGGGATGGTTGTCTTGTTCCCGTGAAGCCAAACTTTCATAAGGAGAGAATACAAAAAATGTCTATTATTTCTGATATTTACGCACGCGAAGTCTTAGATTCTCGTGGTAACCCAACTGTTGAAGTTGAACTCTATACTGAAGCCGGTGCTATGGGCCGAGGGATCGTTCCTTCTGGTGCCTCAACTGGTGAACACGAAGCCGTTGAACTCCGTGATGGCGACAAGAGTCGTTTCATGGGTAAGGGTGTTACTAAGGCTGTCGACAACGTTAACAACCTTATTGCTAAGGAAATCGTTGGTTACGATGTTACTGACCAACGTGCGATTGACCAAGCTATGATTGACCTTGATGGTACGCCAAACAAGGGTAAGCTGGGTGCTAACGCTATCTTAGGTGTCTCCTTAGCTGCTGCACGGGCTGCCGCTGATGAATTAGGCCAACCATTATACAACTACCTTGGTGGTTTCAATGGTCACGTATTGCCTACGCCAATGATGAACGTTATCAACGGTGGGAAGCATGCCAACAACAAGGTTGATTTCCAAGAATTCATGATCATGCCTGTTGGTGCCAAGAGTGTTACTGAAGCAATCCGTATGGGTTCCGAAACGTTCCACAACTTGAAGAACTTGTTGAACGAAAAGGGTTACTCTACTGCCGTTGGTGACGAAGGTGGTTTTGCTCCCGACTTGAAGAACAACGAAGAACCATTCGAAATCTTAGTCGAAGCTATCAAGAACGCCGGCTACGTACCTGGTAAGGACGTTGCTATCGCCTTTGACTGTGCTTCATCAGAATTTTACAATGCTGACACCAAGAAGTATGAACTTAAGGGTGACGGTAAGGAATACACTGCTGAAGAATTTGTTACCTTACTTGAAAGCATCGTTGACAAGTACCCAGTTGTTTCCATCGAAGATCCTTTGGACGAAAACGAATGGGAAGACTGGCAAATGGCTACGAAGCGCTTAGGCAAGAAGGTCCAAATCGTTGGTGACGACTTATTCGTTACGAACACGGACTACTTGGCTAAGGGTATCAAGATGGGTGTTGGTAACTCTATCCTGATCAAGCTGAACCAAATTGGTACTTTGACTGAAACTGTTGAAGCCGTTGAAATGGCTAAGCAAGCTGGTTACACGGCCGTTATCTCTCACCGTTCTGGTGAAACTGAAGACACGACTATTGCTGACTTAGTTGTTGCTTTGAACGCCGGTCAAATCAAGACGGGTTCTATGAGCCGTGGCGAACGTATCGCTAAGTACAACCAATTAATGCGGATCGAAGACCAATTAGGTAAGACTTCCGAATACAAGGGGATTCACTCCTTCTACAACTTGGATGAAGACGCGCGTTTGGCCATCATCAACAAGTAATATTTAAAAGTTTAATCTGAAAGTGGTATTTGCCCAATCGTGGGTAAGTACCACTTTTTTTTGATTTCCCAAGTTTATTTCGTGAATTTTTACGTAGTTAAGGAGTACAAGGGGGAATTCAAATGATGAAAATAAAATGGCAACACGGTGTGATGGTGAGTTTATTTGTTGGTGGTTTGTTAGTCGGCAGCGGTGGTGTTGTGGGGTTAGCGGATGAAACGGATGTGCATGCACCTTACGATTTGCGGATTGACTATTATATCAAAGCAATTGACGAGGGGCAGCCTGAGCAAAGAAAGCTTTATAAGAGTGCAAGCGTTAGAGTTACGCCTGGGGAGGTGATGTCTGGGAGCGCTGAATTAAATGCATTTTTGCATAGCGACCGCGTCATGCTAAAGGCACCTGTTAAGTCTGAATATATTATGTGGACCTATTCCGGGCAACAAACGATGGCAACTGTGAACTTGAATTATGTTAATGAACAAAACGGCAAGGTTATTACCAGTCGTAAGGGCATTCAATCGGTTTCCATTGGTGGCAAAGTTAATATTGCCGCACCAACCGGCTATAAACTGACCGATGCAAGTGTTGTGAATCGGATGGTCAAGACGATTCATGAGGATTGGAATATTGCGGTGAAGTCTGTATCTAGTCAGACGGGAACTACGCCCGCGCCACAACCCACACTCCCGGGTAAGCCTCAGCCAAAACCATTGCCGGGGGCTACCACACAGACTAAGCCGGTCGTGCCTGGTACGAGCACTTCACCAGAAAAACCCAGTATTGGTACTAAGCCAGCGCCATCCGAGACTGGGAAGCCACTCTTACCGATACGGCCAAACATTCCCAATAAGCCTAATTTCTCTGGCCAACCAGTTGATCCAACACCGTTTGTGCCGGTTACACATCCAGAATTAGTCGTGCCAGTCGATGAATATCCAGCAACCACTGTTCCTAAACCAAACGTTATCTATACCCCCGAGGGACCTGTCAACGCGACAGAACTAAACCACACTTCAGAACTCAATGAGCACCCGGTCACGGCCGTTGATGGGAGCGCGGCAGTAACTGGTGCGTCAGCTGAGTCTAAGCCGTCTAAGAGGCCCCAAACGCCTTCACAGGCTAAGCCTCACCGGACTGCCAGTCCCTTACAACATATTTCAACATCAGGGCGCAGATTACCGCAAACTGATGAACAAACGTCAAAGGGGAGTCTACTGGGAATGGTAGCGCTAGCAGGATTGGGCGTCATTCGTTTCCGACGATTTATCCACTAATATCGGCTAAAACTGTGATAGACTAGTTCTTGGAGTAAAACACAACGGAGGAATTAGTCATGCAGGAGAAACGTCAAATACAACCCGATTTAACACGATTAAAGGCCATTTTCTTTGGGGCCATTGTCGGGCTATTTGCCGGTGCGGTCGTCAGCGTCTTTCGTTTGTTGATCGAACACATGCTGATTCTGGTACAAGGAATTTATGGCTGGCTTGGACAACATCCATTGTGGCTGATTCCTTGGGCCATCCTGCTGGTAGCAATGGCAAGTCTAATTGGTCACTGGGTCAAGCAAACACCTATGATCAAAGGTTCTGGGATTCCACAGGTCGAGGGACAGCTGGCTGGTGAGCTTGACTATGCCTGGTGGCCGGTATTGTGGAAAAAATTCATCAGTGGGGTCCTGGGAATTGGATCCGGCCTGTTTCTAGGGCGGGAAGGTCCGTCGATTCAGCTTGGCGGGACCGTTGCCCAGGGGGTTGCCTACCGACTAGGGCTTACTGGGACGCAGCGACGGCTAGTCATTGCCGGTGGCGCTGCTGCTGGCTTATCCGCAGCCTTTAATGCGCCCATCGCGTCGACCTTATTTATTCTTGAAGAGGTCTATCACAGCTTCTCCACGTTAGTTTGGCTCACGGCACTAACCAGCGCTGTTGTTGCTAACTTCGTGTCTAACGGTGTCTTTGGCCTGACCCCCGTCCTGCACATTAACTACCAGCAAGCATTGCCATTGAAGTATTATTGGCTGCTGCTGGTTTTAGGGATTGGTCTGGGCCTATTAGGGTTCGTCTACCAATGGGCGACACTCAACGTTGGTAAGTGGTATGCGAAGCTAACGTGGGTGCCACAGCATTTAGATGGGATTATCCCCTTTCTCTTAGTGATTCCAATCGGATTGATGTGGCCGTTATCCTTGGGTGGCGGCAATCAGATGATTGTGACCTTTGCCAAGCAAACACCACTGTTGATTCCTTTAATTGGGTACTTTGTTCTTCGCTTCTGCTTCTCCACGATGAGCTACGGTTCGGGACTACCTGGTGGTATTTTCTTGCCGATCCTGACTTTAGGGGCATTATTGGGTGCAATTGGTGCGCGGTCGTTTGTCTTGTTGGGATGGCTGCCATCGATTTTTGTAGCAAACTTCATCATCTACGCCATGGCGGGGTACTTTGCCGGAATTTCCAAAGCACCATTCACGGCAATTCTACTGATCACCGAAATGGTGGGAACACTGCATCATTTGATGCCGTTGGCAGTGGTCGCCATTGTGGCATACATTACCGTGGACGTCTTGGGTGGCGCACCTATCTATGAGGCAATGCTGCGACAGCTAGTCAAACCGGCCGAAGCCAATGCAGATGGCGTGGCTGATCGTGTGGAATACCCAGTCGGGGAAAATTCTGGATTTGACAGTCAACAGGTACGTGACTTGACCTGGCCTGATGGGTCGTTATTGGTGGCTGTTCGTCGAGGAGAACGCGAGGTCATTCCAAACGGGGATACTATCCTCAGATCGGGGGACACACTAATTATTTTCACGTACCGACACAACCGGGCTTATGTCCGGCAACAGTTGGCGCAATTGAATAATTCTCCCCATCGACTGCTGGATTAAGTGAGCGTTGGACTGGTAAAACTGGCCCGACTATGATAAATTAGGAAGAGTATAGTTAGACCTATTAGACCTATTCGATAGGTAGGAGGCAAATTTGTGTATAATTTTTTAATGACTTGTATTTTGATTGTCAGTGTTTTGATCGTTATTTCGGTCATGATGCAACCTGCTAAGACCAATGACGCTTTATCCGCTTTATCCGGTGGTGCCGATGACTTGTTCGCTAAGTCCAAGCCCCGTGGGTTTGAAGCATTTATGCAAAAAGTTACGGTCGTCTTAGGAGCCATCTTCTTTGGACTGGCATTGGGGTTAGTTTACCTTTCTTCACACTAGACATTAAAGCCGCCTGTTTATTCGCTACAGGGGGCTTTTTTCCACCTAGTAACAGGCAGAGAACCTGCCTAGGAGCACCATGCCGGTGTTCCTGAATCGTCACAATCGACGACGTTCACGAAGACTATCTCAGCAATAGCGGAAAGTGGTGGTTTTACATGATTCGAAAACCAACCCCGCTCTTCTTTGAGCAGGGGCCTCACGCAGTTATCTTACTGCACGCCTATTCGGGTAGTTCTAACGATATGCGCTTGCTGGCTCGCCGGCTAGAAAGCGAAAATTACACCGTGCTCGCCCCAATTTTTACTGGGCACGCAACTGGTGATCCTGCCGATATTTTACGCGACGGGTCACCACAGAAATGGTGGCAGGACACGCGTGATGCAATTGCATCACTCCGGCGGCGCGGGTATCAACAGATTGCCATCTTTGGTCTGTCCCTGGGTGGATTGTTTGCGACGCGTGCGTTGCAGACCGATCCGCAGTTGGTGGGTGGTGGAACGATTGCGTCACCCGTTGTCTTTCGTGGTCAGACCCATGTTCCGGATGCTTTCATTCAAATGGCCCGGACCACGTATCAGCAACAGCATCTGGATGCGCCAGAGATCGCGAACCGAATGGCTTGGATTCAAGAGCATTTACCGGCGCAATTGACAGCGATTCAGGCGTTTACAGACACCACGGCTACGCATTTAGATCAGGTTAAGCAACCTGTGTTCATTGCGCAGGGAACGGCGGATCAGATGATTGATCCCCGCTCAGGCCAATGGTTGGCGGAAGCGTATCCTAGCAAACAAGTTGATTTTCATGAGTATGCGGGTGCTGACCACGTTTTAACGGTTAACACGGCACATCATGCCCTTGAGACAGATATATTGACGTATTTACACACAATCTTTTAAAAATAACGAGGAATCGATAGTGCAAGATAATTTAAAGAGTGATTTAACAGCGTTCTTCCGGGCACACTCGGACCAGAACTACACAGTAGAAGATATTTCAGATGCACTCCATTACCACGGCTCAGCTGCGTTTAAACTGATCGTGCAGGAGTTAGCACAACTGGAACGGGACGGCTTAGTTCAAGTGACTGAACACGGCCATTTTCAGCTCGATCCAAGCCAACGGACATTGACCGGGATATTCCACGGTAATGACAAAGGCTTTGGGTTTGTGGCTTACGACGTGAATAAGATCGAACCAGACGCCTACATTGCGCCTAACAATACGTTACGTGCTTTGAATGGTGATACGGTTACGATTGAAATCGTTCGCGCCGGAGACCCCCGTAGCGGTAAAGGTCCCGAAGGTAAAGTCACGGAAATCGTGGAACACCACTACGAACAAGTCGTCGGTGAGTTCATGAAGACTGATGATGACGCGGGTTACTTAGGTCAAGTTCGTTTGACGGACAAGAAGGTCATGAAGTACAAGTTCTACGTGACGAATGTCGGTTTGAACCCAACCCCCGGTGAGGTAGTCACGGCAGAAATCACCGAATACCCTAGCGATGCGCATCCAGATGCGATGGTTGGGATTGCCAAACAGGTCATTGGGAGTGTGGACGATCCTGGTATCGACATTTTACAGATTGTCTACCAACACAACATCCCTTCTGAATTTCCCGAAGAGGTCATGCAGGCCGCTGACGAGATTCCAGATCACGTGCTTCCTGAAGAAACCAAGGGCCGTGAAGATGTCACAAACCAGGACTTAGTCACCATTGATGGCGAGTCTTCTAAAGACTTGGATGATGCCGTTACGGTCTGGAAACTTGACAATGGGAACTACCACTTAGGGGTTCACATTGCCGACGTTTCCCATTACGTTCAAGAAGACTCTATTCTGGACAAAGAGGCATATAAGCGGGGAACCAGTGTCTACTTGACCGATCGGGTTATTCCGATGTTGCCACGGCGTCTCTCCAACGGTATTTGTTCGCTTAACGAGGGCGAATTGCGGTTGTGCATGAGCTGTGACATGGAAATCAATCCTGAAGGTCACGTGGTTAAGCATCGGATCCACCCATCTGTTATGCGTTCTAAGGCACGGATGACCTATACCGCCGTTAACGACATTTTGGAATCACACGATGCCGTTACCATGGATCGTTATAAGGAACTCGTTCCAATGTTTGAACAAATGGGCGAACTCCATAAAATCTTGGTTAAACAACGGAAGCGTCGTGGAGCCATTGATTTTGACGACCGCGAAGCAGAAATTATCGTGGATGATAAAGGTCACGCCATTGATGTTAAGTTACGGACTCGTGGGATGGCTGAACGGATGATTGAATCCTTCATGTTGGCTGCTAACGAAACAGTTGCGGAACATTACTTCCGTGCCAAGGTGCCATTTCTATACCGGGTCCACGAAACACCAGATGGCGACCGTGTTCGGAGTTTCTTCGAATTCTTGACGGCCTTTGGGATTAACGTTAAGGGTGACCCGAACCACCTGCGTCCTAAGATGTTACAAGGCATCCTGAAGCAAGTTGCCGGGAAGCCAGAAGAGGCCATGGTTTCGGTCATGATGTTACGGAGCTTGAAGCAAGCGCGTTACGCTGACCAAT
Source organism: Levilactobacillus muriae (assembly GCF_045862015.1). Taxonomy (NCBI): domain Bacteria; kingdom Bacillati; phylum Bacillota; class Bacilli; order Lactobacillales; family Lactobacillaceae; genus Levilactobacillus; species Levilactobacillus muriae. The sequence continues at coordinate 144,527 of NZ_BAAFRU010000005.1, forward strand.
CACTGGGTCACTTTGGCTTGGGTGCAGAATTCTACACCCACTTTACGTCACCAATTCGGCGGTACCCTGATACGATGGTTCATCGGATGATTCATTACTACGAAGATCACGGTATCAACGATGCCAGCAAGGAAAAGTTTGCACCGATTTTGGAAGAAATCGGGGTACACACTTCCGAAGCCGAACGGCGGTCAATTGACGCCGAACGGGATACGAATGACATGAAGATGGCCGAATACATGGCTGACCACGTCGGTGAAGAATTTGACGCCGTTGTGAGTTCCGTCATGAAGTTTGGGATGTTCGTTGAACTGCCAAACACCATTGAAGGTCTAATTCATATCAGTCGGATGCAAGATGACTATTACGAATACGTTGAAAAGTACCTGGCCTTAGTTGGTCGGAACACGCGTCGGACGTACAAGATTGGCCAAGAAATTCGGGTCAAGGTTATCCATGTTGATAAGGAACAAAGCGAGATCGACTTTGAGTTGTTAAATCCGGAGTCCGCGCCGGTCAGCGACTTATTACCAAAGAGAGAACACCGTTCACGCGGCGGTCACAGTGGTAATGGAAACTTCCATAGCCGGAACAATAATAATGGAAACCAACACGGTGGGAGTAACAATGGTAACCACCGCAATGGAAACCAACGATCAACTAACCAACACGGGAATAACGGGAGTAACCACCGCAGCAATGGTAATGGTGGCCAACACCGCAATAACTCGCAGGGTGATCGGCACTAAGCGAGGTGACAGCACTTGGCTAAACAAAAGTCTAAAAAGAACCCGGATGACTTGCTCGCACAAAATCGGAAAGCTCGGCATGATTATTTTGTGACGGAAACCGTTGAAGCAGGCCTTGTCCTTACCGGAACCGAAATCAAGTCAATTCGGGAGCGGCGTATTAATTTGCAGGATGGCTTTGCGCAGATCCGTAACAGTGAAGCTTGGCTGATGAACGTCCACATTAATGAATACGTGGCCGGTAACCGGTTCAACCATGATCCATTACGGAGTCGTAAGTTGTTGCTGCATAAGAAACAGATTCATCGTCTCGGGTTGGCAGCACAGGATAAAGGGGTTACCCTGATTCCGTTGAAGGTCTACCTGAAGCATGGCTTTGCGAAGGTTCTCATTGGGGTTGCCCATGGGAAACGAGAATTTGATAAACGAGAAACAATTAAGCGACGTGAACAGGACCGGCAGATTTCCCGGGTCATGAAGCGTTATTAGTTGTTGTGAGTCATCTGAACTTGAAAAAGTTTAGGTGGCTTTTTTATGACGCATCGAAGGTTAAGCGTCCTAAGGTGATCACTGCTCAGAAAAATAATGGGTCTTAGTAGAACTCGTTTAAAGGTAAAAAGGATTCCCTACAAGTACGAAAAAAAACTCAAAATTCGAAAGATTGTGAAATTCAATAAAACGACGCGTTTCCAGTTAATTAGCGGCAAGTATGTCACTGCCAACAAAAAATTGGTCATCGCTGAGTAGGAAATGAAGGCTGCAGAGTACGATTCTGCAGCTTTTTTATTGTTTTCTTCGAGATTTGCATCCCCCAGTAGACGTTGCTTGTCCGCTGAATATGGCCCATGCTATCCTGCAATCAGAAAGTTTAACAAGACCACCACCATTGGGAAAAAGTTAAGGAGGAACAACAATGCGGCACCTAACGATGTTGTTAGTGATGGGATTACTATTGGGAACGGGTACGCCAATTCTGGCTACTACAATCCCAAGCCAGTCAGCGTTTGCCGAGTCTAACACGAGTCGGGGAAGAGCTATAAATAAGATTAATCATGAAGGAACTGACAGCACGACCATTTTGACGCAAGGAAAATTTGGTACGGTCAATTTTTATCTCACTGATGGGGGTGACTTACACTTAGGAGCCGGAAAGTTCCCAGAGTACGAGGGAACACCTGGTGATTCTGGGCGGGGACAACTGTTACAAGCGGTAGCCCGTGCTTATTACAATAGTTCCAATTTATTACTCAATGATCTTGACAACATGGCAGAGTTGATTACACGCGTTATTTTTGACGATGAGGTTTTCGCGGCAGTAGACGCAAGTAACACGTTTGCGCGGTTGAAGAGGGTCAAGACGTATGTAGGGCTACCCCGTCTCAATACCAGTCGTACGACTAACATGAGTTATATGTTTTCGTCTAATTTTCAGGTGACGACGATGGATGTTTCCAAATTTGACACGCGTCAAGCAACGAACATGGCCGGAATGTTTGCCTCCAATTACCAGCTACAAGAGCTGGATGTTTCAAACTTTATCACGGACAAGGTGACGGCAGCCAACGTGATGTTGTTGAGCACCCAATCGTTAAAGTTTATTGATTTTAAGAAGGCGACATTTGCAGCGATGACCAGTTCGGCTCAGATGATTGCGAATGCGGGTGTTGAGGTCTTGAATCTCCCGGTGTTTGACCCTCAGAATAATGCTGCTTCTGTCTTGTATGACTCCAGGAATCTGCGGCAGTTAACCTTGGGACCTCGTGCACAACAGGGGAAATTCTACAACGCGACTAATCCACCTAAGAACGAGACCTATACCGGTAAGTGGCAAATTGTCGGCGAGGGGACCATCACGAATCCACTTGGAGAAAAGTTTAATACTGGTTATGAAATTGGCAAGCGAGATCCCACGTTGGTACTGACTGAGCCGGATACGTACGTCTGGGAACCGGTCAATCGGGTGCTGCCACCTGTTACACCCCCTCCCGTGACGCCACCACCGATAACGCCGCCGGTTGAAGACTCCCAGCCGGTAACGGTCCAGTATTTGGATGAGCGAGGGCAACGCTTGGCGGATGACGTGAACTTAACAGGCGAACTTGGCGCAACGTATCAAGCTACCTCGCTGAATTTTTCCGGGTACAAACTGACTCGGACTGTCGGCGAACCAGTAGGGACCTTTAAAACGACGCCCCAACGCGTCCGCTTCCATTACGTGCCCGATCTCGTGACCGGTGGAGATGGGGATGGCATTGCACCACTGGCTACCGTGGTTTACGCGACGAAGAAGGTGGGGATGTATCGTCACAAGACCTTCAGTACGACGGCCCGTCAGCACTGGTATGCCAAGCAAAAGCGCCATGCCCGGCCGATGTTCGTTGTGACTGGATTTGCAACCAGCAAGCAGGGTAATCTGCGGTATAAGGTTCGCGATGTTAATCATCGCTCTAAGACGGCTGGCAAAGTGGGCTATATTACGGCCAACCGGCACTATATTGTCCCAGTCTATTACGCGAAGAAGCAAGCTAAAGTTCGTGTGATCAATCCTAGAGGTGTCAATGGTTATCGTCAAAAGTCGCTTAAAGGCAAGCAACAGCACTATCGTCAAGGTCAGCAACTACGCGTGAAAAAGATTGTTAAATACCGGCAAACGACGCGATTTGTTCTAACAAACGGCCAATATGTAACCGCTAATAAAAAGCTAGTGATTTCACAATGATTATTATTTTCTGAGGCTACTGGCGAGTAGCCTTCTTTTATTTGAAACAACTTGTGAATAGTTACGCTGTCTATTAAAGCATGTAAATGAAGCGCTCACTACTGATTGGCTGAATGAATTTCACAAGTAAAAGATAGTAAGACCTAATTGTTTGAATAACTTTAAAAATATGATATTATATATTTGATTAAATGGTTTATTGAATGAATGCTTTGCAGCTCGAAATTGATAGCACATCATTGTCTACCCAACGGAGAGGAGGAACTATCGTGAAAAAGTCAGTTAGCGTTTTATTAGTTGCCCTTGCTTTAGGTGTTGGTCAGCCACTTAGTCTTCTGACAACGGGGACAACGGCTCCCGTCGCTCAGGCTGCAACCGTGAAAGCAGACAGTCTAGCCAATGGTCAATACGGCACGGTCACTTGGACGTTGACTGCCGATGGAACCCTTCACTTGGGTGCAGGCCAAATGGGAGAACCAGAGAACTTGATTGCGAATGCTGGTCAGATGGCAACCCAAATTGTTCTCGCACAGGGTGGTACGCCAACTGCCGCCACGACACAATCTGCGGCCGATTTGGTGACTAGTGTGGTCCTAGATGGTAAGGTAGTTGCCCCCAAGAACGCAATCAATTTATTTCGGCAATTTAGGAATGTTACCGCTTACAAGAATTTGAATCGCCTCGATACGAGTCAATCAACTAATATTTCGGGTATGTTTGCGGTGAATAATTTTGATGGACAGGTCACTTCTTTGGATTTAAGTAGCTTCGACACATCTCACGTGACCAGCCTGGACTGGCTGTTTTATGGGCAATCACAACTAAGCCAGGTAGACGTTAGTCAGTTCGACACGAGTCAAGTAAAGTCGATGACCTCAATGTTCAATGGTGACAACGCGTTGACCAGCGTTGACTTCGCAGCTGGCACATTTGCAAACCTTGCAAGTGCGATGTTTGTCTTTGGATCATCTGGCATTCAGACCGTGAAGCTACCAAAGTTCGCGCCACCAGCCAGCTTTAGTTCGAGTTATATGTTCGCCAACGCCAATAATTTGTCTGAGCTGACATTGGGTCCGGCGACGCTCTTTAGAGGGAATGGCACTGCTCTGAGAAATGCTAAGGCTGACGAACAGTATACGGGACTCTGGCAAGCGGTTGAGAGTGGTACGACGCAGAATCCCCTAGGCGAGAAATTTGCTACGGGAGATGCTATTACTGCACAATATATGACCGGTGGCGATCGTCCGACAACGGTCGAGACCTATGTATGGGAACCGGTTGATCGGGTCATTCTGCCGCCAGTGACCCCGGATGACACAGCGGCACCCGTCACCGTGCGTTATCTAGACGAACAAGGCAAGTCGCTCGCCGACGATCAGACGTTATCTGGTAAGTTAGGAGCAGCGTATACAGCTGAACAAATGACCTTTGATGGCTACAAGCTAGCCAAGACCGAGGGGCAAGTCAGTGGGACGTTCTCCAAATCCGCACAGACAGTGACCTTTCACTATGAACCGGACTTGGTGACTGGTGGGGGTGGCGCGACGGTCGTACCCATGAGGGGTGTCGTTTATGCAACCAAGAAGATTGGTCTGTATCGGACCAAGAACTTCAGTGATAACTCTCGTCAGATGTATTACACAAAGAAGTCACGAACTCAGCGACCGATGTTCGTCGTGACGGGTTACGTGACTTCCAAGGCTGGCAACAAACGTTATAAGGTCCGCGATGTCAATCATCACAGCAAGACGGCGGGGAAGACCGGTTACATCACGGCCAAGAAGACTTATGTGAGCTCAGTCTACTATGCGAAGAAACAAGCGAAGATCAAGGTGATCAATGCCAAGGGGATTAATGGTTACGGCAAAGCCGCATTGACTGGCAAATCGGTCCACTACCGGAAGGGCCAGGTCCTCAAGGTGAAGAAAATTGTGAAGTATCGGCAGACCACGCGTTTCGTACTAACTAACGGCAAGTACGTGACCGCCAATAAAAAATTGGTTATTGCAGAATAGATGAATTTGAAAATCTAAAAAGATCTGGAACAATATCCTGGCGTAAACCTCAGATATTGTTCCAGATCTTTTGTCGGTTAATCCTGCGAATGGTCCTGAAGGTTAGCTTTTTTCGGTTCGTCAACAAAGGGCGTTACACCGCCAGTTGGTAAGGCGTGGGGCGCCCACACTGGTTTGACCGGTAATGCGGCGCCTTGGGACTTCTTACCCCAACGATCGAGAATCGATGCGAGACAGATGACCAACGCTTCGTGGTCCTGTTGATCCACCGTCAATGCAATCGTTCCACCACCGGATTGACTGACCCGATCGATGCTGGCAATACTTTCCCGGCCATGGGTGATCGTAAAGTGGCCGCTGTTGATATTGCCCATGATGACCCAATTAAGTCCACGGACGAAGAGCACCTCACGAATGACACCAAGTGTTTTACTGACCCGTCCAACCATCTGTCGGTGGTAGAGTAACCGGAATTTGGGCAACAATCCCAAAGTTTCTTGCTTGACCTCGGCTTCTAATGCCCCGCTAATCGTATAAACGGACAACACATCTGCCCGCAGCCCCCACTTTCCAACGAGGAGGTAGCGCGACGCATTATCCTCGTCACGAATGACCGTGGTAGCCTTTGCCGACAGAGCGGCTTGATTAAGATAAAGTTTACGCATAGGAACCTCCTTTTGGCAAAATTATAGCGACTTTAGTGAGTAAATGACAGTAATTGAAGCGGATTATCCTTGAAACTCGGTTCTCGGAGGTTCGAATCAGGTTTGACTCTGGAGGTCCGGCCACAGCATCACAGGATATTTGGGCTAACCAGTGTGCTATTCAACACCGGCATTAGCTCTTTAATTTTAGTTATTCTCATTCTAACATGTTTTGTCGGTCACGTTCGACAATATCATTTACCGCGTGGTTATGATAGAATAAAAGCGTGAGGTGTTGGGAATGAAACCGTTTATTCATAATGATTGGTGGCCGGTTCTGGAGCCCGAGTTTGAACAGGAATATTATCAACAATTACGTCAGTTCTTAGTCTCGGAGTACCAGCATTACGAGATCTATCCGGACATGTATCATATCTTTACTGCGTTCGAGTGGACGCCGTTCAGCAAGGTCAAGGTGGTTATTTTAGGGCAAGACCCTTACCATAATCCCGGACAGGCGCACGGTTGTAGTTTCTCGGTCTTACCAGGGACGCCGTTGCCACCATCGTTACAGAATATTTATAAGGAACTGCAGGATGACTTAGGCATTCCGCCGGTAAATCACGGGTACCTAGAGAAGTGGGCCAAACAAGGTGTGCTCCTCTTGAATTCCGTGCTGACCGTGCGGTATGGCAAAGCTTTTTCTCATCAGGGTCACGGCTGGGAACGGTTGACTGATGCGGCGATTTCCAAGCTGTCCGAGCGGCCGGAACCGGTCGTCTTCATTCTGTGGGGTGGGGCGGCCCGTTCCAAGATCAAGTTGATCGATACCAAGACCAATATTGTTTTGCAAGCACCGCATCCCAGTCCCTTATCAGCTTACCGAGGATTCTTCGGTTCCAAGCCATTTTCCAAGACCAACATCGCATTAACATCATTGGGTGAGACGCCCATCGACTGGCAGTTGCCTGAACACGTGACCGCTGACGAGGGGCCCAACACCACAACCAACCAACAAGCATAGGCACAGAATTGATTCGTGGGATATTTTATGGAGGTCATCATCTATGGAACTTTTTGATAGTCTTAAACAAAAGATCAACGGACAAAACAAAACCATTGTATTTCCAGAAGGCGCGGACGTTCGGGTGTTAGGCGCAGCGAGTCGTTTGGCCGCTGACGGTCTGATTAAATCCGTCGTTTTAGGTAAGCAGAGTGAGATCCAAGCGACGGCAACCAACAACGCCATTGATTTGGAACCTTTGACGATTTTAGACCCAGCAACGATTCCAGCAGACCAGCATCAGGCAATGCTTGACGCTTTAGTTGAACGGCGGAAGGGTAAGAACACGCCAGAACAAGCCGCAAAAATGTTGGAAGATCCTAACTATATCGGGACCATGATGGTTTACATGGGCCAAGCAGATGGGATGGTGTCCGGGGCGATTCACGCTACCGGGGATACCGTTCGGCCTGCCTTACAAATTATCAAGACTAAGCCAGGTGTTAAGCGCATCAGTGGGGCCTTCATCATGCAAAAGGGTGAGGAACGATACGTCTTCGCTGACTGTGCGATCAACATTGAACTCGATGCACCGGGGATGGCCGAAGTGGCTATCGAAAGTGCGCATACCGCTAAAGTCTTTGACATCGATCCTAAAGTTGCTTTGCTAAGCTTCTCCACCAAGGGCTCGGCTAAGGGTGACATGGTTACCAAGGTGCAAGAGGCCACGAAGATTGCGCACGAAACAGCGCCAGACTTGGCTGTTGATGGGGAATTACAATTCGATGCATCCTTTGTTCCAAGCGTGGCAGCGCAAAAGGCCCCAGACTCCAAGGTTGCAGGTCACGCCAACGTCTTTGTCTTCCCAGAATTACAATCCGGGAACATTGGCTACAAGATTGCCCAACGTTTCGGTGGTTTTGAAGCCATTGGACCAATCCTGCAAGGCCTGAACAAGCCAGTTTCTGATTTATCACGGGGTTGTGACGAAGAGGATGTCTACAAGGTAGCCATCATCACGGCAGCACAATCACTGGAATAGGTAATCGTTAAGACCATTTAATTATATCGACGACAAGGTACCCGGATTGCTATTTTTCAGCAGTCCGGGTATTATTTGTAAGGTGAGTCGCTGCCGAGGTTTAGGGGCGACTATTGGTCCATGACTGATCAAATTTAGGTTAAAGCAAAAGGGGAAAGAGACAATGTATGAAGTAACGGTCACAAGTCCTGAAGCCACGATGGCTCTTGGGCAACACTTGGCACCGGACTTACAACCGCGCGATGTCATTTTACTCGATGGGGATCTCGGTGCTGGTAAGACGACCTTTACCAAGGGATTGGCTGCTGGTCTGGGAATCACGCGTCACGTGAAGAGCCCAACGTTTACCATCATTCGCGAGTACCAGGGTGGGCGGATCCCACTCTACCACATGGACGTCTATCGTTTGGAAGAGGGCGGTGGCGACGAGCTGGGACTCGATGAGTATTTCAATGGCGACGGGGTCAATGTGGTCGAGTGGTCGAAATTCATTGCGGATGAACTCCCTGAGAACTATCTGCGCATCGTGTTCAAGCGAGACGATGAGGCTGGTGAAAATCAGCGGACGTTGCGCTTCGAACCCCGCGGTACGCATTTTGAAAAATTAGTGAAACAACTGGAGGACGGCACCAATGAGTGATGAAGTGGCCATTCGCTTGCCGAATGCAACTGACGCCAAGGCTTTGCTAGCATTGCTGGAACGTTTACAACAAGAGAGTGACACCTTTAGTCTAGCGGATGCGGACGATCCCATCAGCGCAGCTCAGGAAGCTGACCAGTTTGACCAGATCGAGATGAGTCCGGTGCATCTCTTGCTGGTGGCAAGTCTGGGCGATCAGCTACTGGGGGTCCTGTCGATTTCACCGACACCTCAAGGTAACGTGGGTGAGTTGGGTATCGCTGTTGAGAAGACATATTGGCACCTAGGCATCGGGACGGCATTAGTTGACGAGGCCCTCTACTGGGCAGATACGGCGAGCGATCTCCAAGCCATCGGATTGATCGTGCAAACGCGAAATGTTCCTGCTGTGAAGCTCTACGAGAAGATGGGCTTTGTCCGTACCCAAACACCACCGGAGACGGTGACCGATGATGACGGTGAGAATGTTCAGGCCGTTGAAATGGTCTATCAGATCGGTTAAAAAGAGTGTGAGCAAGGGCGGTAGCCAGCGAGCATTAACGTCAATAAGGATAAAATCCCGAACTTGTTTTTTTTCCTTATTGGGGTTAAGCGGAACGGGGTGCCTTTGCGAACACGTTTCAGCAATATGGTTTTGGAGAGCAAAAACGTCTGGGAGATTGTCCCAGACGTTTTTTACATTAGTTATAATATTTGGTAAATTTAGTGTGCTCTTGGGAACACAATGTATAAGCGTTAGGCATTTACCGTCACAAAGTTCTTCAACGGTTGCGTACCGAAGTGGTTGGCCTCGTACAACAAGATATTGGCACAGGCCAAGCTATCGTCCAGCGCGTTGTGATGGTGATGGAGGTCGATGCCCAGCTCGTCACAGACTGTATTCAGTTTGTGATTAGGAAACTCTGGGAAAAACTTCCGGCTAGTCTTAACCGTGTCCAACGTCAGGTAACGCGGCGTCTGCAAGCTGTAGTGTTCCAAGGTGCTGCGCAAAACACCATTGTCAAACGGCGCATTGTGAGCAATTACCAACCGATCACGCTGGAAGAAGGGGGCGACATGCTCCCAGACTTCGGGGAAGGCGGGGGCATTAGCCACGTCGCGTTCGTGAATCCCGTGAATCTGAACGTTCCGCCAGAAGAAGTCAGTATCGGGCTTGATCAGTGAGTAGAATTCATCAACGACCTGGCTGTCCCGCACGATGGTTAATGCAAGTGAACAAGCACTGTAGCGTTTGCCACTGGCCGTTTCAAAGTCCATAGCAACGAAATTCAAAAGTGTATCATCCCTTCAGAGTGAATTTAGACGGTCAACCCGTCAATGTCAAGTTCCACCGGACAGTGGTCGGAACCCATAACTTGGTCTAGTATTTTAGCGTCTTTTAAGTGATCTTGCAAGCGTTCACTGGTGACAAAATAATCAATCCGCCACCCGGCGTTGTTGTCGCGGGCGTGGAATCGGTAGCTCCACCAGGAGTAACGTTCGGTAGCATCCGGATTGAAGTAACGGAAAGTATCGGTGTAACCAGCGGCGAGGAGGGCCGTGAAGGCTTCCCGTTCGTCATCAGTAAACCCGGCATTCTTGTGATTGGTTTTAGGATTCTTCAGGTCAATTTCCGTGTGTGCGACGTTCAGATCACCACAGAAGATGACAGGCTTCTTAGCGTTCAACCGGTTCACGAAAGCAAGAAAGGCGGTTTCCCAGCCCATCCGAAAGTCGAGTCGCTTGAGGCCACTCCCGGAGTTCGGTGTGTAGCAGGTCAGCACGTAAAAATCGGGATATTCCAATGTGATTGTCCGACCCTCATGATCGAAGTCCGGCGACTCGATGCCATAGATGACAGCTAACGGCTTGTGTTTGGTAAATAGAGCCGTTCCGGAATAACCCTTGCGTTCGGCGTAGTTCCAGTACTGGTAGTAGCCAGGCAGGTCGAGATCAATCTGCCCTTCCTGCAACTTGGTTTCTTGGATGCCAAAGAAGTCGGCGTCCATTTCCTTAAATGTATCGACAAATCCTTTTTTTACAATAGCCCGTAGGCCGTTGACGTTCCATGAAATAAATTTCATCTGTGCACCTCCACTGCTACTTCTCAGTATACCAGATGGTGCCATCATAGCGTGTCGTTTCGCCCACACAGAGATTTAATCCACAAAATTAGTTGAAAATTACCACCTGCAGCTGCCAGAGATTCCGGCGTCTGTGGGGACCGCCTGCGGCCTGAGAAGCGGGCTTCCTTTTTTAGTGAACGCTATTTGAAATTACAGCATATAAAATGGAGAAGCAGGATTGCGTGACACTTGGATACTATTTTGGCCGATACAATTTTCAGTAAGCACACAAAAAATACATTTCTCATGACATTTTCTGTGAATCAGTGCACACGGCGTGCGGTCGCAGGGGGTTCCATGGTAAAATAAAACTATGACTGTTGTTTGTTTGACCATTGACGGGTCAAATGGATTACAAACTTTTGAGAAACGAAGGGAATTTGATGATGATGGAAGAGATTACAGCGGCATTTCCAGCGATTGAAATTTTGCGGAATGAACCCTTGGCTCACTATACGCACACGAAGACTGGTGGGCCAGCGGATTATCTGGCCTTTCCGACCAATGTGCAAGAGACTAAATCACTTTTAGCCTATGCCAATCAAGAAAATATTCCGGTAACGGTCGTGGGAAATGCTAGCAACCTCATTGTGCGGGATGGTGGTATCCATGGGTTAGTGATGATTTTAACTCGGATGAATCGGATTACGGTCACCGACAACACGGTTATCGCTGAGGCCGGGGCAGCCATGATCAAGACGACCCAGGTTGCACAAGCTCATGCACTGACTGGTACTGAATTTGCTGCTGGCATTCCTGGTAGCATTGGTGGCGCGGTCTTCATGAATGCTGGTGCTTACGGTGGTGAAATCAGTCAGGTGGTGACTGCTGCTGAAGTGTTGACACCAGCTGGAGACATCCGAACGTTGAACGCACAGGAGCTTGACTTTGGTTACCGTCACAGTTCAGTTCAAGACTACAATGATATTATTTTGACAGCAACATTCACCCTGAAGCCTGGGGATGGCACAGCCATTCAAGCCACAATGGATGATTTAAATGCGCGACGGGCTGCTAAACAGCCCTTAGATTTGCCTTCGTGTGGGAGTGTCTTCAAACGACCTGAGGGCCACTATACCGGACGATTAATTCAAGCAGCCGGGTTACAAGGCCTCAAGTGGGGTGGCGCGCAGGTCTCAACGAAGCATGCGGGCTTCATTGTCAACATTGACCACGCGACGGCGACCGATTACCTAGAACTTATTCACCATATTCAAGAAGTTATCTGGAAAGAAGACCAAGTTCACCTTGAAACTGAAGTACGGATCATTGGTGAAGAACCGAAGCAAGTCTAACTAAAGAAGGGGGAACCTTATGTGCCTATAGTCGAAGCAGTGATTTTGTTAATTGTCCTGGTCCTATTTTCGAATATTATCAGTCACTACCTCACGTTTATTCCAGTCAGCTTGATTCAGATTGCGCTCGGCCTCGTGGTTGCATTGGTCTGGCAATTTGAAGTGCCACTTGAGACTGATTGGTTTTTACTCCTGTTTATTGCACCACTGCTATATAATGATGGTCGCCGCTTTCCCAAGCGAGAGTTGTGGCGGTTGCGGGGGCCAATTTTCGGGAATGCCATCTGGCTGGTCTTTCTGACCACGCTGTTGGGTGGATTCCTGATCTATGAGCTGATTCCCAAGATGCCGTTGACTGTGGCATTCGCGTTGGCAGCCATCTTGTCGCCAACCGATCCGGTGGCCGTGCAATCGATCTCGAAACAGGTTAAGTTGCCAGCTAGTCTGATGCATTTGGTCAGCGGGGAAAGTCTGATCAACGATGCCAGTGGCCTGATTGCCTTTAAATACGCGATTGCGGCAACGGTGACCGGTGTATTTTCGATCGGGACAGCTGTGGGTGACTTCGTTTACATCAGTATTATCGGTTTCTTATCTGGTCTGATCTTTATGACCGCCATCCAGTTGTTGATGGACATCTTACGGCGGCAAGGAATTGATGACGTGATTTTTAACACGGTGCTGCAAATTGCTACACCGTTTGTGATTTACTTAGTCACCGAAGAAATTACCCATGCATCCGGCGTTATCGCTGTTGTGACGGCCGGTGTGCTTTTCCACGCTCGGGAGAGCCGAATTGTGGAGGATTCGCCAGAATTAAAGCTCGTGACCGAAAAAGTTTGGGATATTATTATCTACTCATTAAATGGGATTGTGTTTGTGATTCTGGGGATCGAACTCCCAGTGGCAACTTCACAGGTCATCAAGGGTGGTCAGTTCAACACCTGGCAGGCCCTGTTCTTCGCCTTCATGGCGTGGGTGGTTCTGGTCGTGATTCGGACGTTGTGGACGTACGGGTACATCCTGTTCCAACGCCTGAGTCGCAACCATAGCGACGAGCGGCCTGGGTTCCGGACAGCCCTTCTCTCTGGACTCTCTGGCGTACGGGGAGCTGTGACGATGGCTGGTGTTCTGTCCGTCCCAACGGTGATTGCCAGTGGTGCCGCCTTTCCAGCACGGGCGTTGATGCTCTTCGTGGCATCTGGGGTGATTATTATCAGTCTGATTGCGGCGACAATTATGTTGCCGTTGATTTCTACGGACAAACAGCCCTTGCAAACGCGGGCAAGTGCTAGCGATGACATTGCTAATGATATTAATTTAGACGATGATGAAGAGGAAGAGGAATTCCCAGAAGAACCCGTCCGACAGATTAGTGAGGAAGAGGCGCGTGCTTATATCATGCGTTTGGCCATTTCCAAGATTGAAGAACTGCGGCGGCCCAATAATCAACGGGCAGCTTACGACTTGATTCTCGACTACCAATTCATCATTCGCCGGTTAGAAATGAGTTATCGTGCTGATACCGTGATGCAAAAGGTATTGGATGATGAGATCAAATTGCGTCAAGTGACAATTGATGGTGAACGCGCTACGTTAAAAGAACTGCGTCAGGGTGAAAAAATCACCCAAACCAGTTATGTCGGTGCCTTGCGGCGGATTGAAAATCTGGAGGGCCGCTTGACGCAGGTCTCTGGGCACACGATGCCGGGCGTGATTAACTATTGGCGACGGTTTTTCAAACACTTGTGGCGGGATGCGGCTTACTGGCTACATTCCGAAGATACCGATCGTTTACACGCGGAGAATAATCTGATTGAGCGTGAGACGGCTAAGGCGGCCATCAAGGCATTGTCCGAGTATCTATCGCGGACGGATATTGATGAGACCCAGTTCGACAACCAGGCCGTTTACCACCTGATCGTCCAGTACCGTAACCGTATCGAACGGGCCAAAGCAGCAACGTTGCCGCACCGCAACGATGATTATCAACATCAGATTAATAAGTTGCGGGTGCGGGCGTTAGGTGCCGAGCGGACTGGAATTCAGACGCTACTAGAGGCTGGAAACATCACCTGGACCAAGGCCACGCATTTGCGACAGTACGTCAATTACGCGGAAAACGTATTGGTGATGTCTTTGAGTGATGAGGAAGGCGAGTAATCTACCTCTACCTCCCTGAAGGCTGGTAATAGACCCGACCATCTCTGGCTAATTTGTTTTCAACTTTTAAATTTGACTGTTCAGCTGAGGCTTGCATGGATTCTGCAAAAAAAGGCTGCGTTTCCCATGCTTTTGCATGATGGAACGTAGCCTTTTGTGTATTTACTGAAGGTTGAAAGGCGAAATACTCGTCCTACTCTTGCGACTGTAGGAATTGTCACCGCTAAATTAGTGGCAATGGTCGCACTCCGGTGGCCAGGGATTCCGCTGCTGTGGGGAGCCTCCAGCCAAAGGACGGGCTTCCAGCTCACCTGAAAGCCGCCACCTAACCCCCGTAAGCACCCGCTCGGTTCCACCAAGCCGACGCTTATGGCCGTAAATGCTCAGGGACTAACGGTACCTTACGCACTGGTCAAATTTCACTATCTAACCTTTAATCGGGTAATTCACTTTCCGCCGTATTATGCATAATCACGTACAGAAGCCAGTAGCAGAATAACTGAATGAATGTCAGTAATCCCACGAATACCCACATGTTGCTGGTCCACATGTCCATGATGGGACGGATAAATTGCTCCGGATTGATGAAGAGGTAAATGGTGTGGATACGTAAGAAACGGCCAATATAGAGGCCCACCGACGTTAGGAAAGTCAGAATGATCACAATGATAATGCGAGCCATTCCGTTACCCTTGGCAATGCGTTGGCTGATGACCTGGCTGACGTAGTTGAGACTCCAGAATCCCAATAGCGTACAGCTCATGGCACTGACAATCATGTAGGTGAAGTAGATCCACAGGTGTGGTGTGACTCGTAACAGACCACTTAAGGCGTACGGTTGTAGGAGTGACAAGTGAAACAAGTCAGTCAGCAGGTACGGCGCATTGGGGTAGAATAGGAGCCACAGGAGCAACAACGGCCAAAACAGCCAGGCACTCTTGGGCCGGGTCTTCCCCAGATGAAAGCTCAGCTCGATCGGAATATATCCCAGAAAGGTATTCAGCACCAGAAAGGAAAAGGGATCCTTGGCGCGGAAATACAGGAAAATCAGCCATGCTACGAAGAATATTCTAATTTCCCACCGGGCCCGCCGATTCATCTGCCATCACCAATCCTTTCTCCAAATGTTTATCTTTATTCTACAGCCTTTACGCTGAAAACGAACAGAATATGACTTCTAGTTTACCAGAACTTTAATGGAATATTTTCTAGAAATTGTCGATTTAAGTAGAGCTTAACGTTTCTGTAAATTCTGTGACCAATGACCGGTGAATTCCGGCGTTTCTGAGGATTCAGGGCGAAATGTAAGCGGGGCCGTGCTATAATGAAATCTGAATTCAATTTGGAGGGAAAGTCATGAACCTGAATTGGGGCAATCTCCTTACAATAGGGAATCTAGTCAACCTACTCGACATTCTTGTCGTCTGGTTTGTCATTTATGAATTAATCGTGATGTTACGGGGAACCAAGGCAATCCAGCTCTTCCGGGGCGTCATTTTAATTCTACTGGTGAAGTTCGTCAGTGCGTACCTCGGCCTCAACACGGTTTCGTGGCTGGTCGATCAGGTTATCAACTGGGGGGTCATCGCCATCATCATTATCTTCCAGCCTGAAATTCGGCGTGGGCTGGAACATCTGGGCCGGGGGTCTTTGTTTGTGCGGATCCGTCATGAAAATGAGGCGGCCAATCACATGATCGAAGGCTTGGACAAAGCCATCCAGTACATGTCAAAGCGGCGAATTGGGGCGTTAATGACCATTCAACGCGATACTGGTCTCGAAGATTACATTGAGACGGGAATTGACTTGGATGCGGAGCTGACTGGCGAATTGCTGATTAATATTTTTATCCCCAACACGCCACTGCATGATGGGGCAGTCATTATTCGAGATAACCGCATCGCCGTGGCTGCAGCTTACCTACCACTGTCTGAAAGTAACCTGATTCCGAAAGAATTGGGGACACGTCACCGGGCAGCTGTTGGGATCTCTGAAGTGACGGATGCGTTGACCATCGTCATCTCAGAAGAGACGGGTGAGGTTTCTATTACCAAGAACAACGAGCTCTTAAGGGGCTTAACACAGGCCGATTACTTGAAGTTCTTGCGCGATGAATTAGTTAATGAAGAAGCGGCTAATAATGGCAACGTCTTAGTCAAGGCGTTGGATTGGTTCGATGAACGCTTCAGAGGGGGGCGGCGCCGATGAAAAACGAGCGTTACACAACGTGGCTATACCGTATTCTCGCCCTCATTTTAGCCATTCTGTTGTTTTTCTATGTGAACAGTACGAAGTCATCCACCAATTCACAGTCAACGACTTCCAATACGAATACGTCACTGACAGCCACGAAGACGATGACTGTTTCGGTCCCTTTACAACTCAACGTCAACAGCAATAAGTACTTCGTGACGGGGTACCCACAGAAGGTCAAGGTGACCTTGCGGGGGCCGCTGGCGTTAGTGACCACGACGGCCAACACACAGAACTTCAAGGTCTATGCGGCCTTGAGTGATCTGGGTGTTGGTAAACATCGAGTCACCCTGCATCAAGAGGGCCTGAACCACGAGATTGAGTCGAGTATCTCACCGGCAAAAATCACAGTGGATATTGAACCAAGAAAGACGGTATCCTTCCCTGTGAAGGTTCGCTACAATAGTCAAAACATTGCGGCGGGGTACTCTGCCGGTAAGGCGACCTCCGATGTTACCAGTGTTAAGGCAACTGGGGCGGCCAACGAGATTTCACGGATCAAACAGGTGACGGCTCAGCTAACGGTACCACAGAATTCAAAGAAGACCGTGAATAGCCAGGCCGTGATCGAAGCTTTGGATAGCAGCGGCAAGACGGTCAATGTCATTTTGACCCCATCGACGACTACCGTAAATCTACCGATCACCTCGGATGGCGAGAGCAAGAAGGTCGCTTTGGACCTGAATGCGAAGAATGGGTCGTCCGGAACGACGTATAAACTAACCAGTAACGTAACCAAAGTTACTGCGTATGGGAGTGCCTCGCAGCTAAAAGGCTTAGATAACGTGGCAGTCGATGTCGATGTCAGTGACGTTAAGAATAATACAACAAAGACGGTCACACTCGACACGAGTGATAATAATGTAACGGCATTTGATCCTTCCACCATTAAGGTGACGATCAAGGCCACAGCAAATTAAAAAATGTTTGAGAAATGAGGAATATAACGATGAAGTATTTTGGAACCGATGGCGTTCGGGGCGTCGCTAACCAAGAATTGACCCCAGAGTTGGCTTTTAAAGTTGGCCGGTATGGTGGTTATGTTTTGACCCAACACGCGAATAGTGAGAATAAGCATCCGCAAGTTCTCGTTGCTCGTGACACGCGGATCTCCGGCCAATTGCTGGAAAACGCGTTGGTTTCTGGACTCTTGTCAGTCGGGATCGAAGTCCTACGTTTAGGCGTCATCTCTACGCCAGCCGTGGCTTACTTGGTCCGTACGCAAGGTGCCGCAGCCGGGGTTATGATCACGGCGTCCCACAATCCCGTTGAATACAATGGGATCAAGTATTTTGGGAACGATGGGTACAAGTTATCTGACGAGATGGAAGAAGAAATCGAAGCCTTGTTGGATGCCCCTAGTGATGACCAACCACGGCCAGCGACTGACGGCTTAGGTACGGTCGAGGATTACTCCGAAGGTAGCCAAAAGTACATTCAGTTCCTGGAACAAACGATTGCTGACGATCTGGAAGGTTTGCATATTGCCGTGGACTCCGCTAACGGCGCTACGAGTGGGCTGGTTTCTCGGTTATACGCCGATCTGAACTTGGACTTTGATACGATTGCGACGACGCCCAATGGTCTGAACATTAACGACCAAGTCGGCTCGACTCACCCAGAACAACTCCAAAAGTTTGTGGTTGAAAAGGGTGCCCAAATTGGGTTGGCCTTTGACGGCGACGGTGACCGCTGCATTGCGGTTGATGAAAAAGGGAACATCGTTGATGGCGATAAGATTATGTATATTTGCGGGAAGTATATGGCCGAACACGGGCGTCTGAAGAAGGACACAATCGTTACCACAGTGATGAGTAACTTGGGCATGTACAAGGCTATGGAAGCCCACAACTTGAAGTCGGTCAAGACGAAGGTTGGGGACCGTTACGTGGTGGAAGAAATGCGTAAGTCTGGCTACAATCTGGGTGGTGAACAATCCGGGCACGTGGTATTCTTGGACTTCAACACGACCGGTGATGGCCTGTTGACCAGTCTACAATTGCTCCATATTTTGAAGGTTACCGGCAAGAAACTGTCAGAATTGGCCGCCGATGTTACGACTTACCCACAAAAGTTGGTCAATATTAAAGTGGCCGACAAGCAAGCAGCCCAAGAAAACCCTAAGGTTCAGGACATCATTGCCACCGTTGAAAAGGAAATGAACGGAGACGGTCGTGTCTTGGTACGGCCTTCTGGGACTGAGCCTTTGTTGCGGGTGATGGCGGAAGCACCAACTGAAGATGCAGTGGCGGCATACGTCGATCGTATCGCCGAGGTTGTCCGCGCCGAAGCTGGCGTGGAATAAATCTAGGCTAAAAGTTTTAATTTGAGCATTGCCGACGTTTTACCGGGAGGTACAAATGAACTGAAACGCGGTGAGCGGATGTCTAAAGCCAGAAAGTGCTCTTTAGACTTGCTCTAACTCTCTGAGAGACGTGGCTCAAAGGCCAGTCAGAAGAACGCGCTGTGTCTTCTGATGTTTGTTCAAGCGTTCCGAATTATTTTTGCTACCCAATCGGGCAATCAGAGAACACAACGTAAGAATTGAAATTGTAAAATCAGTTGAAAGGGGGCACCTTGCCACGTTGGCGAGGCGCCTTTTTCAGAAAAACGAGTTATAAATATTATGATAGACCAGTTTGGAGTTTTTTAATTGACAACCCTTAAGAAACACTGTAAAGTATAGTCATTCAGAAATGTTTTTCAATGCGTTTCAGTCTATACCAATTTTAAAGAAAACAGATACATTTCTCAATCAAATTAACCGACCCTCCCAGCTGCTTGGGACTGGCGTCGAGAAAAGGAAGACAACTTATGTGTGGAATTGTTGGTGTTACTGGTAATGACAATGCCGTTAAAATCTTACTGAACGGACTAGAGAAGCTGGAATACCGGGGGTACGATTCAGCCGGTATTTACGTAAATGACCAGAAGGGTAAGGATTACTTGGTTAAGACCAAGGGTCGGATCTCCGAATTGCGCTCTAAAGTGACGCCTGACGTTCACGGATCAACCGGGATCGGTCATACGCGTTGGGCCACTCATGGTGTAGTTAGCGTGGACAACGCTCACCCACACTTCTCCAACGACGATCGTTTCTACCTGGTTCACAACGGTGTGATCGATAACTTCCAAGATTTGAAGGCTAAGTACTTGAGTGATGTGCCTTTCAAGAGTCAAACGGATACCGAAGTTGTCGTGCAATTGATCGACAAATTTGCCATTGAAGATAATTTGGATGCTAAGTCTGCCTTTCTGAAGACGTTGAGTCTGTTAAAAGGGTCTTCATACGCCTTCTTGATGATGGACCGCGAACAACCCGATACGCTATTTGTTGCCAAGAACAAGAGTCCACTATTGATCGGTGTGGGCGATGGTTTTAACGTAGTCTGCTCCGATGCATTGGCAATGTTAACGGAAACCCATGATTTCTTGGAATTAATGGATGGTGAAGTTGTGACCATCACACCAGGTAAAGTGGCTATCCAAGACGCTGAAGGAAACCCTGTAGAACGGAAGCCATTCCATGTCGATATGAATGCTGACGCAGCTGACAAGGGGACTTATCCCTTCTACATGTTGAAGGAAGTCGACGAACAACCTAACGTTATGCGTAAGTTAGCACAGACTTACCTGTCAGAACACGGTGTTCCTCAGATCGATGATAAGTTAATCAAGGCTATGGAAGAAGCTGACCGTCTGTACATCGTGGGCGCTGGGACTAGTTATCATGCTGGCTTAGTTGGAAAGCGGCTCTTCGAAAAATTGGCACATATTCCAACGGAAGTTCACGTTTCTTCTGAATTTGCCTACGAACAACCTATGCTTTCTGAGAAGCCATTCTTTATTTTCCTGACTCAGTCTGGTGAAACGGCCGACAGTCGTGAAGTTCTGGTCAATGTGAATGACGCTGGCTACCCAAGCTTGACGATCACAAACGTTCAGAACTCCACGTTATCTCGTGAAGCAACCTACACGTTGCTACTCCATGCCGGCCCAGAAATCGCCGTTGCTTCAACCAAGGCCTACACCGCACAAATCGCGTTGGAAGCCATCTTGGCTAAGGCTCTCGGTGAAGTTACGGGTCAAATCGTGGCACAAGACTTCAACATTCGTCAACAGCTTGGTTTGGTCGCTACTGGGATGCAGGCCATTGTGGATGAAAAGGATAAGTTGGAAAAAATCGCCAACGACTACCTGATGCAGTCTAACCGGGCCTTCTACATTGGCCGAGGAATCGACCATGCAGTTTCTCTGGAAGCTGCCTTGAAGCTGAAGGAAATCTCCTATGTTCAAGCCGAAGGGTTTGCCTCCGGTGAACTGAAACACGGGACGATTGCGCTGATCGAAAAGGATACGCCTGTCATCGGCTTCATTACGCAGGCCAAGACGGCCGGTCTGACACGGAGCAACCTGCAAGAAACTATGGCGCGGGGAGCTAAGACTTTGACCATTGTTCGTGAGGGCCTCGCCATTGACGGGGACGATCTGATCTTACCGGACGTTGACGAAATGTTAATGCCATTACTGAGTGTTGTGCCAGCCCAACTGTTGGCGTACTACACCAGCTTAAACAAGGGCCTTGACGTGGACAAGCCACGGAACTTGGCGAAGAGTGTTACTGTTGAATAATTCAGGTCATTAAATCAGTTTTTTAAAGACATTCCGCTATTGCGGGGTGTCTTTTTTTTGCGGCGTTAACCGCTTAGGTTTGCAATAGCGGGTGGTAGGCGAGCATTTCTCTTGCGTAACCTGTGCTTTCGTTGTATAGTACATTCATGAAAACTTTGAGAAAACGAGGTGAAAATGATGAAGTATACGAAACGGGTCGATGCTCATAAAAATCAAAAGCAACGGGATGCGACGTTTGATAAATTTAAAAAGCAACAGAATACGTTAAGCGCCAACCGACGGGGTGTTCGTCGGAAATAGGGTGGTCACTGTTAGACGCAGTGGACATCCTTTTTTGTTGCGTAACTGGAAGACTTAATGGGTTAGATATCCGGTTTGATAGGTGTCGGGCAGGAGAGTAAGTGATTGGGGTTTCACAGATTGAATGGTGAGTTTCAAAAAAAGTTGGAAAAAATGAGCGTTTTACTTGAAAAATTGGTATAGAGCATTTATAATTGGGCTATACCATTAAGAGAGGGAGACTGAATGAAATGAAGCAATTAACAAACATGAATGTCCAAATTGTCAGTGACAAGCTAGCTGGGGGTCAAGCAGGTTTTAACGTGTTCCAACAAGCCATCGACAACGGTGCCAAGGTTTTGGGCCTGGCAACTGGGAGCACACCCGTAACGATCTATGAACAACTTGTGGCGAGTGACCTGGACTTCAGCCAGTTAACGTCCGTCAATCTTGACGAATACGTGGGACTGAACGCGGATCATCCGCAAAGCTACCACTACTTCATGCAACATCATTTGTTTAACCAAAAACCATTTGCCAATTCTTACGTGCCAGATGGCTCTAATCCGGATGCGGTGGTGGCAACGCACCAATACGATCAAATCATTGCAGAAAATCCAATTGACTTACAATTACTTGGCCTGGGTCAAAATGGCCACATTGGATTCAACGAACCCGGGACTGATCCACAGTCAACGACACACAAGGTAGCGCTGACAGCTTCAACGATTGCGGCCAACGCGCGGTTCTTCGATGACGCCGAAGAAGTTCCTCGTTACGCTTATTCCATGGGAATTGGGTCCATCTTACAGGCCAAACAAATTCTGATTGTGGCTTACGGCGAAGCCAAGGCTGCCGCAGTTGCTGCCATGATCCAAGGCCCAGTGACCCCTGATGTTCCGGCCAGTTACTTGCAGACGCATCCAAACGTCCACGTGATTTTGGATGAAGCAGCTGCCAGTCAACTGGACTAACCAACTTGGGTTTACACGCAAATCTTATCAATTTTTCTTTAAGCACCTCCTCAAGTTATGTTATTCTTAACTTGGAAGCGATTTTAAGGGGGAAATTGGTAAGATGAAGCGAACAAAGAAATGGCTATTGGTCACACTCGTGGTGGGTGTCGGCTTGAGTAGCATTGGGAGCATTGGTCATGCGGCGACCACTAATCCTCAAGGTTTTATCACCCAGTTAAAGAGTCCGGTAGTGTCTGTGGCTAACCAATACAAACTCTATCCGTCCGTGATGATGGCTCAGGCGGCCTTAGAGAGCGCTTGGGGTACCAGTGACCTAACGACTCAAGCCAATAACTATTTTGGTGTTAAGGGAAGTTACAACGGGCAATCTGTCAGTATGAAGACGGCTGAGTATGATGCTAATGGTCAACTGTATTACACGACAGCTAACTTTCGTAAATATCCGAGCGCGAAGGCCTCGATGACTGATAATGCGCAACTTCTGCGTAATGGGACGAGCTACAATCCAGCCATCTACAGCGGTTCTTGGCGGGAGAATGCATCGACCTATTCAGCTGCGGCTAACGCACTGACTGGCGTTTACGCGACGTCTCCCACTTATGGGACTAGTCTAATTAAGATCATTGACCAGTACAGTCTGAATACGCTGCTAGATGACAGTACCAGTAGTTCTGGCGATTCGGGTTCTAGTAAGACGAAACCGACGACGCCCGCAGTTACTTACGCCAAAGCTACATACTACGGTGCTAGCGGAAATCAAACAGCGAGATTGAGTAGTAAGCATACAAGTTATGTGCTGTACAATCACGTGAAAGGGACGCGCGCCAACATTACCAAGACGGCGTGGAGCAAACTAAATGATTACACGGGGCAACTGTCTTATTTAGATATGCGCGCGGTGAAGACCGATCCGAAGTCGGGCAAGAAGACGACGTGGTACCGGGTTCGCTTCTCCAGTAAGAGTACAGCTAAGAAGTACTGGCTTTACGCAGAGGGGGTAACGTTGCCAACCGTGAAATATACCAAAGGGCTGGCAACGGTCAAAGTGAATAGTGGAATGAGTGGCAGTTACTATAACCACGTTTTTAATTCACCTTATCTCGCTAAAGCAATGGGATCCCTCAAAAAGTTAACGGCGAAATCATACACGGCGGATAATCAAGCGGTACGGACACAGGACGGTTACA
Organism: Levilactobacillus muriae; assembly: GCF_045862015.1. Classification (NCBI taxonomy): domain Bacteria; kingdom Bacillati; phylum Bacillota; class Bacilli; order Lactobacillales; family Lactobacillaceae; genus Levilactobacillus; species Levilactobacillus muriae. Next base: position 168,230 of record NZ_BAAFRU010000005.1, read on the forward strand.
AGACGACTTGGTACCGAATCAAGGTGGGATCCAAGAAATACTGGATCGCGTCGACTGAAGCTGCGGCAAGTCCCCAGTATGATTACGTGGTTTATACCAAGATGAGTGGCACCAAGAAGCTCAGCAGCAAGTACAGCAAATATCATATGTATAATCATATTAAAAAGACCCACTTTGACCAAGAAACGTATAAATGGCCGAGTGGCAGCAAGAAGGGGACCAAGGTCACGGTAGATTCGAAGGGCGTCAAGACGGCCTACAAGACGACTTGGTATCGGATTCAGTTCAGTGGCAATAAGACCAAGTATTGGGTCGATGCCCGGGCATTACAGTAAGTGTTAGGGAAGAGCCGTGGTTGACGCATGGCTCTTTTTATTTATCCAACACAGCATTCGAATCAGCTAATCCGCGCGTTGGCGTCCCTACCCAGTTGAGCGTAGGCTATAAGAAATTTGTAAGGGCAACGAGAAATTACCCACTGGTGCTCGTTTTTTGGTATAATACACAAGACTGAGCTCACGAGTACCTGGTGAGCCTTACTAGAAATCGTTAATAACTGAGTTAGGAAGTTTAATTCATGGATAATTCTTACAAAATTAAGGTCCAAAATGTCACGAAGGAATATGACCTCTACAAGAGTCAGGCCGAAAAATTGCGGTCATTCTTCTCTCTGAGAGGGTCAAAGGTGCCACACTTCTGGTCACTAATGGGCATTTCGCTGGAGGTTAAGTCTGGTGAAACCTTGGGACTGATTGGGGTCAACGGTTCGGGTAAGTCCACGTTGTCCAACATCATTTCCGGGATCATCCCACAAACGACCGGGGTCGTTGATGTTCGCGGCGACACCTCAATTATTGCAATTGGTGCCGGTTTGCGGGGAAATCTGACTGGATTGGAAAACATTCGGTTGAAGGCGCTGATGCAGGGCTTAACGAATCCCGAAATCGATGCCTTGATGGATGATATCGTTGGTTTCGCTGACATTGGTGATTTCTTATACCAACCCGTTAAAAGTTACTCTTCAGGGATGAAGTCCCGGCTGGGATTCTCCATTGCCGTGCACGTTAACCCAGATATCTTGATCATTGATGAAGCGTTGTCCGTTGGGGATGATACCTTCTACCAGAAGTGTGTGGATAAGATCGCTGAATTCAAGGATGAAGGAAAAACCATCGTCTTCGTCAGTCACTCTTTAAAGCAGGTCGAGATTCTGTGTGACCGTGTTGCTTGGATTCACTACGGTACGTTGAAGGAAATTGGGGCCACAGCTGGTGTGGTTAAGCATTACCGCGAGTTCACCAAGTGGTTCAAGGAGCAAACGAAGAAGGAAAAGAAGCATTTCCAACGTCAAATGAAGGAAAACCAGAAATCCTTCGATATTGATGCCTACCAAAAGCAGGTCACGGATGAATTACAAGCGGCGGAACCCAATGCCACCAATGTTGCATCCAAGGTTAAGAAGAACTTTTACGGTTCCGTAATCAGTGAAAAGATGGGCTGGGGGACGCGTATCTTGACATTTGCAGTGGCTATCGTCTTCGTTCTGACGTGTTTAATCAACATCTCTGGTCATTCGGTAGGGGATGTCGTCCAACACCCAGGCAACTTGGTTCATCCAGAGACGGTCCTCCACGATCCGGATGCGGGTCACACAAAATAAAAATTAGAAAACTATGATAAAATGGATAGATTTTTTTCATTTTTCATGGTATCTTTAACTTACCATTTATTTACCCCCTTTATTTAATTTCCCAATGAATTAAATAAAGGTTTATCTCTCATTTGGTGCAAAGGCGAGAACCAAGACGTTTAAGTCCTGAGCATTAGAGGAATAAGAGGTTTCTGTTCGGTTATGCCGGGCAGAGGCCTCTTATTTTTCTAAGCGGAGGGAAGTGCCCAGTTGATCGGATTAGAGAATGTATTCCGCCGATAATTTTCGATTTTTTTAAAATTCTAATGCCACGTCCAGTGTGAATTTGGGCTACTTCTATCAGAATTACCCCCTGTTTAATTCCAAGAAACTTGTTATGATTTAAATGTAACCGGTTACATATGAGAAACCAGAAAAATGAGAGGCGGGATTAAATGGCTATTGCGCAAATTAACGTTGCTGTCGTCGGATGTGGTGTCATCAGCGATATTTATCTGCAGTCGCTACAAGATAAATTTGCCGTGACCAACGTGGTTGCTTGTTCGGACCTGAATCCAGAGAAGATGCAGGCCAAGGCAGAGAAGTACCACATCAAGGCGATGAGCTACGCAGATATCTTGGCAGACCCGATGATTCAGTTGATTGTGAATCTAACGACGCCCAAGGCCCACTACAGCATTATTAAACAAGCCCTGGAACATGGGAAGCACGTCTTCTCAGAGAAAATGATCGCAGTTGAACTGGCAGATGGTCAGGAGCTCTGTGAATTATCCCGGTCGAAGAATTTACGACTCGGCGTGGCGCCGGACACCTTCCTAGGTGGCGGCATCCAGACGGCCAGATATATTGTGGACCACGGATTGATTGGCGATCCCTTGTCGGTCGTGGTCTCATTGAATCGAAACTTCCGAGTTTACGCCGATATTTTTCCGCACATGAATCAGCGGGGTGGCACCTTGCCGTTTGATACGGGCTGTTACTATCTCACGGCGCTGGCAAGTATTCTGGGTCCAGCTAAGAGCGTGAGCGCCTTTGGTCGGCGGTATCAGCCAGAACGGATCGGTCAGCGGACCGATAAGCCGTGGTTTGGCGAGAAAACAACCGTCGAAGCTGATAATATCTTGACGGCGACCGTGGCTTATCGGGATGGAGTACTGGCAACGGTCCACTTTAATTCCGAAAATATCTTAAATGAGGAACCGCAGATTACGCTGTTTGGGTCCGATGGGATTCTTAAGATGGGGGATCCCAATAATTTTGACTCGCCTAATTACCTGACCAAACAGCTGAATGAACCCGTTAAGTTTCCGTTCACTCACGGTTTTTTAGAGAATTCACGTGGGTTGGGGGTTGCCGACATGGCGTGGGCCATCCAGCAGAATCGGCCGCACCGGGCTAGCATGGAAATGGCGTACCACGTTTTTGAACTGATCCACGGTATGTATCAGAGTGCCGAGACGGAGACGGTTTACCACCTGACCTCCACGTTTGACCGGCCGCAACCCTTACCAACGGGTTACCTGAATAATGGCTTCTGGGGACCAACCGAAGAAAGTGCCTTAGCATTCTAGAAGGGAAGTTAGCATCATGGAAATTAGTCGCATCGCACACGCCTCATTCAAAGTCACAGATATGGTCGCAGCAGTGGACTTTTACTGTAAAGGACTGGGATTCACGGATAAGTTCGAGTTGCCTGATGAGCAGGGGCGGCCGTGGATCAAGTATTTAGAAATTCAGCCGGGACAATTCCTTGAGTTGTTCTATGATCATGATCAGCTGCCTAAGGCCACGCACGGGTACGATCTCTGTGGCTACCTCCACCTGAGTTTGGAAGTTCCAGACCTTGAGGCCACTAAACGTGAGCTCCTAGCGAAAGGCCTACCGGTCAATAGTGAAATTAAATTTGGGCCGGATAAGTCCTATCAACTCTGGTCGGCGGACCCAGATGGCAATCAGATTGAGTTCATGCAGTATTCACCAAATTCCTTTCAGTTAGTGGGGCGAAATTAATGAAGATGCCAACCATGGCCGAAGTCCAGGCTGAAGAAGCGGACTTACAGTTTACGAGCTTTAGCAACGAAACGGCACTCAAGATTGGCCAGCAACTGGTGGCGTTGGCCCACGACAGGAAAGCAGCTGTGACCATCGACATCACCCGTAATCGTCAGCAGCTATTTCACGCGGCTATGCCAGAAACGGCAATCAACAACGACAAGTGGCTGCAACGTAAGATCAACACGGTCTACGAATATGGCACCAGTAGCCTGCATAAGCAGTTGGAAATGGCCGCACGGGGCCAAACACTAGAAGAAGCCGCCGCACTTGATGCCCGTCAGTACGCGGCTGCGGGTGGGGGCTTTCCCGTCATCATCAAAGGCACTGGCCTCGTAGGGAGTATTGCCGTCTCGGGACTGGCCTCAGAGGAAGATCACCAGTTGATTGTCGATGAACTGCGAGCATTCTTTCGTCAGGAAAGTTAGAAGGGAATTGGTATGAAAAGACTGCCACTGATCAATACGCAATTTACCTTGTTCGGTGGACATATGGAAACTGTACCGCCGGGATGGCATTGGAAGCCAGAGGCTCACTTGGCGTTTGAGCTAATGTACATTGTCTCCGGGACGCAGCGGACTACATCCGAAATTGGCGAGTTGGTGACCCATGCCGGTGAGTTCATCATTATTCCGCCAGGCATTCGGCATAACAATTTTGTGGTGGGGGATCAGTCGTTGGATTACTTTGCGATTCACTTCAATCTGGATGATCCGTCATTTAAATACATGCTGACGCGGGAGTATGCGAATCAAATTGTGCGACCGGACTGGGCAGTCTACGAAGACCTGAAGACTTGTACGACGCAACTAATCACGCTATTTTCAAACAAGTATGGTCTGACGGATAAACTGAATATTGAGATGACGACCATCAAATTGATGATGATTCTCTTAGAGGCCGTGCAAACACAGGCACAATTTAGTTTTGACGAGACGAATCCCGATCAATTTCTGCTGTGTACCAAGTTGGCTAGTGACTTGAAACAACAAGTGGATAATCAGATTTATTACGGCGAGCACCCTACGCACATCTCCATTGCTGCGGTAGCGAGACGGTACAATATTAGTCAAAGCTATGCGTTGGAGCTGTTCAAGAAATACTACGGGGAGTCACCACAGAGCTACCTGATTACTCTGAAGTTAGAGGTGGGGAAGAAGCTCTTGCGGCAACCCAAGATGCAGGTCAAACAGGTTGCAGAGCGGTTGGCCTACGCGGATACCAGTCACTTTGGTCGGGAGTTTAAAAAACATTTTGGATTATCGCCACGAGAATACGCTCAAGGGAACCACTAATTTGGCAGAAAATGACTTGAAACGAAAACGTTTTCTAAAAGCTTAAAATAATTGTTTAATAATTTTTGGCTTTTGTAAAGCTTATGTAAACCCCACAGTATCACTGCTTTAACGATGGTGGGGGTTACCAGTGAGATTAGATAATCATCAAATCCAACAATTATTTCACAAAAAGTATTGACAGCGCTTACAAAGAACGGTATATTATAACTCGTAAGGTATTAATAATTACCTTCTAATCAATTCTCTTTCTCTCTTATGCCGACCACTACCATTCCCTGGTAGTGGTTTTGTTTTTGTCTAAAACCCTGTATAATTGAGGCCGGTAATGTTACGGATGGGTGAGTCAGATCGCCATCAGCAGCAAAGAGTGTTCATAATGAAAGGTGAGAATTGATGAAAAGTCATGAAACGTTTACCTTAATTGAAGAAATTACCCGCTTGGACGGGAGTAAATACATGGAGATCAGTGACATGGTGCAAAATGGCCGCGCTGAACTGGCCGTGGAACGCGGACTGATCAAACAGGTTCGCATTCTACAGCTCAACATTGCGCATACGCCACACGTTCAGGCCTACGAGGATTACGTGAACGAGAAGTATGATATGCCCGCCGAAGACTTTAAGAGCTTCCAGGAGTGGGAGAAGCCGGCTGAGATGCAAAAGGAAGTCGCCGCCATCCTCCACGAAAACCATATTGGCTAACGGCGGAATTTCACAGCAACGATTGATGAATCTATAGGTATTAGCATAGTTTGACCGGAAAGTTAAGTTACCGGTCAAACTATTTTTTTGGCGTAAAGGTCGGTTTTGCCTATCGAACGATAAGTTGTCGCTTACCGCGGCGATTACAATGACAATATTTGTTTAAGTCAAGTTAATCGCGCGTGATGCCGGCAATTTGGTCCAGGGATTTCAGGCGTTACTGGTTATTGGTCGTTGACGCCGTCGGACAAAAATAGTGACAATCAAAATCATTAATCACCCGATAAGCCTATTGTGACGGCGTTTCTGGAGTGCTTATTGTGGAGCTTAAAGGTGAATCATGCTACCATGTAATCGGTTACATTAATTTAATGATTTTACATATTTTGGGAGGGACACATTGTGAAAAAGTCTTTGACAGTGTTTAGTGCATTATTGATGTTAACGAGTGTTGGTGCTGGGATTCCAGCGGTTCAACTAGGCAATGCACCCACGGCTCAAGCGGCTGCGTTGAATGCAGCGAAGTTAGCTAATGGGAAGTACAGCGTGAAGTACGCCATTTACAAGACGGGGACGACGACACCTTCTGACGCGGCAAGTTATTTTAACGCTAAGGCAGCTGTTTCCGTGAAAACTAAGAAGGCCGCTGTGACGTTGACCGTCACCAAGGCGGGAAACCAATTTATCAAACAGATGACGCTGGATGGTAAGACGGGAACCGTGACCAAGAAGGCCACTGGGAACACTTACACCTTCAGTAACGTCAATCTCAGGACTAACCACACACTTGGTTTTGCGTTGACCGTGCCAATGAACGGCAAGGAAGTCACGATGAATGAAGCGGCGACCCTGAAATTTAAGACCAGCACGCTGGCTGCAACGACCAAGGTCAAGCTGAGCACTAAGAAGGTTAAGGCGTCTGCCAAGAAGGTCAGCGGGACCACAACCAAAGGGGCCAAGGTCACCGTTAAGCACAACAAGGCAACATTAGGCAAGACGACGACTAAGAAAACCGGGTACACGGTGAAGTTAAAGAAGGCTGTTAAGAAGAACTGGAAGCTCAAGGTTACGGCCACCAAGGCCGGCTATAAGACGGTGACGAAGACGATTACCGTTGCTAGTAGGTAGACACCGAGATCACCGTCAACGGGCGGTGATCTTTTGTTTATCGTTAGATAATTCAACAGTTCGGAGATTTAGGGCAATAAGTTTGGTGGACGGCAGCCCATTTGGTAAAATGAAAGCGGGTACAACTCTCGTGAATTCGGTCACGGGAAGAATTGAATTGGGGTGAGTGTGCAATGCGAAAGTTGCGACAGAGTTCACATATTATAGGGTTAATTGTGGTGGGGCTTTTCGCCATGGCTGTCTTCGGTGGGCAGCGGGCCCAGGCCGCCACGTTGGACGATGGCATCTACGTCGTGCCAACTAAGATTATTAAGGCAAACAGTACGGCAACCTCGACGGCCAACCAGTTCTTCGGGGACTATGCGGCCGTGCGAATCAAGGGTGATCAGACGACGGTTCTCTTGACCAGTAATGGGGCGCAGTATATCAAGTCCATGACGGTTGCTGGGCAGAAAGCCCCGCTGGTTAAAACGGTCAACGGACAGGCAATCTATCAGGTCAATCTGACGAAGCAAGCCAGTCCGCTACCAGCTACGTTTACTCTGACCACGCCGGTCGGTAGTATGAAGGAATCTGCACGGCTGGCAGTGACCTGGGCCAAGGCTGAAAAGGCTGATACGAGTACGAATACGGCCGATCTGCTTAAGCAGGCCACGGCGTTAACAGAGACCGCTGCTAGTTCTACTAGTGCGGTTAGCGTTCCCAAATCGACAACGGCTACAACTACAACGGCAACCTCAACAGCCAAGTCGACCAAGGCAACGCCGACTGCACAATATTGGAAATATCAGGTTCTGAAGGCCGATACCATGACACTTTCAGATGCCAATCAATACTATACGCACATGGCCAAGGTGATGCCAGTACAGACAGGCTACCAGGTAACGTTGACCGTCAGCTATGCGAAGTCCCTGAAGTTGGGGCCCAAGGCGGTTGTTCCTAAGACGATTGATGGTGTGGCGGTGCCAGCTAGTCACGTGACGTACGGTGAGAGCGGCCAGAATTACACGATGACGTATTGGTTTGATAGGCAACATACTAGTGAATTGACGGCTAAACTGATTCCGGGAAAAATTCACGTGACAGTGCCAGCGATGAATATTAGTGAAACCTTTCCGATTCGGTTCCGGTTTGCGGCGAGTGGATCTGCGGATAAGGCGACGGCCGCTGCCGTCACAGCGTTGCCTACAACGACGAATAAGCAGTCTAGCGGTCGAAGTAACGATTCAGCCACAACGCCAACGATACATCGCACTGCTAAGGCAACGTTACCCGCAACTGGTGAAGCAATCAATTCATGGGCAATTTGGGGCCTAATCGGGCTGAGTGTTAGTGGGAGTTGGTTGGCTTGGGAGGCGAAACGGTATGCGCAGAATTAGGCGATTTCTATTAGCCATTGCGATGGTGCTCGGGGGTCTGGCATTGTTGGCACCGATTGCGGCACATGCCCAGGCAATTGATTACAGCGCACTCAAGTATGGTACTAAAGAAAACTCAATGGCTAGTGGGTATTTCGTCCATCCCGCGACGGTTACCGTGAAGCATCACGCCTACATCGTCACGATGGATCTGAAGACGGCAAAGAAACTGACGAGTTGGCCGGTTCGGGTGCTCTCAGTCGATGGACATGCCCCGGAAAATGTACGGAAGGTCAAGGATGGTGCCGGAAATTCGCATGTCTACTACAGTTTCACGACGACTAATCTAAAACGCAATATCAACGCGAAGTTGGCGATCAACGTACCTGATGTCTATAAGGCGAAGCACAATATCACATTTCGATTCAAAACTACCAATTTGCCGGCGTTAGGGCGCAAAGCTGCGACGCAAACGACACGGACTCGTCAGGCGACTCAGGCGAAGACGGCAGCGAGTGCCTCGTCAGTTCAACCGGCCGCAGCGACCACCAGTCAGAAGGCAGTGAGTTCCAGTAAAGCCAGCAGCAAGGCCCAATCTAAGGCGGTTGCATCAACGATGAGTAGTCGCACGTCCAGTCAATCATCGCGCGTAGCCAGCAGTCATTCACAGCAGGCTGATGCCAGCGATGAGGTTCCCCAACAGAAGACCCACTGGGGTGGCTTGATCGGTGGTGTTATCGCCATCGTGCTTCTGGTTGGTGGTGGCAGTTGGTGGTATTTCGGTAAGCATTAGGAGGTCTGGTAGATGCAAAATCCAAGAAAAATTGGCTTATGGTCACTGACCATTCTCCTAGTCTTAGGCATCATCGGTGGTGGTTTCGCGTGGCAACACCAGCAGCAAAAGCAGCGGCAACCACGCATTGTCGCCACAACCTACGCGGTGGTTCAGATTGCCGATAAACTCGACCTGCCACTGGTGGGAATTCCCACGACGGCGAACCAGATTCCCAAGCGCTATCAACATGTGACGAAGGTCGGTAGCCCGATGAATCCCAGTGTGGAAAAGATTACGGCGCTGAAGCCCACTGCCGTCTATTCGGTGACCACGCTCAGCGACCAATTTGGCAAGGCCTTTAAGGCGCAGCACGTGGCCCCTCATTTTCTAGACTTAACCAGTGTGGCGCATCTCGAGACGACACTGACGCAGTTGGGCAAGCGGTATCAACGGCAGAGCGCTGCAACTAAACAAATTGCCAAGATTCAGGCGGCCAAGCGCACAGCTAAGCGACGTACGCAGAACCAGCCAGCACCACGGGTATTGGTCATCATGGGCTTGCCAGGTGCAACCACCTACATGGTCGCTACCAATCGCGCCTATGTGGGAGATTTAGTTCGTTTGGCTGGTGGGAAGAATGTCTTTACCAGTAAGAACCAGGAATACATGCAACCTAACGATGAGGCCATTCAGAAGGCCAATCCACAGGTGATCTTACGTCTGGAACATGCGATGCCTAAGATGGTCACGAGTCAATTCAATCAGGAATTTAAGGCTAATAAGATGTGGGCGACAACTTCGGCTGTGAAGCATCACCGCGTCTACGATCTTCAGGAGCCGACCTTTGATGCCACGGCCAACATGCAGGCGGCTACGGCACTCAAACAGGTTAGCCATTGGCTCTATCCTGCAAAGGGGGCTGGGGTATGAGCAAACACGCAGGTTGGTGGTACGGCGGTGTCCTGGTGCTCCTGGTGGTCACAATTGCGGTGGCCCTCATGGCTGGGACGACTTGGATCGGGCCAAGCCGGCTGTGGACGATTGCCAGTCAACCGGCTAGTCGTGACTTTGTGACAGTCTTTAACCTCCGACTGCCCCGAATCGTGAGCAGTTTGATCTGCGGGGGAAGTCTTGCAGTTGCCGGGGCGCTCTTTCAGGCCGTCTTTCGTAATCCCATTGCCGACCCCAGTATTCTGGGAATCAGTTCGGCGGCGGACTTCTTCAAGCTGGGTGGCGCACTGTTGCTTCCTTGGCTGCCCGGTCGTAACTGGATACTGGCGCTAGTCGGGGGACTCGTGGCCCTAGCCATTCTGACCAGTGGCAAGGCCTTGCGGGACCCGTATCGCTTGATTATTGTTGGGGTCGCCCTCGATGCCACCTTTGTCGGCCTAGCTCGGCTCGTCAGTAGTGGTCAAGCTGCACAGGTCATGCAGAGTACCTTTAATGCCGTGACCTGGAGCGATACTGTAGCACTACTGATTCTGGGCCTGTTGGGGCTCGTAGTGGCCTTACTGTTAGCACCCTGGGCTAATGATCTAAAACTGGCGGATGCGGCGTTACAGACGATTGGTGTCCCTGTCAGAGTGATTCGTTGGAGCTTGCTACTGTTGGGGATGTATCTCGCAGTCAGCGTGACAGCCATCGTGGGCACGATTCCCTTTGTGGGTATTGTGATTCCCAATTTAGCTCGGCGCTTCGTGGGCCACGACTATCAAACGTTGGTGCCGTTTTCCATGTTAGCGGGTGCTTGGCTGATGCTGGCAGCGGATACGCTGGGCCGGACGGTTGTCGTGCCCAGTGAGATCTCGGCGGCGACCATGATGGCCGTGATCGGTGGGCCATTTGTGATTATTCTCTTACAACGGGGGCGAGGTTTCCATGGAATTACAACACGTTAGTTACCAATACCCCAGTCAGGAGAGTGGCGTTTCGGACCTGTCTGGAACACTTCCGATCGGGAAGATCACCACAATCATCGGACCAAACGGGGCCGGCAAGTCGACATTGCTAAAGATCTTGTCACGGCAAATCATTCCGCATTCTGGAACGGTGACGTTAGCGGGGCAACCGCTGGCAACGTATACGGCCAAGATGTTAGCGCAAAAAGTCGCGGTGGTCAGTCAACGTCACGAGCTATATGATGATATGACAGTTGCTGCGGTGGTCAAGATGGGGCGGTTGCCCTACCATGGGTTGTTGGCCACGGTGCCAGATGAAGAGGTGAGGGATTATCTCGCGCAGACATCCCTTACACCACTGGCGGATGTCCATTTGGACGATCTGTCCGGGGGTCAGCAACAGCGGGTCTGGTTGGCTACGGCGTTGGCCCAGCAGCCACAGGTATTGCTGTTGGATGAGCCGACGACTTATCTGGATGTGCATTACCAACAAGACCTGATGGCCCAGTTGCATCAACTCGCTGCGGCGGGGATGACGGTGATTCAGGTGTTACATGACATTAATCAGGCGTTCATGGTCAGTGACTGGCTGTGGCTCTTACGGGATGGTCGGCTGGTGGCAGCGGGGTCGTCTAACGATTTGCGACAGGCGCCACTGTTAGCCGAGACTTTTCAGATACCGATTGAGATTGTGGATGTGCCGCGCCTGGGGCCGTATATTGTGCAGGTGCCGGAGCTCAAATAGTTTTAGCCGCTGTGAAGGCCCTATACTTATACCAATGTAAAAAGCGCCGAATTTGTCGCATGATTTAGCAGAGCTTAAGAAAAAATTAGAACGATGCTGCGCTCACTCACGAGACGCTTTACAATGTGAGACGAGTGTCCATTATTTGAAAACGTTTACTCCGCCGTTACACGAAGGGTGTTATCATTTAGCTAACGGTTAACCATGAAAGGGAGGAATCAATGATGGGACACTCAGTTGTACTCTACTTTTCCAATACGGGGCATACGGAAGCGGTCGCCAAAAACATTGCGGCTGTGACGGGTGCTCAGCTCGTCGCGATTACTCCTCAGCAAGCTTACACGGCGGCTGATTTAGACTGGAACGATCACACGAGCCGTAGCTATCATGAAATGCATGCTGGGCGGGTTCGTCCGACCATTCAGCCAATCGAAGCAGGCATTGTCGCACGGGCAACAACCATTTACCTGGGCTTCCCCTTGTGGTGGGCGACGGCGCCACGGCCCATTGATACGCTACTAGATAGCTTAGATTTCACGGACAAGGTGGTCTGGCCATTCTGCACGTCGGGATCATCGCCGATTGATGAGGCAACGTCGCAACTGCGTCGGGATTATCCAGCGGTTGCGTGGCATACTGGTCAGCGCTTTACGAGCCAGATGACGGGTGACGATGTGCGGGATTGGTCGCAGTTGATTTAGGACTAAACGGTTGGTCATTTGTGGCTACCAGGGAGGCCACTGCTGTAGGATCTCTGGCAGCCAAAGGCCGGACTCCCAGCTCGATGACTCCCCACCAAAAGTGGGCGGTTTTTTAAACGCGTTCCAGTCTCATGGGGCATTCTAACTTGAACGATAGCTTGTCCCGTCACAATAAAACCTCACCGATTTATTTGATGAGGTAATCATATCGTGGATTTGGCATCAATCATAGACGGTCAGTAATTAGGTGTACGTACTCATAGAATATTAAAAATTGCACTCACCAAGCCAGGAAGACGGATAGGTGAGTGCAATTTTGGTTCTATGTCAACTGTTGTTGGTAATTCCATTTATAAAATTGTCTAATCCTTTGAGATTAGGCAATTTTTTTTGAGCCCAAATGCCAGATGAATCCTTAATCTAAAGCTTGTGAAACAGCCAAAGCCGTACGCAACTCGCTTTATTACCTTGATTTTGTTATTAATACCCTCCATTGGACCATTTGAGAATTCATATCTCAATGCATTATCAACCGATTCTCGGTTCTCAACCAGTGCGTTCAACGCCTTCGTCATTTCTTCTGAGCCATTGTCTTTTCCGTCTAGAACTGTTTCTAGTCGAGCGATGTCACGGTAC
>NZ_BAAFRU010000006.1:0-177924 GCF_045862015.1 Levilactobacillus muriae
ATTGTTGTTACTTTTTGTTATAAAAGCGAATTGACTTCGCAAATATTGTTTGGGTTTGATACCAAGTATCAAACCGCCCTACACATATTTGATTTGTCGAAACAATGTTCAGTTTTCAAAGGTCTACCAAGTTATCAGAGAAGTAATTGCTCCGTGACAACTTTTAAAGTATATCATGTTGTGAATTTCGTGTCAACATCTTTTTTCAACATCCTGAATATTTATTCAACATTGAGGACGCAATGAATATCGGATAAAACACGTTTTGACAACATAAATCATTCTATCAGTTGCTGTTTAACTCGTCAAGTACTAATTTCAAATTTGTATGACTATTCAACAATTTGTTATTTATGCATTAGCCGTCTCAAACAGCAACAGGTAATATCTTATCAATCATCCACCGATTGGTCAAGCCCTTTTTTAAAAAATAAAAGCACCCTCCTTATGAGGATGCTTTCTCCTGATTCAAATGACGCAACGCTTCGGCCTTCCAGCCCGATAAGCGGTCGTCAATTGGCTTAAAGCCAATATTAATCCGGTGATTTGTCCAATAGTGACGATGCTGATGTTCATCCGGTTCCGGTCCAAAGTCAACGTGCTCAAGGCACCGCAACGATAGGCTGATTTTTCCAGTGAATTCATCAATATCAAGAACAACCGCATTTACTTCTTGATTAACTTTTAAATAGTCGTGAATGTCTTTGACGTAGCCGCAATGACACTCTGAAATGTGAATCAAGCCCTGACGGTGACCGCCGAGACTAACAAAGGCCCCATACGGTTGGATTCCTGTAATCCGTCCCGTTACTCTCTGGCCAATTTTAAACGTCATCGTCACGCCTCCTGTCTCTATATCCAGTCAGTTAATCCTCACTGACCGTGACCTTGTCCATCGTGACCGGTGTTGCGGGTTGGTCGCTGGCATCCGTCTTGACAGCAGCAATCGCGTCAACCACGTCCATCCCCGTAATCACTTGACCAAACACCGTGTGCCGAAAATCTAGCCATGGTGTTCCACCCTTTTCGTAAGCTTTAACGATTTCTTCAGGGAAACCGGCATCCGTCATCTGACTTTGAATTTGATCAGTCATATCCTTGTCCTGAACGATAAAGAACTGACTGCCATTCGTATTCGGGCCCGCATTTGCCATGGATAATGCCCCACGTAAGTTATACAACTCTGGTGAGAATTCATCTTCGAATGGTTGACCCCAGATACTTTCGCCACCCATACCAGTACCGGTTGGATCCCCACCTTGAATCATAAAGTTAGGAATCACACGGTGGAAAGTCATGCCATCGTAGTAACCAGCCTTGGCGTGTGTTACAAAGTTTTCAACCGTCTTTGGTGCTTGTTCGGGGAAGAGTTGCAGCTGAATGGTCCCCATGGACGTTTCAATCGTTACTTGTGGACCCCTGGCGTTAGCCAAATCAATTTGTGGAAACTTTGTCATAATTATCCTCCATATCTTTTCAAACATTACCTAGTCATCTATTATCACCGCCTAACAGGAAAAATGCAACTGATGTCACTGGTGCTATAATACTAGATATATCTCTATAGTAAGAAGAAAGGGAGTTACATGATGATTAAACCAACCACCGCTTACGGCCAACGTACAATTGACCTCCTTCACGAACGGGGCGTCGATCTGAAAGATATTGCTGACCTCGTGATTTATCTGCAAAAAGATTACATTAAGGATCTCTCCCCTGAGATGGCCCTGCATAGCGTCCAGACCGTCTTAAACAAGCGTGAGGTTCAAAATGCCGTGATCACCGGGATTCAACTCGACCTTGCCGCCGAGCATCACAGCCTCATGGAACCTTTGCAGACTATCGTGGAACGTGACGAAGGGCTCTACGGCGTCGACGAGACCATGGCGCTCTCCATCGTCGACCTGTACGGTTCCATTGGTTTCACTAATTACGGCTACATTGACCGAACCAAGCCAGGAATTCTCGCTAAACTCAATGCTCATGAACCCGGCATCATCCACACCTTCTTGGATGACCTGGTTGGTGCGATTGCTGCGGCGGGGGCGGCCCGTTTGGCTCACGACGATGCTGGTGAACAAGATACGCCGTTCAAATAATTATCACAATTTGGTTAAGCTTCGCCGGACCTGCTGACATCGAGATTAAAAACCCCTACAATATGGGTATTATCAAATAACAACTAAGGAGCACTTAATGGCCTATTTAATTGATTTCGTTCTCCACATTGACGACCATCTGGTCAACATCGTCAATACCTTTGGTGGCTCGACTTACCTCATCTTGTTTGCCATCGTCTTTGTGGAAACTGGTGCTGTGATTCTGCCCTTCTTACCAGGGGATTCACTTCTCTTCGCAGCGGCGGCCCTGGCCGCTAATCCAGCATACGGCTTAAACATCTGGTTGTTCGTCGCCATCTTCCTGGTGGCTGCAATTGCTGGGGACTCACTGAACTTCTATCTCGGTGGCCGTGCCGGTGCGGCATTGTCCAACCATTCGTGGTTCGGTCGACTGATTAACAAGGATAAACTAGCGCAATCTGAACAATTCTTTAGAAAGCACGGACCATTGGCTATCTTTCTAGGTCGGTTTATGCCGATTATCCGGACGTTCGTGCCATTCACCGCTGCTGGCTCACAGTTCCCCTACCGTCGTTTCCTGAAATACAACGTGAGTGCTGCCCTGACCTGGGTATTCATCTGCTGTGGTGGGGGATACTTCTTTGGAAACATTCCGTTTGTCAAAGAACACTTCTCAGCAGTTGTACTTGGTATCATCGTGATTTCCTTGATTCCAGCCATCGTGGGTTGGCTCAAGGGCCGTCATACCTCTCGTCCCAATCCGCAACGGATTCCAGAAGACGATTAAACTGAAATGATGACATTTAAAAAGGTTGGCACTGACAGTGATGTTGGTACCAACCTTTTTTATCGTTAGTGTTCGTTCGTCTTTGGTAAATCAATCTTACCGACAATGAAGATGTAAGACAGGGCACCCAATAGTGCAATGAACGCAATAAAGACGAGTGCAGAGGAGAAGTTCCCATTGGCAACTAAGAAACCAATAACGATGGGCACGACAATGGAAGATAATGCCCCACAGAAGTTAAACATCCCCCCAGCTAACCCAATCAATTCTTTGGGAGCAAGGGCAGTCACAAATACCCAGGTAATCGTTGCAAGCCCATTTCCAAAGAAAGCAATCGACATGAACATAATAATAAGTACGGGATTAGTCGTAAAATTGGCCCCCATGATCAGTAAAGTTAAGAGTAACCCAGTAATCACGGGCAGTTTACGGGCAAAACTCTCTGAATGCTTGCCTTTTAACAATCGGTCAGAGACATATCCGGCCAAAATCACCCCAGCAAACGCTGATAGATAGGGAATGCTCGAAAGCATCCCCGATTGGAGAAAATTGATATGCTTCGCCTCCGTCAAGTAGGTTGGGAACCATGTCAAGAAGAACCAGAACGTTCCTGAAATGGCGAATTGACCAATGTAGATCCCCATCAGGCGACGATTAAAGAGCTGCTTAACGTTACCCCAAGTTAACTTAGCTTTAGGCTGTTGATTCTTTTCCTTAATAAATTCTTCTTCCGTAATGGCACCACCCGCTTGAATGTATTCAAGCTCATCTGCACCAATCCATCGACTCTTTTGAGGATCATGGTAAATAACAAACCACACGATGGACCAAATAATCCCGATAATCCCGGTAACAATAAAAAGTCCCTGCCAACCAATACTCTTGTGAATAGCAAACAGGATTGGTGTAGAAAAGGCGAGCCCTAAGAATTGTGCCGAAGAATATATGCCGATGGCTGTTCCACGTTCATCGTCTGGGAACCAATAAGAGACTGCCCGATTATTCGCCGGCATAACAGGTGCTTCGAAGAACCCTATTCCTAGCCGCAACCCCAACAACTGACCAAAGTTTCCAACCATCGACTGGAAGACCGTGATCACTGACCAAAAGAACAAACTGATCGTATATGTAATTCGCGACCCTAGTTTATCAAGTAAGATGCCCCCGGGAATCTGCATTGCCGCGTAAATCCAACCGAACGCTGAGAAAATTAGCCCCTGTTGCACCGTCGACAGACCAATATCCTTGGCCATCTCGGGCATCGCAATTGAAACGTTAGTTCGATCCATATAGTTAATAATAATGTTAACAAAGATCAACGCCAACACCACGTATCGAATATGTGTCGAGAGCTTTGGCTTAGTTTTCCCCGCCGTTGCTTCCTTAGTCTCCTTCATGACCCTCAACTCCTTTAGTCAAATTCTGAATCGTTGCATAGGCCCTAATCTCTATCAGGGAAAATTGTTCACTACCATTAGTCGTTAGTGCCCGCACACGAAGCTTCTGCGTTGTAATCGCCTCGGGTAACCGAAAGACAAAATGGCGTTGTCGATTGTCCTGAATAGTCTCAAGTGTCTGCCAACCAGTGTCTGTTAGATAATCCACCGTAAAATCCTTCAACAGTTCTGGAATAATTGGGAAGTCTGTTCGATGATGATGAAGATTGATGAGATCTTCATTCACGTCGTCATTGAGTGTTAGCCGAATTTCCTGGATTCGCTGCAATGTCGTCCAAGTTAAGATAATATCTTCCGGCTTTCCTTGAAATGGTGCTACCCACATATTCGGGCCACCAAACGGTCGCAAGTAGCCATTCGTTAAATTCTCTCCTGCAAAGGCGCCTGTCTTAGCTACCCTAAAGACAACGTTATGTCGATTGAATTTTTGGTTAGTCCATTCGAGAATGGGACTCGTTCGCACAAAGTGGTGAAGCTTCGGTTGTTTCAGTTCTCCAACCGGCTCATTGATAAAGCTCAGCACGCCTTGATATTCTCGCGCGCTAACCATCAGTGATAGCCCCGTATCCCCGGTGACAATCACAAAAACATTCTGCGGATGATCCGGTTCCCAATCAAAGGGAATTGTTACCCAACCATGGGTATCAGCGATAACCGGTATCGTAACTGTCTTCAGCAACGTCTCCGGAATATAATTCTGGCTTTTACCGGTCTGATAAAAACTAACTGTCAGGTTGCCGCCAAGCTCAGTATTCACCATCAAATCCAAGCCATGTATGCTAGGATTCACCGGAAACGTAAATGCCACCCGTTTCTCTAATGAATACGGCACACTATCCTCGCTATAGGTGTTTATTTGAGTCAGCGTATGACTAGCCGCCACCACAGCCTGTTGCGCTAAGTCATCAGGGTCTGGCACGCTTAATCCAAGGATAGAACTGTCCTCGCGTAGCATTAGGCTTTGAAACGTCGCTAAATGTTCTCGATAGATATCTCCAGCCTGAATTTTCTGACTAAAGGCAAACGCGGCAGCTAGTCCAGCCGCTTGCCCACCAATTGCACAGGTTGCCATAACTCTTGTCGACCCAAAGGCAACGTGACTCACACTAATATCTCTTCCTGCTAAGAATAAATTATGAATATTACGAGAATATAGTGATCGTAAGGGAATATGGTAAAGACCATCTGGTACAGAATCTTCCGTGCCTGCTTCTTTGGTATACATTCCAGAAGAAGGATGAATATCAATTGACCACCCACCGAAGGCAACTTTATCTTTAAAGTCTGTCTGTTCTTCAATATCTTGCTGGCACAGCATATAATCACCAAGGAAGCGACGATATTCCCGCTTGCCCACAACGGAGCCAACCCACTCTAGTGTCAGATTATCTGAATCATACTTTCCAGAATTTTTAATGTAGTCCCAGATGCCATAGACTGCGGCCTGCAATTCATCACGAATACTTTCGTTATCATGAACTGTATCATGGTCACCTCCCCACTCAATCCACCAATAGGCGCATCCGTTATCGTCTTTTTTAATAACCCGACTTTTAACAATCTCCGTCTTCGTAATATCTCTGGCGAAGAAGGGCTTGGTAAATTTCACCGTGTGCCCCACATCCTTCGTGTAGAAGAACATCGAACTTCCCAATAATTTCTGATCAGCTACTTCTGGTGCTAGAGATTCACCAAACGTGCTTCGTGCTTCCCTGCCAAGATGAAACTCGGCCCCAGCATTGAAGGCCACTAAGCCATCACCGGTACAGTCGATGAAGTAATCACTCCTAAAAGTTAGCTGCGTTTCGGATCCCTGAACAAAACCCGTAACTGCCGCTATCGTGTGCTCATCGCGCATGCTGACCTGTAAGATCTCAGTATTTAGGAATAACGCAACATTTGCTTCCGCACGGACCTTTTCCAGGAGCAATAAGTCCCAGAGGTACGGATTGCCATCTGGGTTTCGATACTGGTTTTCAACAAACAGTTCCCCCATGATCCCTGTCTCTCGACCATAACGGTTAATCCCATGTTTCGAGGCCCCTCCAACCCACACTCGAATTTCACTACTGGAGTTTCCTCCTAATACACTACGATTTTGAACGAGCGCTACGTGGCACCCCACCCGAGCACTACTGATTGCGGCACACACCCCAGCTAGGCCACCGCCAACAACAACAATGTCAAAAGTTTGTGAGCGACTTTCCATAAATTTCACATCCCCTTGTTTATTTAGCTTACGTCTATTATTATGAATATATGTGAGAACGCTTACAATTTCCTTTTTTGACACTTATTTATCTTTTTTTGACATTGGTTGATTTCCGGAAAGGTGGTGTTCAAATGCTCACAATTGAAACAAATCAATACACTTTTTGGCAAGAAAAGCCCCATTTTCTCCTACACTCTGACACTGAAAACTTCTGGGTCATGTACGTGATTGAAGATGGTGATTGCAACTATCAAATCGGCAGTCAATCCGGAAAAGCTCATCGTGGCTCAGTTCTTTTGTGCCCGCCACAAGTTGAATTCAAGCGGCAGGTTGTCCATCCCCTGACCTTTCATTTTGTCCGATTCACCTTCACTTCGCATTTCTTCAAGGATCAAGATTTAAGCGGCCACTTCACTCAGGTCAATGCCCGCATTCTAGAAGATTGCGCTTACTTACGGCAACTCGAGTACTGTCCCTCTGCTGAAATGACAGCTTTACAAAATCATTTCATTGCCGATATTTTCAATGCCGAATTGTATCGCAAACTATTTGAAAAGCATCACCCTACCATTCATTCCGTAGCCATCCGAGAAGCTGTCGCCTTCATGGCCGCTCATTATCAAGATCAAATTACAATTAATGAGGTTGCTAGAGAAATTGGCTGGAGTTCGGCATACTTCTCACGTCGATTTAAATCAGAAGCGGGGATTACACCCGTCCAACATCTTGAAAGACTTAAGATGCGAGCGGTTCAGCAACTTCTAATCACCACCGACCTACCGATAGACACCGTCGCCATCAAGGCCGGTTATTCCGATGGTTATTATCTTAGCCGAAAATTTTCAGCATGCATGCACACCAGCCCTAGTGACTTCCGACGCAACCATCAAATATAGCAAAAAGTGCAACCGGCAAAAACTGTCAGTTGCACTTTTTATCTTAACTTGAATTTTCTATTCCCCCGCATGCTTAAACGACTGCCGCCCCAGCCAATATAGCCAGATCAGTCCCGCCTCAAACAAGGCGAACGCCATGATAAAGCAGTGAAGAAAGAATGTATCTGGTAGCGCCGTGATAATCGGGTCCAGGTTCGGATCGAACAGCCAGTCATTATTGCGAAAGAGAATCTTATGAAAATCAATAAAGAAGTCGTTGAAGTCCACAGCCATCACTGCTGCCAGCACGACTGGAATCACTGTTGCCACCTGCATGGGCCGAATCAGCCGCCACCGTTCCCCATAGCGTTTCAGCCGACGGAAATACCAGCCGGCTGGATAAATACTCACCAGTAACACAACGTTATTCACTAAGAATAGCTGTTTCACGTCATGAAAGTGAACCATCCCCGTAAACGACGTGGGAAAATCACTCATATTGAGGTCGGTTATCCACGGTAATTCCAGATAGCCCAACATCTGATAATAGTTATGCATAATCTTTTGCGGTGTCATTTGAACCGTTTTGGAGATATTAAGCCAATGAATGTCCAACCGGTAAAGCCAGACCGCATTGATCGTCAAAAAGATACTCAACGTCAGCAATAGCAGAATCAGCGCCGTTAACCCAACGCCGCGTTGCCACCTAGTCAATTGGCCCCACCTCGATGTCCCAATGATCCAGGTTCGGGATGGTATAAGTCGGTTGAATCGCCTGCTGAGCCACCTGATCCGGCGTGGAGACCCCCGTGTAGACTAGGAGCGTATCCACCCCAGCGTGAATGCCCGCGAGAATATCCGTCTGGTAGTTGTCTCCCACCATCAAGGCATCCTCAGGGGCGACACACATTAATTCTAGTGAGTTCTGTAGGATAATCGGTTCCGGCTTCCCAACAAAAATAGGTGTCGTCTGAGTCGCGTAACGCACGAGATCAACTAACGCACCAGCGCCGGGCATTAGTCCCCGCGCCTTTGGAATATTGGAATCCGAGTTGGTCCCGATAAACGTTGACCCACTACGAATCGCCAGAATAGCCTTGGCAAACTTTTCATAGGTCACATCACTATCAAGCCCCACGACCACGTACTCAGGATGCTCTTCGTCCACCGTAAACCCCTTGGCTGCGAGCGCCTGGTTCAACCCGATCTCACCAACCACGTAAACGGTTCGCTTGCCGGTCTCGCCAGCCCGTTCGTCCAAAAAGTCTGCGGTCGCGAGGCCCGCCGTATAGACGTTATCCGTGTTGACGTGAATATCGTGGTTATCCGCCAGGTTTGCCACAACGTCTATGGGTAATTTTGTCGTGTTATTTGTGACAAACTTAAAGGGCACTTTGGCCGCCTGTAACCTTTCCACAAAGGCCTTGGCCTTAGGATAACGTTTACTGCCCGCATAAACGGTGCCATCCAAGTCGATTAGATAGGCTTGATAATTTTTCATTGCAAATTCTCCCTAATTCTCTTTTTTCTGCCGAATGGTGAAGTGTCGGCGTCCTTGACCGCCTGTTGCAACCGTTACCGTCTTGCCGGCATCAGGCTTAGGCTGTGTCGTCGTGCGCCGTTCCTCAGTGTACGGGTGATTAGCATTGTTACGGTGGCGTGAATGCCGTGAACGCCGCCGATGACTCCCGTTAGGCGTCGTACTATTGCCCGTGTTATTGCCATTACTATTGTTGTTAGTTGTCGCCTTATTGTTAGCCGTATTGGCCGCATTACGATTATGCCCATTACCACCACGATTACTGCTAGTCGCCTTAGCCGTGGGCTTATCGCCGGACTGGTGCTGTGGTTGATTCTGTTTGTTCTGTGGCCGACTTTGTTCCTGATTCTGCTGGGCAGGTTTACTCCCGCTCCGGCGTCGCGAACGACTCCGCCGTGGCTTTGGTGCCGCCTTAACATCTAGGTTATGCAGAATAAAGTAAGCACAGCCAAAGTTGCAGGATTCATAGAGATAATCCTGCACAGCATCGATCTGATTCTGCTTCGCACCAGCGCGGTCTTCGGCATAAAATCCCTTCAACCGCAGCTGTTCGAAACCCCAGTCGCCGACGATATAGTCAAATTTGCTTAAAATCGTACTAAAACGACGGGCAAATTCGGCGAAATCAAAACCGTCTCTGACATTCGCCACGACTTCATAGGGGTGACCATTGATCGTCAGGTGCGTATCATCTTCGTGTACGACCTCCGCCGCTGGTTCCCGGCTTTCTCGTTGCTCGGCAACTAATGCCTCTAAATCTTTGCGATCCACCGTCGTCATCCTCTCTCGTCTTTATCTAAGGGATAGTGCGTGCTCAAGTACTTGGCAAACACTTCCCGTAACAAGTCTTGATATAGTATGTGATTCTTCCCCACGATCGAAATAGTCGGGAAGAATGGAATAAATAAATAGTGATCCAGTACGGCAATTTTATACTGTCGATTTGGCGACAGCGGTTCTCCGCGCCACGTCACCTGATGGGTCTGCTGATCATAGGCAATTCCCAGGTAGTTGATTTCGCCGAAAATTTTACCTCGAAAGCCCATGCCCTTCTGGTGGAAGTGCCGCAGGAATAGCCGGGCCATCTCGAATTCTTGAATCAAGCGCCACAGGTCATACCCGCTCAGTGTCACCGTCATGACGTGCATGTTATGCGGCAGAATCTGGTGCAACTGATTCTGATTGACCACGCCCCGGGGTAAGTCTTCCAAGAATAGGCCAGCATTTAAGATAGCTGTCTGTGTCCCGGCATACTCCGCAATGGCGTGTAGTCCCTCGCGGACGAGCCGCGGTTGACCGGTCAGATCAGCCTCCATCGTGACGGGAAGATCTGCGACCCGCTGCTCGGATAAAATATCCGTCCCCAGGTCATGCAAGCCCTGGATTTCCGCAGCGTCGGCCGGGTCTTCCGGTAAAGTAGCCGTTTCCACCACGCTTGCCGTTGCAGCCTTAACCTCGTGTTTTCCATCCACCGTCAGCTCAATTTTACCCACGTACCGGCCAAATTTGCCGGCCGCAGCCAGTAAACTGTGGTGATCCTGCTCCCCATTCACAAATAAATGGTGGGTGTGACTGCCAATAATCACATTGACCCGTGGATAACGCTTAGCAATCTGTCGATCAACATCAACGCCAAGATGGGATAGCAACACACAGACATCGAAATCATCAGCATAGATCGTCAGCAGACGGGTCAGGGCATCGTCGACCTCGATGGGTAACCAGCCGGCCAGTGGATAGGTCAACTGGTACGGAGCCGTCAAACCTAACACTAAAACTCGTGTGCCAGCGGGTGTGGTCAGTACCCGATGATCGACCGCCCACTTTGGTTGTTCGTGGGTATCCTTCGTCAACAGATTACCCAGCACCACTGGAAAATTAGCATAGTCGTAGAGGTGGTCCAATTGTGGACGCATGTAGCTTAAGCCCTCATTGTTCCCAATGGTCACGGCATCGTAGCCAATCTGATTCATCATTTCCACATTCTTCTGACCATTGGTTGCTTCGGTCACGGGATGGACGCGGTCCAAGTTGTCCCCGAGATCAAAGGTATACACGGTATGGCCGGCTGCCTGGGCACTGGCCTTAGCCGCTGCCAAATACCGCCGAATTCGTGGCCAATTTTCAAAGTGAGAATGCAAGTCATTCGTATGCAGGATGGTAATCTGTTCCATGCTCTCTTAGCTCCTCTTAACACTGTGTTTAATCCTACGGCATCAAGGGGCCCCGGTCAAGCGCAATGCTACCTTGGGCTGATTAAAACTTGTCGCCTGCGGATGCCAGGAATTCTGCCGCTATGGGGACCGCCTGCAGCCAAAGGACGGGCTTCCGGCTCGGTTTGAAGCCTCGCCAAATTCAGTCGAGGCTCCAAACGCGTCCCGCGGTGTAAGGCCGGGAAAAACCAACCACCCGGTCTAACACCGCCGTCACAGCCGGCGTCATCCCTGACCTCCTTCGGCTAGGCTAGTTTTAAACAGCCAACGTCAGCTACAAGCCACATTATCACAATTGTCAGAATGCAGCCTCAGACATCTACCTTAATTTTCTCTAGACTTACCACACCCATAGGAGAAGACAACCAAAACCTCTTTCATATTCCTTACACAATATTTGCTAGCCTACTGCTTATCCTGAAACTCCTTAGCCTTTCCCGTCACCATTTCTTCTATCTCACTCGTGGAGAATGGCGTACCGAAGGGAACCTGTTCCTTGAGGTAGCGGGTCTCCGGCGTGTCTACGCCGACATTAATGTTTTCCTTGACTGGGACCGCGTAGTGGTGAATATGGCCGTGAAGATTGACAATCTGCTTCACAATACCCAGCATCATAGGGTAATGCGTCATATAGTATTGCCGGTGGTCATACTTGATGAGCGCGCCCACATCATGGAAGGTGTACTTCTCCTGCCCGTGATCGATGGGATTGTGTGCCGCCAAGTACTTAAACAACACCCGACTGTCGTGATTTCCCTTGATCAATTCCAGATGCCCGTTCAATTGAGACAGGACATCTGCCACGGCTTCATCAGACTTGCTGGCTGGTCGGGTGAAATACAACGCAATGTCGCCCAGATGATAGACCGTATCGGTGGGCGCCACGCGGGCATTCCAGTTATCAATGATGGTCTGATTCATGTCCTCCACGTTAGCAAATGGCCGTGGTGCAAAGTCATTCATGCCTAATAAATCTTTATGAAAAAAATGCGTATCTGAAGTAAAGTATTGCATATCATAACTCCTCGTCTTAAATAGTATCGAGTGCTTCTTTCTTCGTTGGCCGTGGGAACTGCTGGTCTAGCGCCGCCAATTCAGCCGGGGTCAGGGTCAGCTTACCTGCCGCAATGTTTTGAGTCATGTGGGCCACAGAGCTGGTCTGCGGAATCGCCAGAATTTGGGGATTCCGAATGGCCCAGGCTAAGAGCACCTGGTAGACCGTCACGTGATGAGCCGTTGCAATCTGTATGACCGTCTCGTTAGTCGCCAAATTCTGGCCCCACGAATCCCCCTGCGCGATCGGTGAATAGGCAATCAGTGGCAGGTCATGATCGGCTTGCCAGGGCAGCACCGCGTAATCTAATCCACGGCTACCTAAATGGTACAGGTCCTCGTTGGCCGCAGCCTGATCGCCACCGGGAAGCGCCCAAAGTTCTTGCAAGTCAGCAACATCAAAATTAGAAACACCCCACGCCCGAATCTTACCGGTCCGCTGGAGGCGCTGTAATTCGGCCACCGTTTCAGCCAGTGGCACACTCCCCCGCCAGTGATAGAGATACAGGTCAACATGATCTGTCCGCAGCCGTTGCAGACTCGCATCCAAGCTTGCCTCCATCCGGTGCTTCGATGCATTCTCCGGTAAGACCTTAGAAATCAGAAAAATCTGATTACGATCCAGCGACTGCAATGCCTCTCCAACCAGACTCTCAGCCCGACCGGAACCATACATTTCAGCGGTGTCAATTACCCGCGCGCCAGTGGCAATACCGGCTTGAATGGCCGCAATCTCCGTTGCCCGTTGTGTCGCGTCATCCCCCATATGCCAGGTTCCGATTCCAATGGCGGGCACCGTTTGCCCTGCAATTTTTACAGTTTTCATGTTCACACCTCATTTAGATTCCGTTATCTAGCGGCTGGTAGTTGCTTAGCGCCCCGACTACCAGTTGTCTCATGCACATCTTCATTATCCACGTTTTGACATCTAAACACCACTTTCATCCTAGCACTTCCCCATCATTTTCGCTGGCCTCGTCCCCCACGAAAAAAGGAAGCACCCACCAGTGTCCTGGCAGTGCTTCCACTCGATTTATTTATCAGAATCTACGGCACTGGCGGCTACGCGTTGGTCGCGAAATCGCTTGCCTAAGCTCAGGCCTACCAGCCAGAGGATGGACCCAATCAGGGCGATTAATGTGTCGACCCGGAACAGCAAGACCACGGCGACCATCCCCAGAAAGGCCAAGATGAAGTAGTCACTCATTGGAAAGAATGGCATCTTGAAGCTACTATTGCTGCGTTCCAATGGTGTCTGTTGCTTCTTGTACTTGATGTGCGCAACCACGATGGCTCCCCAGATAAAGAGAAAACAGGTTGTGGCGATACTGGAAACGAAGGCAAAGACGTGACCCGGAATAATAAAGTTCAGAAAGACGGAAACGGCAATGACCAACGTAGAGAAACGTAACGCGTGTGTTGGTACCTGTGCCCGGGACAGTGTCCCCATTCGCTTGGAGAAGTGGCCTTCCCCACCGTACGTCAAGGAGAAGAGCATCCGTCCGGTCGTAAACAGTGAGCTGTTGCAGGCCGAGGCGGCAGCCGTCAAGACAACAAAGTTAATAACGGCAGCGGCCGACTGAATCCCGACGTTCTTGAATACCTGAACGAAGGGACTGCTAGTTGGCGAGATGGATTGCCATGGGTAGATGGCCATCAGTGCTAGCAGTGATCCAAGATAGAAGAGGATAATCCGTAGTGGAATCTCATTGATGGCTTTTGGCAAAACCTTCTTAGGATTGGCCGTTTCAGAAGCAGTCATCCCCACCATTTCGATCCCGACGAAACTAAACAGAACCATTTGGAAGGACAGGAAGAACCCCTTGGCGCCGTTGGCAAAGAACCCGCCACTGGCCAAGTTCGCCACGCTGGCATGGCCAACGGGCGTTGGGAAGTGGACGGCAACCATGTAGGCCCCGGCTAGGATCAACGCAACGATGGCGACAATCTTAATAATGGCAAACCAGAATTCCGTTTCACCAAACGCACTGACCGTGACGGAGTTCAAGGCTAATAGAATAGCTAACAACGTCAACGCCGTCACCCACGAAGGCAGGTGTGGGAACCAAAACTGCATGTATTGACCTGCAGCAGTAACCTCGGCCATGGCGATCGTGATCCAACAGACCCAGTAGGTCCACCCGGCAACGAAGCTCATGTTGTCACCGAGATAGCGTTTGATAAAATCGATGTAGGAGTGAACTTCCAAGTCGGAGAGGAGTAATTCCCCCAGCGCTCGCATCAGTAAAAAACACATGATTCCCGTAACGAGATAGGCCAGAATAATTGATGGCCCAGCCAAATGAATGGACTGACCAGCACCTAAGAACAGCCCCGTTCCGATTGTTCCCCCAAGAGCAATCAATTGAACGTGTCGACTCTGAAGTCCTCGGGAAAATTCCTGGTTGGTATTCGATTGATTTTTTTTCATCTTAATCTCCCCTTTGTTGAAATATATTATACACATCTGACCGGCCAATGCCAGTTCCAATGCTGGTTAGTTCGACTAACTAAACAGCGCTAACGGCCGGTATAAACGAATCTCATTCAACTTAAATTTGTTTACATGATAGTTATTCAACTTTAAGTGAAAAAAAACATCCCCCCGGAATGCCGAGAGGATGTCTAGTCAATCTATTTGCGTAACCGTTCAATGTCACGAACGATCATTAATTCTTCATCGGTAGGAATCAAAAGCGTCTTGATCTTAGAACCAGCAGCACTCAGGTCACGTTCAACCCCACGGATGTCGTTCTTTTCTGGATCAACACCGATGCCGAAGTAGCCCAACTTGTCAGCGACTTCTTGACGAATCGTGATGTCATTTTCACCCACACCGGCAGTGAAGACGATGGCGTCAGCGCCACCCAATTCAGCGAGGTAAGCCCCCACGTACCGCACGATACGGTTGATAAACATGTCCCGAGCTAACTTTGCCCGGTGGTTCTTGTCTTGAACGGCTTCCAGTTCACGCATGTCAGCGGAAACACCAGAAACCCCAACCAGACCAGACTTCTTGTTTAAGATGTTGATCATATCGCTAGGCTTGTCGATATTCAGCTTTTCCATCAGGTAAGCCACTAAGGAAGCATCAATATCCCCAGAACGGGTTGCCATTTCGATACCAGCCAATGGCGTGAAGCCCATGGAAGTGTCGAATGACTTGCCATCCTTGATAGCCGTGATGGACCCACCAGCACCAATGTGCATCGTGATCAACTTCAGATCTTCGAGCGGCTTGCCCAACATAGCTGCGGCACGGCTGGCCACATAACGGTGACTCGTCCCATGGGCACCATACTTACGTGCACCATATTTTTCATAGTATTCGTAAGGGATGGCATACATGTAGTTCACTTCTGGCATGGATGTGTGGAAGGACGTATCGAAGACGGCCACGCTCAACACGTTAGGTAAAATCTTCTTGAACGCTTCGATACCCATGGCAGCGGCTGGATTATGCAAAGGCGCATATTCAGCCAAGTTCTTGATCTTTTGTAAAACATCGTCATCAATAACGGCGGAGTCCTTGAACTCTTCACCACCAGCAACGACCCGGTGACCGATACCCGTGATTTCGTTGAAGTCGGTGATGATTTCCAACTTAGTCAGTTGATCCAGCATTAATCGGATAGCTTCTTTGTGATCGTTAACATCTTGGGTTGTCTTGTACTTTTCCCCATCGCCATACTTGATTTCAACTAAAGACTTGCCCAGACCGATCCGGTCAATGGCCCCTTCGGCGATCACTGATTCTTCTGGCATTTGGAATAATTTGAACTTTAACGTAGAACTTCCGGCGTTAATTGCTAATGATTTTCCCATTTGGTAATTTTCTCCTTTTATGAGCGGTCCGTCAGCAGGTTTTGTTCTTCCCATTGGACGATTTCCGCAACAAACTTTTGAAATGCTGATTGTTCTTTAAATGATGGGAACTCACCCAACATCACTTGTTCAACC
Organism: Levilactobacillus muriae; assembly: GCF_045862015.1. NCBI lineage: Bacteria > Bacillati > Bacillota > Bacilli > Lactobacillales > Lactobacillaceae > Levilactobacillus > Levilactobacillus muriae. The sequence continues at coordinate 16,179 of NZ_BAAFRU010000006.1, forward strand.
TGTTTCGCGCCAGCGCCCGGCTTCTGTAAAATCAGAATAGCCTTCTGAGCGTTAACATTCATAAATAGCTCACTTGGTAGGTTCAATAAGCCTTGCAGATAGGCGTTACCCGCTAACCACTTTAACAGGCCCTTCGCCTCTTCCGTTTGGAAAAGTTGTGAAGGTACCAGGAATACGCCAACGCCACCCGGCTTCAATTGATTCAGAGCTTGCTCCAATAGCAGATGATGTACGAACGAATGGCCAGTAGCCGCACGGGTCTGGTAAGTCGCTGCATTATCATCAATTGGGTAATACCCAATTGGCAAGTCCGTAACGATCAGATCGCTTGCAGGCACCAGTAACTGTTCGAGCGCATCCTGATGAATCAGCTCGATAGGTAACCGTTGTAGATCACTCGACGTCTGAGCAATAGCCAACATCGTATCGTCATTGTCCACCCCATACGCCTTGATATTACCCTTAACGACGGCTTTGAGCTGTGAAAGCACCGCCGTTAACAAGTTAGCCGTCCCAACTGCCAGATCGGTCACAATCAGTTCTGATTTATCCTTCTCCAACCGCGTTACAAGATAGCCCATAATATAAGCAATCGTGTCCGGCGTTAGTTGATGGTTAGCTTGAATCTCATCTACTCGAATCGCTTTAAGCATAGCTAATTGAATCGCCCGGCGAACCGTTTCAGCATCGTCACTTTGCCAGTCGACCTGAGCATACAACTTGGTTAACTTCGCCGCAGCCTCCGTATCTGGCTGACCGTCTTCTACCTGAACTTGGCCATTGAGTAGGTTATCCCCAGTCTCAACGAACGCATCCAAATAAGATGTGCTTAGCGCTTCTTGCAGGATCGTGGTTGATTCATCCATGACCTTGAAAAGCGCTTCAGTCTGTTCTTGTGACAGGTCGCTTCGCCTCCTTGTGAAATTTACATGACACAATATATCCGTTACCTATACTACCGATTTTTCAGATGTTATTCAAGCAATCTTTGTGGCTAATCTGCGGGTTTTACTGTTCGGAGATACGATTTTGACGGTTGTTGTGAGGATTCACGCGCCCGATTCAGTTGTGAAGTCGAACGATTATAGTCTTGAATGAGTTGATGAGTCGACTGTTCGCGTGCAGATTGGCCAGCCATGACTAGAATCAAGACCAGACTCACACTTGCCAAGAAAAACAGTGCCCACAGCGTCAGGAAACCTCGCCGCGTAAATCGAGAATCGTTGTCTGCCAAGGTAATCGCTCCTGCTTTAGATTCAGGCGCACTAAACCCGGATATTTTGTAAGGTGCCAGTGCACGGCCTCCACTCGCCGTAATAGAGGATAGTAACCTTGATGATTTGTATTCGTCAATCGTAAGACGTGTTTACCATCGACCCAGACCGCCCGGGCCACCTGCTTCTGCTGATCCTGTAGATTCAACTGTTGCCCATCGACGCCAGTGACTCGATACCGTCCGGGCTGTTCGAGGACCCGAACCATCTGATACCACGCCACCGGGTCCTGGCGGAGCGGCCGTAGGAGGACGCGGTCCACCCCACTGGCCAATGTAAATATCCCCGCCGCAATCACTAAGGCCAGTAGCGTTTCTATCAAGGTAAAGCCTTCCCTCTGCTTCACTGGTCGGCCGCCCAAGTGAGCAAGGCCTGGTCGTGTCGTTCACGGGCCTGTCGGAGTTGTGCCGTTCGCACACGCTCGCCGTACTGAGTCACCGTCAGCGTCTGTTGTGCCAGACCAATCGTTAAGGCAACAATGCCCAATGCCAACAAAGCATCAGGAAGTAACCACCCGCTGTGGTCGCCGCGTCTTGGTCGCTTCAACATAGATCAATGCCCCTCCCAACTGAAATGTTTGATACCACCATACGCGATGTGTCGTACTATACCACTCCATAGTAAAAGCATCCGCATGTCCCTGCGGCGTGATTCCCCAGCCCGTCCGACCGTCGACCCAATGGAGTCCTGGTGGCGGCTTCAATCGACGAAAAACATGATGGGACTGACCCTGAGTCAGGGTCACTTCTCCCGTCTGGCGATCAATAAAGATGCCAATTGTCTCATTCCGCGCAATCGCCACCTGCCGACCCACCGTCCATAGTTGTTGCCAGGCTGGCCAAAAGGCTTGCTCCGCAGCAGCTCGACGTTGGGCAACCGCCTGAAAGCCCACCAACACCGTTAGACCCATCGCAATCAGTAAGACCACTAGTGTCTCATAGAGGGTGAACCCGTGCCGATCACGTCTCATTTTCTGACCGCTCATCATGAATCTTGATTCCCTCACGTTGGGCCTGCTTGACCTGTTGAGCTGTAAGGTATCGACCCGCTTCCAACGCGGCATAAGTCACGTGTGTAGCCGTCTGATGATCATCCAGGTACGCGGTTACCTGTCCCTGAACCACGGTTTCCATTGCACGTTGATGAATTCCCTGGGCATGATGCCGCTGTCCGCTTAGATTTGGCAGAATGATCAGGACCAGTAGTGAAATAATAAAGAGAACAATCGTCATTTCAACCAAAGTAAATCCGTGACGTTTCGTCATGGCGTTACCCCCTGCAGATTGGCATACATGGGTAGAAGCAAACTCAAATAAGCGCCAACAATCAGCAGTGCCACGACGGTCAACAACATCGGCTGAACCATGGCTAGTCCCCGTTCTGTCAGGCGAGCCAGCTCCTGATACCGCAAGTGACTGTATGCTTCCAACTCGCGGGCCAGTTGTGGTTGCGTGCTACCCTTCCGTAATAAGACAACCAGTTGCGGTGGAATGTAGGTCTGCTGACGCAACCAGCCCACTGGTGAACGACCAGCATCGAGCTGCTGTTCAAGTATAACGGCCATTTGTGCCAGTAAAGATGCTTGTGGTAATTGTCGCAAGACTACCATCATTTGCTTAACGCTCAATCCGCTTGCCACAAGCTGACTGAGATTGGCTGTGAGGTAGTAGGCATAGTAGGCCCGGAAAATACGGCCAACCACTGGCAATCGCAAGTACCACGTGGCCAGATGCAGTGAGGTTTGCTGGCGCCACCAGCGCCACATCACCAGGCCACCCACGATGATGATCAGTCCACCACCTACTTCCGCATAATGCCGCCAAGAAAGGACCGGTGCCGGTTGAGCAGCAATCTCCTGCTGTAGTTGCGGTAAGATTCCTACCTTCAAAGTGACGAAGAGCCCCGCCATCCCCACAAGCAGGCCCACCGGATAGAGTAGCAGTTGGTGTAGTCGTTTACGTTGCGTCGCCATCAGACGTAGTAACGTCGCCACTCGTTGAAGCGCCGTGGCGAGCTCCCCATAGGTTGCCGTCAACTGCAATTGAAAATACACATTGGTCTGCAGATATGGGGCTAAACACGTCACAAAGTCTTCCCCCGCCAACAAATGGGCCTCAATCTTCGATACATCACGCGGTAACCCACTATTGGCCGTCTGACTAAAGTTCACCGCTTGTCGGAGGGAGAAACCACTCGCTAACTGATCCGCCAAGAGCTGACAAAATTGCTGCTGTTGTGTCAAGGACCACCTACCCTTCCCGAAATTTCCGCGCCGTTGCCATTGAAATTGTTTGTTCCACAGTTGCCGTTTCAAGCGTATGCCGCCACCTTTCCGTGGTTGTCTTTGTTGTCTGCCAAAGGGCGTCACCGGTCAAAATATCGAGTAATACGGCCGGTCCATCCTGAAGGCGGGGAATCAAGCGCTGATAACAGCTCCCCGCCAGCACCTGCCGTAATTGCACCAGTGGCACTCCCAGCTCCGTCAATCGGGGGATGGCCCCACCCGCACTCTGCGCGTGAACGGTGGTCAGAACTAAATGGCCGCTCAACGCTGCCCGTACGGCCGCTTGAGCCGTCACCGCGTCTCTGATCTCACCAATAATAAAAACGTCTGGCCGATGACGCAGCCCCACCTTGACCAAGGCCTCGTAGTCCATCCCCGCGGCCTCGTTGACCTGCAGCTGAATAAACGCTGCTTCTTTAATTTCAACAGGATCTTCAATCGTGAGAACCGTGGCCGCGAGCTCCCGAGCAATCGTATACATCGTCGTGGTCTTCCCAGAACCGGTTGGTCCCGCGAAGAGCAATAGCCCCCGACGCTGGGCCAACTGCTGAAGCTGGCCCGGCTGAGTCCCATCCAAATAGGCCATCTCCCCGGTATGGTAGGGATAAATCACCCGAATGACCAGTGATTCGCGCCCCACATAGTCGCCGACCGTCGAAAATCGCAATTCTAAAGGCTCAGGCGGCCCCGGCCAGGTCATGGCCCCCACCTGTGGCCGGCGATTTTCACTGACTGCCATGTTTGCCTGAAATTTAAAGTAAGCAATCAACTGACGGCCCAACTGAGTAGTCACCTGCCGCCAGGTCGTCACCGCACCCCACTGCCGCAGCCTGATCTGATACCCCGTCTGCTGTGGTAAGACGTAAATATCACTGACATGCTGCGTCCGTGCTGCTCCCAATAATTCCGTAATCATTTTTTGAATCACATCACCCATCTCCTGCCCTTTCTAACTAACTACGTAAAAAAAGATGGTATATATTTTTTATTTAAAAAAAATATATGTCTCCGTACAGACGATGTAGATTTCAGTTAAGCTTTCTATTATATCTAGTAGCCATCGACGATACCGTTTCTCGCGTTCACCAATTTTAAATCAGCGCACACAAAAACCCGCTACCAAGCAAGGCCTGGTAGTGGGTTCATCGACTCAAATTATTTGGTTAAAAACGCTTATTCAACGCTTTCAGGTAAAACTGCGGCTTCGTAAATGTCGGAGACATCGTCGTTGTCTTCCAGTTCTTCAATCAAACCTTGGTATTGAGAAGCCTTGGCTTCTGGAACTTCAGTCGTGTTTTGAGGGAACATCCGAACTTCAGCGGTGTCCAACTTGTAGCCCTTTTCTTGTAAAGCATTACGTGCTGCAATTTCACTTGAAGAATCCGTGTAAATCTTGAATTCTTCATCCGTGGTTTCCATGTCGTCCGCCCCGGCATCAAGTGCATCCATCAACATCGTATCTTCATCCGTGTCCAGACCATCACGCAAGATTACAATGTAACCTTTCCGATCGAACATGTATGAAACGGAACCCGCTGCACCAAGAGCGCCACCATGGTGCGTGAAGGCAGAACGAACAGCCGCAGCCGTCCGGTTCTTATTGTCCGTCAAAGCAGCAACCATGATCGCCGTCCCAGCTGGACCGTAGCCTTCGTAGGTAATTTCTTCGAACTTGGCGCCACCAAGACCAGAAGCTTTATCTAAAGCCCGCTTGATGTTGTCTTTAGGCATGTTAGCTGCCCGCGCCTTGTCCATTTCCAAACGAAGTTGAGGGTTACCGTCGGGATCAGGACCACCTGCTTTTGCAGCTTGGTACAAATCACGTGAGATTTTTTGGAAGATTTTTCCACGCTTTGCATCCTGAGCATTTTTCCGGCCCTGGATGTTATGCCATTTAGAATGTCCTGACATCGTAACTCCTCTTTTCTAAAATTTTATAGATATCCGTATAAAACAGACACTATACATGTTAGCACTTACTTCCTATTCATTCAATTACTAAGCTTATAAAAAGCGTGTATTCACCGAAAATGTATAAAAATATTGACGTTTCTCTTTAAATCGGGGATGTAAGCGAATTTTAAATGGATAATCCGTGTATAAAACTAAATTTATTAAAATAAAACTTGTATAAATAAACGAAACCCGCTATACTCAAATACATCATCACATATAGAGGAGTAAGCCATTATGAAAAATAAATTAATTATGGCCATCGCATTGGTGATGGCGCTCGTTGCCGGATGGACCGCCACCACGACAACGGCACAAGCCGCCACCGATGATTCGCTGGCCCAGGTTCAGAAAAAAGGACAGTTAGTCATGGGGACTTCGCCTGACTATCCACCTTATGAATTCCAAGCTACCGTTCACGGCAAGAGTCAAGTTGTCGGAATGGACGTCGCCGTTGGGAAGAAGATCGCCAAAGACTTAGGCGTCAAGCTTGTCGTTAAGTCGATGTCCTTTGATTCCCTGCTGGTTGCCTTACAAACAGGTAAGGTCGACATGGTTATCTCCGGGATGAACCCAACGCCTGCCCGGCGGAAGAATGTTGATTTCACCCACACCTACTACCAGGGTGGGTACAGCATCGTGATCAACAAGAGTGACAAAGGTATCTATAAAGATAAGGATTCCTTCGTGGGCAAGACCATTGGGGCCCAAACCGGTTCTACCATGTACACCGAATCCAAGAAGCAGACCAGCGGGACGACCGTTAAAGGGATGACGTCCGTTTCCGACTTGATCTTAGGATTACAGAGTCATAAGTTACAAGGGGTTGCGATGGAAAAACCATCTGCCAAAGCTTACGTGGCCAATAACAAAGAATTAGCAATGATTCCAAGTAAGTTTAATTTAAGTGCTTCTGATACCAGTGCTTCCGTTGCGTTTGCCAAGGGCTCCACTTCCCTGGTTGCCGCAGCCAACAAGTCTGTTGATCAAATCAGAAAGCAGAACCTCGTCAACAAGGATTACCTCCCCGCTGCCGGGAAATACTTAAAGACCAACACCGTCAACACCAGCATGCTCCACTACTGGAAGGCCTTCCTTAAAGGGATCGAATACACGTTGATCATCACGGTTTGTTCCGTCTTCTTCGGGTTCATTCTTGGGGTACTCTTATCTCTCGCACGGATGGCTCAAGGTGGCGTCTTCGCGACTGCCTTACGGTGGTTAGCTACGGCTTACGTCGAATTCATTCGGGGAACGCCTATGATGGTCCAAGTCATGTTCGTCTACTTTGGTCTAGGGCTCATCGTCAACCTGTCCGCATTAACTTCCGGGATTATCGCCATTTCACTGAACTCTGGGGCTTACATCGCCGAATACATCCGTGGGGGGATTAACTCCGTGGATAAGGGCCAAACTGAAGCTGCTCGGAGCCTGGGGATGACCAAGGGGTACACCCTGCGGTACGTTGTCCTACCACAAGCCTTAAAGAACATCTGGCCTTCATTAGGGAACGAATTTATTACCTTGATCAAGGATAGCTCCATCGTATCCATCATCGGGGTCTCCGAACTGATCTTCCAAAGCAACATCGTACGGTCCGACACCTACAGAGGGGTAGCACCAATCGCCGTCATCATGGTTCTCTACTTCATCATGACCTTTACTGCCTCACGGATCTTAAACCACTTCGAAAGGAAGATGCAACATGACTAAACCAATTATTGAGGTCAAGGACCTCGCCAAAAACTTCGGTGACAACCAAGTCTTAAAGAACATTTCAGAACAAGTTAATCCTGGTCAAGTGATCGTCGTCATCGGTCCTTCCGGTGGTGGGAAAAGTACCTTTCTGCGATGCCTTAACTTGTTGGAGACCCCAACGAGCGGTGAAGTCGACTTCGATGGTCAGAATCTGACAACCTTGGATACTAAGAAGGTCAACACCCTCCGGGAACAAATGGGGATGGTGTTCCAAAACTTCAATCTCTTCCCAAATATGACCGTCTTAGAAAACATCAAATTGGCTCCCATGAAGGTTAAGCATATGAGTGACGCAGATGCCACAAAGCGCGCCCACGAATTGCTTCAACAAGTCAACTTAGATGACCACGCCGATGCCTTCCCCACCAGCTTATCTGGTGGTCAAGCCCAACGGGTCGCCATTGCCCGGGCCCTTGCTATGGATCCCAAGGTCATGTTATTCGATGAACCAACGTCTGCTTTAGACCCCGAAATGGTCGGTGAAGTTCTGAATGTTATGCAGGACCTTGCCCACCAAGGGATGACGATGGTTGTGGTAACCCACGAAATGGGCTTCGCCAAGTCCGTGGCCGACCGCGTCTGGTTCATGGCCGACGGCTACATTCAGGAAAATAACACGCCAGAAGAATTCTTCAGCAACCCACAGACTGAACGGGCACAAGACTTCCTCTCCAAAATTCTGATGTAATTCGGTCACCTCAAAATTCAACATGTTTATCCACCTAAGAGTCTGGGACAATCCCCAGACTCTTTTTGGTTCTTCAAAACTATATTGCTGAAACGTGAGACAGAAGACAGCTGACTCCGCTTAAAATTGATAACCTTTTGCCCTCACTCTCTTTTAGTCCCCCTACTCTTTACTAATGTCATTTCGGAGAATTCTGTCGCATGTTTTGGACGATCTTAATAAAGTATTTACGATCATCAGACCTGTCCCTTCAAAAAAAAAGCACTGTGTTCCCACTGTGGGACAGCACAACGCTTTCTCATACCTAATTCTGACACAATCACGATTGATTTTCGTTTAACCTGAACTTACAGCGATCGCTTCACTACTAACGTGACCAACCGATGAAAAGTTCCAGCATGTACCCGCGCACTCCTGGCCATCAGCCGATCAGTCACCGAATAGTAGTAGCGCCGCTTTGGCCGTGCATCAGTGGCGGCACGGTAGAAGACTTTAGCAAGCTCAGCAGCCGTTGCGGCAGAGGCAGTTCCCGATAGTCGTTGCATGAACTTCATCGTCCCGTTAACCAGCGGCTGATACGGTGAGTTTTCCTTTAAATTTTTCGTCACATTTTTCATGGCAATTTCACTCCAAGACGATTCCGTGCCACCGGGTTCAATCACAACGGAATGTAGACCAAACTGACGAATCTCAGTATCTAAAACGTCCGACCAGACATTCAAACTGTGCTTAGCCACGTGGTACCAGCCACCCAATGGCCAATACAAGTCGCCTCCAACGGAAGAAACATTCACGATTCGACCCGTTCCTTGTTCACGCATCGTCGGTAAAACAAGCTGGGCCAGTTCAGCAGCCCCCAACAGATTAGTCTCCAGCTGCTTACGCGCATTGGCCATGCTAACTTCTTCCAGAGGACCATATTCGCCATAACCGGCGTTGTTCAGCAACACATCGACCCGTCCCGCTTCACGAACCGCCGTGGCAACAAACGCCTGGTTAGAGGTGCTATCCGTCACATCTAATGATAAGGCATGAATATTCGCCGCACGAGGAATCTTTGACACCCGTCGTGCCCCAGCGAAGACTTGCCAACCGTTTTTCGCAAATAGTTGTGCAGCTGCATAACCCATACCGCTTGAGGCACCTGTAATTAAAATAACTTTTTGATCCATCATAATCTTCTCCTTTTGAATTGGCTAAACGTTTATTTAATTAAAATACAAAAATTAAAAGCCGACTTAACGACTCTTAAAAAGTCTCACGCAGAAATCGTTACTCAACGATTAGACGTTCATGTAATAAGATTGACTATTCGTGCGCAAATCACCGTTGCATTACCCTAACGAATGGTGTAATCAACTTAACTGCCTTCATCTCACGTCATTTTAAAAAAAATTACGCGATTCGCGTTTTTACCTTCATCAAATTTCTGTACGTTCTTATATTAAATGATCAATTAGTTATTGTCAATCCTTTTCTGCTTCGTTATTTTAAAAAGCCTGCTAACCGCCTTCCGTTTCCCTTAAGGCTTAGCAGATTCGCCATTCGAAAAGCCCCAACCGTAAATATACCGGCTGAGGCTTCCTCTCATCGTGCTTAGTTATGACGCTTCTTCCGATACCCGAATAGACTCAGGCTACCCACCAGGAGGCCCAGAGCGGTCCACCAGGACGTTGTCGCCTCATTGGTCTGTGGTAGCGTCGTCTGTGCAGCGTCCGTCCGCTTGGCAGCAGTTGCCTGTACGTTCACCGCATCAGACTGATCCAACGCCCCCCGATGCGATTGTTGCGATTCTGACTGTGCGTCCGTGATCTGCGCACCAGCACCGCTCGTCACATACATGGGGTTCTTGATGTTGACTGCAATACCCGGTTTAACACTGTCACCAACCCCACTGTCACTAATAACCTCGTGTTTGATCCCATCAGGATCCTTCGGCGTAGTCGGATCAGTCGGGTCAACTGGATCGGTTGGGTCAACCGGGTCGGTCGGATCGACTGGATCTGTGCCACCACCAGGATTACCGCCATCACCATCACCGCCGGTCGACTTAGCCACGACCGTCAGCAGAACTGTTGCCGTTGCGTCATCGCCATAACGTAAAGTGACCTTATAGGTTCCCGGTGTGGTCAAATCAGCCGTTCCCAGATCCAAGGTGATCTCACTACTGTCGACCGCTTGGCCGTTGGTATCCGTAGCCGACGCCTTGAAATCACTGACAGTCGGTGCTGCATCCCCCACGGTCATGGTGTAGTTACTTCCAGTCACGTTAGCAAGAACTGCCGCAATCGTCAATGTTCCTAGCGTTGCACTAACCACTTGATAGTTAGTATTGAGCGTATCCGTATTCAAGAGATAAGCATAAATGCCAGCAATCGTCCCGGGAGTCCGCGTCACCGTCAGCCCAGAGTCGGTAACTGGATTGCCCTTGCTGTCGACAATGGTTACGTTAGCGGCGGGTTCCTTCGTCCCGGCAGCCATGGTTTGGTCGGCAACTGTCACCGTCAACGGTGCCTTCTCAATCGTCAATACGCCTAAACTTGAATCATTGGCAATCGTATAGTTTTGACTCATTTTCGAGGTGTCCAGTTTGTAGGTGTAGATCCCCGCATTTTCACCAGCTGCCCGCGTCACTGTCACACCAGAATCAGTGATGTCATTATTAGCTGCGTCCTTAATCGTCGGGGTAACCGTCGGGTCCGTCTCACCATAGACCTTCGACTGATTGCCCACGGTAACCGTCAATGCGGCTGGCGCAATTGTCAGCGTCGCAATCGACTTGGACCCGGTCCAATCATAGTTGGAGATGGCTGGTGTTTCAGCAACCAAACGATCCCAGGCCGCCGGGTTGACAACCACATCATACGTTCCGGCGTTTACAAAGTCTGCTGCGTTATCGGCCGTCTGAAGGACTTGCTTGCCGTTGGCATCCGTGTAGGCCAGCACGAGATCCCCATCTTTAAGCGTATAAGGCAGATCATTACTAAGTTGCGCACTAAAATTAGCTATATCCAACGTTGGTGTCTCTCCGTTATAGGTCGTCGTCTGATTGCCACTAATTGTGTAGGTCGCCGTCCGTTTCTCCACGGTCACCAACGCTACGGCCGAATTACTCCCGTAGCTGTAGGTGACTTGGTAGGTACCGACATTGTTCGTTACATCACCAGCCGCAACGACCACCGGATTGCCATCAGCACCGACGACAACCTCGCCGTTCGCATCTAACTGATTGATCTTAACGGTCAGGTCATCAATAGTCAGCTTATCGCCATTCGGTGTAATGGCGCTCACTAAGTTATCACCCGGCGTCCAGTTATCCCCATAGAAAACGGTGGCGTTATGCACCTTGATGTCCGGATTGTCCATCACGACTTGGTACTGCCCGGTATAGGTAGCCCCGTTGTCAGTCATGGACCAGTTAAACGTAAATTGCTCTACGCCCGCCGGTACATCGAACGTCCCATCACTATTGAGGGTAACGCCCGCCGTCAGCTTGCTAATGTTGGCACCCGTGATGGTCTGGTCACCGAGGCCTACGGTAAAGAGATCAGACAGTGAAACTGTTGGTTGCTTATCAACAAAATAATAAGCACTCTGATTCAACGCCAGACTGGAAGTCCCCGAACCGGCACTCAAATTGGAAATCTGATTGTAACTAAAAGCGTTCGCGCCCACTTGATTAACAGTTGCTGGTAGGCTGACGCCCGTCAATTGATTGCCGAAGAAGGCCATCTGACCGATCGATGTCAAAGTGGCTGGGAAAAGGACAGAGCCCATCAGGTTGTTGTAGATAAAGGCACTATCCCCGACAGTTTGCAGATTGCTATTCAAAACCACGCCGGTCAGATTATTAGCGGCAAACGCTAAATTTCCAATCGTCATCAAGTGCGTTGGCAAGGTCACTTCCCCGGTTAAGCCCGCGTATTCAAAGGCACCGTTACCGATGGTTGTCAGGCTCAGAGCCCCCGTCATGTCGATGGTCTGGAGCGCCTGATCATAGGTGAACGCATTGTCACCGATGCTGACCAAACCCGCTGGAAAGTTGATGTTTGACAGACTCGTGGCAGATAAGAACGCCTGCTCACCAATCGATGTCAGGTTAGCTGGTAATGTGACACTGGTTAATTTTGTATCGTAGATGAAGGCGCTATTCCCGATGGTCACTGGTTGTGCCCCATCGGTAAAGGTCACCGCGCTTAAGTTATGGTTCGTACTGAAAGCAAAATCGCCCAGTGTGGTCAGACTGGCTGGTAGCGTCACCGTCGTTAACCCATTGTCATTTTCAAACGCATGTGCCCCAATCGTCGCCAAATTTCCGTTAGCCGCAAAGTTCAGCGTCATCAGCTGCGTATTGGCGGAAAAAGCCCCCTCCTTAATGGTGATCAGGCTCTCTGGTAGATCCAAGCTGGTCACCCCATCGTAGGTGAACGCATTCTCACCGATGGTCTGAAGTTGACTGCCGGTTGCGAAGGTCAAGTTAGCTAAGTTATTGTCCTGAATAAAAGCACTGTCTCCGATGGTGATAACGCCTGTAGGAATCACGACGCTCGTTAATTCAGAGATAGAGGCAAATGCCTTTGTCCCAATCGTTTGCAGACTGTTGGGCAAAGAAAGCGATGCAATTCGCGTGCTAAAGAAGGCATTGTCCCCAATAGTGGTTAATGCCGTGTTACTCAGGTCAACCGTCGTCAGTGGATCGTATTCAAAGGCCTCACTGCCAATTGTTTGCAGTTTTTTTGAAAAAGTCACGTCTGTCAAAGGGTTACTTTCAAAGGCTTGACTGCCAATCGTCGTCACACTATCTGGCAAGATCAACGTGGTCAATCCATCACTAACAAAAGCTTGGGTACCAATGGTCTGTAGCGTCTGGTTCTGACTCAGGTCAATCGTTGATAACGTCTTGAGATATGAAAAGGCGTTATCTGCAATGGACGTGATACCATTTTCAATAATTAAGGTTTTTAAATTTTTAGTGTTTCCATAATTGGAACTGAAGCCCTGACCGATACCCGTGACGTTTAGGACATTCCCAGCAGAGTCGGTGATCGTTGATGGGATAACCAAAGTGTCTCCCACATCATGATACGCGCCGGTAATGGTAATAGTCCCGTCAGTATTTTGGGTGTACGTCAGATTACTGGGATCTGCAACTGGTGCATCTGTCGCACTCAGCCCTTGAACGAGACTGTTGGCACTAGCAGGCATATCGAGACTGAAGGCCTCTGCACTGAACAGCGCGTTATTTGCCGCAAACTTGGATGCGTCTAATGTTGCTACCATGCCATCTCCAAGTTTGTCCACGTTAACATCCGTCGTGTTAGATGTGCTGTCAGCGTTGACATCGGCCTTAGTATCAGGCACAACTGGTGTATCATCGGTCGCAGAATTTTCTGAGTTGTCCGAAGCTTCTGTGGTACCGCTGCCATTTTCAACAGCTTCACCCGAGTCCTTGCTTCCAACTGCCGTGGTCCCGGCATCGTCGCCTGTGACTTCACTGCTTCCTGTATGGCTACCAGACTTCGCAGGCGTCCCTGCTGCTCCACTGGTTGCCCCGCTAGCCGTATTTGAAGTATTGTCATTACTATCGCTGGCATTCTGGGTGCTCTGATTGTCACTAATTGACTTGTCTGGGGTCACATCTGAGCTACTAGTCGCCTCAGAATTTTCACTCTCAGTGTTCACATTTTCGGTCACATTAGACGTTGTGTCACCCGTATCGGTCTTTTCATCAGAAGTCGTCGTATCCGTGGTTGACTTCTGGAGTGTTGTGACACTGCTTGGCTCGGCGCTATCCCCGCTTGCCTGTGCCGTCTCAACCCCCGTCGTGGTGTTATCCGCATGCGCCAATGTATCCTGGCCAACTGCCGTCCCCAAACCGATTGCAGCGACTGTAATCGCAGCGAAAACCCAGTGCTTCCCATCCTTGTACATCTTGTAATGTTCTTTTACCGTCATGGTAATTGCTCCTCTCAAAAAGACCAGGCTAGCCAACCCGGCCGTCGCCTCGCAACTTCAGGCAACGAACCCTTACTCTCAACTCAACAGTCTAATGGCTGGTTTAATTTGTGCAACTAATTCTTGTTTGTGCAACCAAGTTAGTCCCTCAACCTTATTAAATAGCCAATCGTCAAATCCAGTCTTTGATTTATAGTTTAAAATAATTTCTTTTATTTTATAACGGAATACCGGTTGCGGTCAATCAATTTTCTTGAAAAAAGGTTAATTATTTCAATGATATTACCCCACAACTAATTCAACAGGGGGTGTTGAATTTTATAAGTTAATAAATGACGTTAAAAAAGCCCGAGACTATTCATCTCGAGCTTGTCTATTCGTGACTATCATGAGTCTTTACGAAACGTTCGATGCCCCAACATAACTAACAAACCTAGGACAATCTCAGCCACGCCAGCAAAGATGATCACACCGATGCCACTGCGCCCCACCGTCGTGATCATACTCGTGACCGTTGCCGTCGACGTGGGAATCAGCGATGGTAGTAGATAATACCCGACGTCACCCAGGATCCCAGTTAACAAGCCACCAAGCGCCAGGCCTGGCCCCAGACTAGCCATGACGTGATGCACGCTGAACGCATACATCACGGTCACAATTGCTAGTAATACCGTGGCAATCATTAACCAGAAGTCTAGTGTCCTGGCCTTCTGAATCTTAAGAGATGCTTGGGTCATCGCCGTGGTACTAAACGCTGCCTTCACAACCTTCTTTGCTTCCTTCACCAGCGCTGTGGTCATCCCGGCAGTCGCCGTGACACCCATCGTCTGTGCCTGCGTGCTAATGGCCGTCGTCAGCTCCGAGTTGTCGATAGTCGTCGTAGCCGTCTCTCCGTAAAGTTGCGAGATTCCCTGTGCCAAATAGGGCTGAACAATCCCGGATGTGACGGGGCTTCCACTGACCCCGAGGCCCTCTAACTCATTATTTAGCTGATTGATCACCTTTTGCCCAACAGTGGACCTGGAGACTACACCAGCCGTGTAATTTGCGTTAAAGACGGTGACCTTCAGACCAATCGACAAGGTAAAGAGCATGACCAAGATAGCCACCCACCGCGCCAAAGCGGGTCGGCGCTGATACGTTTGTTGTGGTTCTTGTGGTTGTTGCTGCGAATTTTCTGGCTCATCTGAATGATAACGTGCCATCCGACTATTTTCACTCACCAACCACCACCTCCAATTCGTCCAATCTTACACGACGGTCACACACAGTTTGACTCACCTCACCTGTTGCCTTGGTGAAAGCTATCGCTGATAGAACACCGATTGACGTCGTGCATAGTTGTTTATTATTGTAGCACATCCATATGGGATAAACGTTAAGCTGGGCTTAATTTTATGCGATTCCTTGCCATCCACTAGCTGGTAACAGTCACCGTAACAAGGCCATCCACGTCCCAAAGCTCTGCTAAAACTGCGCGCCAGCCACGCCGGCTGTAACGCTTAGAAAATCACTTTCCCCCAAAATAAAAGGGCACGAAAGTCTCCTTTCGCACCCTTTGTCGCAATCAACTACTTCGTTGAACTACGTTTCATCAAACCATAGGGCAAGATGACCGTGTTTTCATCAACACTCTCGTTGTTCATTAACTTAGTTAACAACCGCATCGCTACGGCACCAATATCGTAGAGTGGTTGCGTGATGGAGCTCATCTTAGGCCGAACCAGTTCCGTTAGCTTCGTGTCATTACTGGTAATGACTTCGAATTCACCCGGAACATCGACACCGGCATCCGTTAGGCCATTCATCACACCAGCAGCCAATTCGTCGTCACCAACAAAGGCAGCGGTCGCACCGGCAGCGCTCAGAGCTGGCTCCAAGGATTGGCCAGCCTTGTACGTGTAATCCGTTTCAAAGACTAACTTGTCATCGTAAGCGATGCCAGCGTCTTTCAAGGCTTTCTTGTAACCTTTCAACCGGTAATCATGGTTGATCGCTTGATCCATGGAACCTGAAACGAAGGCAATCTTTTGGTTGCCGTGGTCGATCAGATTCTTCACAGCTTCCGCAACGGCCGCCACGTAGTCAATGTTAACACTAGGTTGCGTCTTTTCAGCGTCAACTGAACCGGCTAAGACGATTGGCGCTTTAGAACGGCGGAATTCTTCACGGAGTTCATCGGTCACTTGGTTCCCCATGAAAATAATGCCATCAACTTGCTTGGCCATCAAAGTATTCAATACCTGAACTTCTTTGCCGCCGTTTTCATCGGAGTTGGTCAGGATGATATTGTACTTGTACATCATGGCAATGTCATCGATCCCCCGTGCTAATGAGGAGAAGTAGGCGTTGGTCACGTCGGGAATAATAACCCCGATGGTCGTCGTCTTCTTACTTGCTAAGCCTCGTGCAACGGCATTTGGCCGGTAGTCGAGTCGGTCAATAACCTCCAAAACTTTTTTTCGCGTAGCTGGTTTAACATTGGGATTGCCGTTAACGACCCGTGAAACGGTGGCCATTGAGACCGCCGCCTCGCGCGCCACATCATAAATCGTAACTGTTTGTTTTTCCATAGCGAGAGCCCTTTCTTTCTTGTTTTGATTTGTTTTCATTCGTTTTCAAGCAACTTGACCAGTATACATAATTGTTTTCATGGGTGCAAGAGTGAAAACGCTTTCACATCAAAGAATACCTTATTTTCACAGAATTTTCAAGGCAGAACGCTTCATATTCTTAAATTAACCCCCTTTTGATGGTATACTAATGACATTAATTGAAGGGGTGATTTCATGACGAAACTCGAACAGATTCAGCAATGGACAGCGGAACACCATGCCAGCATGACCTATTTAAGTAATCCCAAGACCATTCAGTACCTGACTGGCTTTGGCAGTGACCCAATTGAACGGGTCCTGGCTCTAGTGATCTTCCCAGATCAAGACCCATTCATCTTCGCTCCGGCCTTGGAAGTGGAAGTTATCAAAGAAACTGGTTGGAAGTTCCCCGTCGTTGGCTACTTGGACCATGAAAACCCATGGGCCATGATTGCCGATCAAGTTAAGCAACGCCACGTGAATCCAGAACACATCGCTTTAGAGAAGGGCCAACTCCAGGTTGCTCGAATGGAAGCCTTGGCTGCCCAATTCACCAGTCCCCACTTTGATTTAGACATCACAACGTTCATCGAACGTATGCGTCTAATCAAGTCTGAAGAAGAGATCAAGAAGTTGGAAATCGCCGGTAAATGGGACGATTTCGCCTTTGAGCATGGTTTCGCAGCCGTTAAAGCTGGCAAGACGGAACAATCCGCCGTTGCTGAATTGCAATACGCTTTAATGAAGGAAGGCATTATGGAAATGTCCTTCGGTAGCCTGGTTCAAGCCGGCGCTCACGCTGCAGAACCACATGGCGCGACCAACACCACCAAGTTCGCCAACAACGAACTGGTTCTCTTTGACCTCGGAACCGTCTACGATGGCTATATCTCCGACGCTTCTCGGACGGTGGCTTTAGGCACCCCCACTGCCAAGCAAAAGGAAATCTACGACGTCTGTCTGGAAGCCCAACTGACGGCCCAAGCCGCTGTTAAACCTGGCCTGACTGCCGCCGAACTCGACAAGATTGCCCGTGATATCATCACTAAGGCTGGCTATGGCGAATACTTCATTCACCGTCTCGGTCATGGCATGGGGATGAGCGATCACGAATTTCCATCCATCATGGCAGGTAACGACTTAGTCTTAGAACCTGGCATGTGCTTCTCCATCGAACCCGGAATCTACATCCCAGGTGTCGCTGGCGTTCGGATCGAAGACTGTATCCACGTTACGGCTGATGGCAGTCTTCCCTTCACCCACACCTCAAAAGAATTAACTTACGTGGGTTAACATCACTTAAGCTGCCTCTAAATAGCCCGTGAGCATTTGCCAGAACCGGCAAATGCTCGCGGGTTTTTGTATAGGCATCATCTGGCTATATTGCCTTAGGACACCCAAGAAAGCCGAGAGGTCGGCAGATATGGGCTCAGGCGCGTCGTTCTACTTAGTCAGGGGGTGATTCCCCCGCTGGCTTAGTAGAAAACCAAGCTTGGAGACTCGGTACTTTCGAGGCTTCAAGTTGTGTTCGCACCGATCCAGCCCATATCTGCCGGCCGGTAAGGCGATGACTAGCCGATGTTGCCTAAATTTGGTGAACGGTAAGCCGGGGAGTTGTCAAAGTGATATCATCGTGATATTGTTAAGCTATCATCTCGGGGAGGAGCACGAGGAGGCCACACACTATGGCAAAAGAAAAACAAAAGCGTTTCCTACTTCGCATGGACGAAAGTCTCTTTGAAAAGCTTTCGCAGGCCGCCACTGCTGACGGCCGGAGTATCAACGCCTACATCGTCAATATTTTATCGAAGACGGCCACGCCGGGAAATTGGGAATCTCGGCAATTGATTGGCCGCACTGTACCAGGTACTGCCCTGGACGCTAAGACTGGACTAGTGTTAGTCGCCGGTATTTACTATCGTTACCTATTAGAGCCACGAGAGGCCCTAGACTTCACCGCGGCGTATACCATTATCGAAAGTAACGGGAACATCTTGACGTTCAAGAAAATTTGAGGAGGAGTTACCATGTTTGGGATTAGAATTGTACGTCAGAATAATGAAGGACTAGTTGAAACTTTGGGTAAATACAAGCGCAGTGTCGCACCCGGCATGCATTTTTACCTGCCAGGCTTTCAGAAGATTCGGACGGTTGGGCTAGCTATGACGCCACTCGCTCTACCCAACTACTCAGTCATCACCAAGGATAATGCCGACGTCTCGGCCAGCCTGACGCTGAACTATCACGTCACCAACTCCGTAAAATTCCAGTATGAAAACACGGATTCCGTGGAGTCCATGGCACAACTGGTACGGGGCCACTTGCGAGACATTATCGGTCGGATGGACCTGAACCAGGCGTTGGGTTCCACGGCCAAGATCAATCAGGAATTGGCCACCGCCATTGGTGACCTGACCGACACCTATGGCATCAACGTCGACCGCACCAACATCGATGAATTAACCCCATCCACCGCCATTCAATCCGCAATGGACAAGCAACTGACGGCGGATCGAGAACGGGTTGCCGCCATCGCCAAGGCTGAAGGTGAGGCCAAGTCCATCGAATTGACGACGAAGGCAAAAAACGACGCCCTTATGGCAACGGCCACCGCACAAGCCATGGCCACCAAGACCAGAGCGGACGCCGAAAAGTACCGGATTGACACGGTCAACTCTAGTCTGGAAACTGCCACGCCAGAGTTCTTTGAAAACCAATCAATCTCGGCTTTCAGTGACCTAGCCAACTCACCGGCCAATGTGGTCGTGGTTCCCACTGACCACATTTCCGACCTGGGACAGATCCCCGCAATTGGCGCCGCTCTACGGACTGGATTGAAGACACCGGAAGTCCCGCTCCCAAAACCTAAAAAATAGGCATCAAAAAACACGCGCCAACCTGCAACCACAGGTTAGCGCGTGTTTTCATCACTTAAATTTCAGTCCAACAAAGTCATCTGAACAATTAACGTTGACTGGTCTTCAACTTCTCAACCAACGCCTTAACCTGCTCACTACTTTCACACTCGTTAATCGCCGCTTCCGCAAGATCACTCAGAGTCGAGGCATCCAGATGTTTCATCAAGTTCCGAGTCTTCAGCACCGATGTCGCACTCATCGAGAACTCATCGAGGCCCATTCCCATCAGCAAAGGTACCGCTGTCTGGTCACCAGCCATTTCACCACACATCGCGACGCTCGTTCCGTGACGGTGAGCAGCCTTGATGACGTGGTTGATCAGACCCAAGAGGCTTGGGTGGTAAGGCTGATAGAGGTAAGAAACACGTTCGTTCCCCCGGTCGGCCGCAAAGGTATACTGAATCAGGTCGTTAGTGCCGATGCTAAAGAAGTCAACCTCCTTAGCAAAGTGGTCAGCAAAGATCGCAGCGTTAGGAATTTCAATCATCATCCCCAGCTTGATCTTCTCACCCACCTTGACACCTGCTTCGACCAACTTTGTCTTTTCTTCATTGAAGATGGTTTTGGCCTGCCGAAGCTCTTCCAACGTGGCAATCATTGGGAACATAATTCCCAGATCACCAAACGCTGAAGCCCGAATCAACGCCCGCAGTTGCGTCCGGAAAATGTCCTGCCGCTTCAGGGAGATCCGGATTGCCCGGTAGCCCAAGAACGGATTCATTTCCTTTGGCAATTGCATATACGGCAGATCCTTATCCCCACCGATATCCATTGTCCGGATAACTACTGGTTTGCCGTCCATTTGCGCAATCGCTGCCTTGTAAGCAGCAAACTGGGTATCTTCAGAAGGTAACTGATCGCTATCCATGTAAAGGAATTCGGACCGGAACAGCCCAATCCCCTCGGCACCAGACTTCAGAACGGCTGGCAAATCGGCCGGCGTTCCAATGTTGGCGGCCAGCATAAAGGATTGTCCGTCCTTGGAGACAGTCGGTTCGTCCTTCAGCTTTTCCCACAGCGCCTTCTGTTCGGCGAACTCACTAGCCTGTTGCTGGTAATCTGCCAGCTCGGCATCGTCAGGTCCCGCCACGGCCACGCCGTGCAAACCATCAAGGATGACCGTCTGCCCATCCTGAATACTTGTCGTAGCGTTCTCAGTACCGACAACTGCCGGGATTTCTAACGTCCGGGACATGATAGCCGAGTGACTCGTTCGACCACCCAAATCTACCAGGATTCCCTTCACAAACTGTCGGTCCAGTTGGGCCGTGTCGGAAGGCGTCAGGTCATGGGAAACCACCACGACCGGTGAATCAACCAGTGCCAGGTTAGGTAGTGGCCGATTCAACAAGTGGCTGAGTATCCGCTTCGTCACATCACGGACATCGGCTGCCCGTTCCTGCATGTAAGCGTTGTCAGTCATGGCCTCAAGCATCGCTGAGAACTGATCAGCTACATCCTGTTGCGCCGTCTCGGCGTTGCAGGACTTTTGGGTGATTTCGTCCTCTACTTGCTTGATAAAGTCCGGGTCATTGACCATGGCCAAGTGCGCATCGAAGACCTCTGCTTCCTTGGGACCAAGGTTTTCGAGTGCTTTGGCTTTAATCTCTTCCAGCTCGGTCACGGTAATCGTCCGAGCTGCAGCTAACCGATCGATTTCAGCTTGGGGATCAGTAACCGTAGTTTTTTCGAAACTTAAATCTGGGTCAACTAACGTGTAAGCCTTAGCGATGCCAATCCCATCGCTGGCCGCGATTCCTGTAATTTTCGTCGACATACGTCATTTCTCCTCGAGTAATTCAGTCCGTCATCAGCGCTTCTTCTCCAGCACCTTATTGACCAGAATGCTGGGATTGTGCTTCACTCCTTGACGTTGTAGCTCCTCAAAGATGTTGAGAAATTGCTTCTGCCGAAACTTGAACCCGTCGATCATGATGGAATAAAAGGCCATGTTCCCGTTACTAACGAGGTTGCGCGTGAGGACCACGTTCTTCTCGTCTTGACTGATCACGGTCTTCCGAGCCAAGATACCGATCTGCATGACGGCATTGTTCGGAGTCATTTCAATCTTTAAAATATCCGCCCACGGCACCACAACTGCTGGTTCCTGCGTATTATCCGTAATGCCCTGATCGTCGAAAATATAGTCGGGCCGTTTGGCGTGTCCCTTCACTGCAGTCTCAAAGGCCGCATAGAAGAAGAGTAGTCCAAAAGCTACCGCTAAAATCTTCATGATCAGCCAGGTCGAAGTGAAGACCACACCACAAATGGCTAGGCCAAACAAAATGAAGACAATCGTGGTCATATACACTCGCAATCGGCTGGGATAAACTTCGTACGCTTCTTTCATCATCAATTCCTCAAATCATTTGTGAACTAACTCGCCATCAACCGTTACTTAATAGCTGAGTCGTATTCTACACGCTTGGAGTCTGGCACAGTTTGAAAGTAGATTTCCAACCCATTGTCGTGGAAATCCTTCAAGAGCGCCTTTTCTTCATCACCAATGGCAACCGTTGGAATCACGAACTTGGTGTTAGGCTTCTTGGAAACCCCACCAACGTTGAGCTCTTTTAACTCCAGTCCAGCATCCATGGCTTCCTTAACTTCCTTGATGTACTTGAAGACCACAACAACCTTGTCATCGCCGAATTGATTCTTCTGCCATTCTTCAGCAACTTCAGTGGCACTGTAAACCTTGATACTCAGACCACCGGTAGAGTTGGTGCTGACGTAGATGTCCTTCATGAAGTCGTCAGCGGCCGTCGCGTTATCCACCACGTAAACAGAGTTCGTTCCAAATCCCTTGGTCCACTTTGTCATAACTTGACCATGAATCAACCGGTCATCGACCCGTGCTAAATTAATTTGTCCCATAATAATTATCCTCCAATTTTAAACGTACTTTTTATGATTGGTGTAAGAAGTTTTTATCGATCAGCTTCATCCCTTCGGTGGCAACACCGATAGAATCCGTGATCAACTTTTCAGTATCATCTTCAGCTTCTGAGAAGTTTAGAATGTTGACGAGGAGCGGTAAACTCAGGCCGGTCACGATCTTCATGTCGTGATATTTGGCCAGAGTTGACAGAGACACGTTAGATGGACTCCCACCTAATAAGTCGACTAACAGAACAGTTTCGTCATAATCGGCTTCATTGGCTTGTAAAATATCATAAACTTTTGTCCGCAAATCATCAACCGATTCGCCAGGATGCAGGCCCAATGCCGTCACATTTTCCTGTGGCCCCATTAATAATTCCATACTCTTGACGGTTTCAACACCCATATCACCGTGAGTAATCACTAAGAATGCACGTTTCATAATCGCTAATTCCTCCTGTTAGATGACGTAGAAGATACTCAATACGACTAACGCAATGGTTAAGTAAACCAGGCCACGCGTGATCTTGAGACCCTTCTTCTGGAAGTACCAGTACAGCATCAGTACGGCGAACAGTGGCAGGATTCCTGGGAGGATCGTGTTCAAGATATCCTGAACGTCGAAGACCTTTTTACTAATACTGAACTTCAGGTAACTTTGGATCTTAATGTATTGCCCGGCTAAGATTCCCATCATGTAAAGCCCGAGAACCCCTAATCCATCAATAATACCGGCCATCCGGCCACCCGTCATAATTTCCTTAGCAGCAGCCCGACCCAGTGAGTAACCCATCTTAGTAAAGTAATAACCATAAGTGAAGGTTGCGATGGCGAAACAGAGGAATGGGAGTAAAGCCCCCATGAAGTTCCCCTTCTGAGCGAAAGGCAAGAAGATGGCGATAAAGATGTATTGTACGGTCCCGGAGTCAATGGAGTCCCCAATACCAGCCAGCGGACCCATTAACCCAACTTTGGTGTTGTTGATCATGTCTTCAGAGATTGGTTCCTCACCGTTAGCTAAGGCCTTGGCCCGTGCTTCTTCCAGTGAGATCGTCACACCGGTTAAAGTTCCCCCGCCCCATGTCGCCTGGGTGTTGAAGAATAACAGGTGCCGTTGAAAGGCTTTCGCCAATTCGGTCTTATCTTTGTACAACTTCTTTAAGGTTGGGATCAGCCCAAAACAGAAGGCTGGTGCCAGCATCCGGTCAAAGGTATGTGGGACTTCGTTAGCCCACCACCAACCGAACCAGGATTTCATTAAATCTTTATTCGTAATTTTATCAGGTTGCGGAATCCGGTGTTCTTCAGTCTGAACATCTTCGTTTTCAGCAACGTCAGCGTTGTTTGCAGCTACTTCTTCACTCATTGATTTCTACCTCCTTAATTCGTCGATTTCTTTGAAGTAAACGTCACGTAGAGGATGGCAAAGATGGCACCGAAGATGGCGTAGATCGTCATGCTGATGTCCAACTTGGCAAAGGCCACACTCATGAAGTAAGCCAGGAAGAAGAATGGTAAGAGCTGTTTCTTCCCGATAACTTGCATGATAACGGCGATCCCTAAGGCAGCCAACCCACCACCGACACTGTTCAAGACGTGAATCAACGTCCCGTGTTCGATGTTCGCAACTAACCCAGAGATAACGGGTGCTCCGAAGTAAAGGGCGATGAACATCAGTGGAATGAACAGCGCGAAGGAAATCAACGTTGGAATCCCCATGATCGCAAACCCTAAGCCCCGAGCGTTCCCTTCCCTAGCGTACTTGTCCATTGGCTTCAACGCGAAGGTGTTGAGGAAGAATCTGAATTGATAGAGGTAACTTCCGAGTAACCCAACTGGCACCGCAATCGCGATAGCCCCCTGAGGACTCATGTGGCCTAGCAGTGCAACTGGCACCGCAATGGCCGTGGCGATACATGGTTCAGCAGGTAAGGCTCCCCCTGGAGCAACAAACCCCATGTAAACTAACTGAATAGCAGCGGTTACAATCATAGCTTGTTTGATGTCCCCCATGATAAAACCAACCATCATCCCCGTCATCAGCGGACTAAACCGCATTGTCAGAGTTGAAAAACCTAAAATTCGTGATTCAACCAAAGCGACCCAAAGTGCAATCAGTAACGCTTGCCAGATAGATAACGTCACATGCATGATAAATGCCTCCCTAAAGTAAAATATATAATGGCTACAAGAGATAATCATTCTTACCTGTCCGGTAAAAACATCTGCCTCTATTATAAATGAAATCGGTTTCATTACAACCTTGAATATAATCTTTTTTTCGAATAGAATGGAATCAAACCATAATGGGGGTAAAATAGCATGACTGAAATCACAATTTACGTTGTCCGCCATGGTGAAACCTTACTGAATTCCTTCGATCGGATGCAGGGTTGGGTGGACTCTGACCTCACGACTAAAGGCCGTCAACAGGCATTGACAACCGGTAAACAGTTGGCAAACATTCCATTTGATTATGTTTGCTCGTCGGATCTTAACCGTGCCATCGACACGCGCGACCTGATTCTCTCACAACTCGCCCACCAGCCCAAGATTCTTACACCTAACGCGACCTTCCGCGAAGTTTTCTTTGGCTATTATGAAGGCCTTAATGCCCCGGCTGCCTGGCAGGAAGTCTCCCAGGCCACTGGCTACGCTGGTCAAGAAGAATTGATCAGCCACTTTGGCTTTCCCAAGACGCGCCAACTCATGCACGATACAGATCCCGCCCACCAAGCAGAGACCTACGATCAGGTGATTGCCCGCTGGCAGCGCGGCTTCGATGTGCTCCACGAGGCCTGCCCAGACAAGACTACTGTCCTGTTAATCACCCACGGAACCTTCATTCGGACCTTGGCAGATCATCATGGTATCAACACTTTGGGGAATTTCCCACTGAATGGGAGTGTCTCTATCGTAAAAGAAACCGATGACAGTATAAAACTCGTGAGCTATAATCAGACTACAGCTATTAAATAGTGCTGGCAGTGCCGTCAAACAATGTCTGACAACACATCTCATTGCGCTGCTTTTAGCACAATCTTGTCTCTATCGCCCACTGACCCTGACACTTTGGACGTCATAGATACCGCAATCCTAATAATCATAGTATTTTAGAACAAAATTGGAGATAGACTCATGAACTCAGAGCTTTTGCAGACCTTTTTAAAAATTGTTGAATACCGGCAGATCTCTCAGGCTGCAGATTCTCTGTATATTACGCAAGCCGCTGTAAGTAACCGGTTGCATCGAATGGAGAGCCTTCTGGGGGTCAAGCTGATCAACCGAGTCAAGGGGAACAATACGATCTCTTTGACCCCCTATGGTACACGCCTTGTACCAATTGCCCGCCAATGGATTCAGCTTAGCGACCAAGTTGATAGTCTCAAGGAAATGGGTGACTACCACGTTTTAACGGTGGCGACCTCGCTAGATATTAACACCGCCATCCTTTCCGAAATTGCACCACAGGTTTTGCAGGATGATTTCCTCCTGCGGTTCAACATCCAAACGACTGACGACTTGAATATATACAACCTGATTGATAACGATCTCGTAGACATCGGTTTTTCCTTTATCGAATCCACACGCCATAAGATTGAGACGCGAAAGATCGGACAGGAACGGCTGGTTCTCGTCACCAGTCCCACCAGTAATTATCCAGACTTCGTCGGCACCACCATGCTCTCACGTTACGATGAGCTGATGATTCCCTATAGTGACAACTATCGTAAGTGGCACATGCTGTGTTGGGAGGATAAGATCCCGCCATTCGTGCGGCTCGATACCAGTCTCACAGTCCCACAATACCTGGTCAACGACCGCAATTGGGCATTGATTCCGGAATCCATGGCCCGCTTCTTCATCAAGCACGGCCACCCCCTTCGCATTCTCCATCTGATGGAAAAGCCACCGATATTGCCCCTCATCGCCGTAAGCCGTCCGCAACGGATCAACGCGCCAGAAGCCAAGAAACTCGTGGTCAAGATCCAATCCGACTTATTTAAAATGCAGCAAGATAACGACTTTATCTAGACAAAGCAAAACGGACGCGTTGCCTCTACCGAAATCGGTAGTCGTCAACACGTCCGTTATTTAATTTGACATTTATTCGGCGTTATCGCTCTTTGCTTGATCGTCGGTAGCTACATCGCTGGCATCGTCGTCGCTATCAGCTGGCTTTTCATCAGGTAAATCAGCAACTTCATCGCTACTCAAAACAATATCATCAGCTGGTTCGTCGGCAACGTCGTCCGGCACGGTTTGCCAGGCTGGCGCATCGTCCTTGGCTTCAAACTTATCGTTCAAGGCTTCTTTGAAATCATCTGCTGCGTCTGCGGCATAAAAGGCGTAATCCACGGCGCGGTCTTTGAAAGCATTGTAGCGGTCACGTGCGGCATCCTTTAAGGCTTCGCGTTGTTCTAAGTCCAAGGCGTGATAGGCTGCGTAGGCTGCCCCACCAACTAATAATCCTGCTAATAACTTGTGTTTTGCCATACTAATGACTCCCTTTCCGTGATTATTCCTTATTTTTGTGATTTCTGTAGAGGTCAAACGCCGTCTTGCCCACTTTAGCAGCTAATGACGTCTTGGCCGTCTGCTTGGCCGTATCCGACACGCGGTCGGTCAGATTCCGAGTCGCCGTGTTCAAGTCAGAAACACTTTCACCCAGATCTGCTGCGGCCTGGAAGACTGGATCGATGGTGGCAACTTTCTGGTTAACGTCTTCCAGTAATTCATTCGCGTTGGCCATGATATTTTCAGCCTGGTGACTGATGACATCGATATCCGACGTCATCGTTTTCACCGACTTATTTACCTCACCTAACGTTTTATTCATCTTGACTAAGAACATGCCAATGAAGAGGACCAGAATCAAAAACGCAATCGCTGCGATCAGGCCCGCTACTTGTCCACCGGTCATGACAACCCCTCCTTGTACTCAGTTACTTACCAATAGAATAGCATTCTCAAGGGGCGGGTGCAATTAAAACCCCAAATCTGGTCGCCTTTTCTCGCCCAACTCTGGGCGCCACCTGTAAAATCTGCTAAACTAGAAAATAAACGCCCTACACCATGCAATCACGACTCGCAGCGGGGTGTGGGTTTCAAAGGAGACGCGTTTCTTGACGGACCTCGTAACGACCACAACCACTTCTTCCAAGTGGCTCCAACACTATATCACTTCTTTTGACTGGGAGAAATTCGTGCACCTCATTACCAGTCGCTTTCTGACGCTGCTTTTTTTAACGTTGCTCTTTCTAGTCATCAATTTTATTGGAAAATTCATTTTACGTCGTAGCTTTAAGCGCTACTTGGTACCTAAATCCGGCCCAAGCAATCGCCTGCAAACTATCAGCATGCTGACAATGAATCTCTTTCACTACACGATTCTTTTCTTCTGGATCTACGCATTACTTTCCACACTGGGCGTTCCCGTGGGTACATTAATCGCCGGTGCTGGAATCTTCAGCTTGGCATTAGGCCTAGGTGCTCAAGGATTCGTGAGCGACCTCGTGACTGGGATCTCGATTCTTATGGAACAGCAACTCGATGTCGGTGATGTCGTTCAGATCGGAACAATTGAGGGGACAGTCACATCGATTGGCCTTCGCACCACACAGGTCACCAGCGCCGATGGGACGCTGAACTTCATCCCTAACCGCAATATTACCATCGTTTCCAACCGATCGCGAAATAACATGCACGCGTTAGTCAACATTCCCATTGCCCCAACGACGCCGGTAGAAAAATTGCCGGCCATCATCAAAGCGGTCAATGAAAAGCTGTTGCCTCAACATCCCAGCGTGATTGGTGATCCTGCTATCATTGGCGTGGTCACATTACCCCCAAATGAACTGGTCTTTCAGGTTGCCCTGACCTGTAAGAGCGGCAGCCAATTTGCCCTGCAGGCCAGCTTTCTCACAGCTTACCTGAAGGCCATCCGCCAAGCTGGGATTCAATTGCCAACTCACGCGTCAATGCCAACTAGCAAGTAAGCGGCTAAACTAGCTTTTACCTTGCTTGCGTAAATCATCATATTAGCGCGTTATATCAGATTTCTGCAATATCAGCCGGATTTTTATCCAATTAAGTAAAAACGACCGATTCTTCTCTTAAGTTAGAAGAATCGGTCGTTTTGTTTTATGCCTAAACTTTTTGCAGACCTTTAGAACTTGAAAAATTTGCTAGTTGCAAACCGGCCAAACCATAAACGCCCCTTCATCCCAGTTATTTTTCAACCTGGTCTGCTACTCTTTCTTTCGCGGTCACGTCGTAATATTTGTGAAGGTTATGCGCCATGAAATTAATTCGTTTCAACAGCTCACGCCGCGTGATAATTCCCTGGAAGACCTTATCGTCATCCACAAGGGGAATAA
Source organism: Levilactobacillus muriae (assembly GCF_045862015.1). Classification (NCBI taxonomy): domain Bacteria; kingdom Bacillati; phylum Bacillota; class Bacilli; order Lactobacillales; family Lactobacillaceae; genus Levilactobacillus; species Levilactobacillus muriae. The sequence continues at coordinate 44,866 of NZ_BAAFRU010000006.1, forward strand.
ATGGCTCATCCACTAAGTAGTTTAAAATTGTTTCGAGTTTAGTTGGATCACTTACCCATCGGTTGACCGGCAACATGGCATCGGCCACCGTGTAGCGGCTGAGCTGTTCCACCGCCGCTCCCGGCACGTGCAGGAGGTATTCCGAAATAGCTGCCAGTGAAATCATCCCCTGCAACCGATCATCGGGCGTCAGCACTGGAATCCGGCTGTAACCGACCTTCGACAGTACCATAAAGGCGTGTTCTAAAGTATTGGTTGCCGTGACGTTCGCAACCACATCCGCAGAGATGACATAACTCTTCGGATCTTTCAGAAGCATTTGTTCAACGGCTGGGTCAATCATGCCTTAATTCATCCTTTCTGCGTCTCCGTACGGGCAAACGTGAATTTCAAATCCGGCACGGGCTGCCCGTCCCGCGTCACGTATTGGACAATCCACTGGATCGCCGTTACCGTGATGAGCGCACAGGTGCCGCCCAAATACCGGAGTTCACCACGTGGTTGGCTGATGCTACCAGGATTCACGAACAGATGACCACCGACAACTTCGGCTGCCAACTGATGCGTGTGCCCGTAGAAAACTGCCTCGGCCTGGGCGGCATCCGCACGAAGCTTCAGCTGGGTCAGATCCCAGTTCACGCCATCGTGATGCCCGTGTGTCAGTAAGACTTGACGACCATCGACCATAGGCGTACTGACTAGTGGCAGATTGGTGTCAAAATCCATGTTTCCCTGAACCACGTAGGCATCCTGAAACCACGGATCGTTAGCCGTCATTTCTGAGTCGCCGCAGTGAAACACGGCATCAGGCCGTAATTGTTGCTTTAGCGTGACCAGAATATCTCGATCACCGTGATTATCACTAATCACTAACCATCGACTCATCGCTAATCCTCCCACCAGGCGTCAAACTGTGGTAGCATTGCCACCACAGCTTTGGCCCTGTGACTGTGCTGATTCTTGGTTGCCAGCCCCATCTCGGCGAAGGTCAGCCGTTCCTCTGGCACATAGAATAACGGGTCGTACCCGAAGCCATCATGGCCGCGCGGTGCTGTTAGGATTTCGCCCCGGACTTCGCCGGTAGCCACTAGCTTCTTACCGTCGGGCTTGATGAGTACCAGTGCCGTGTGAAAGGCCGCCCCCCGGTTCGTGGCGGGTACGCCTTCCAAATTCGCCAATAGCTTCTCATTATTCTTAGCGTCGTCATGGTCCCCGGCGTAACGCGCCGAATAGATGCCCGGCTCACCATTTAACGCATCGACCATCAGACCTGAATCATCGGCCAACACAGGCAATTGCGTCTCGTGCGCGACCGCAGTTGCCTTTAACGTGGCGTTTTCGGTAAAGGTCGTCCCGGTCTCCACAACCTGTTTGAGATTGGGAAAATCCGCCAGCGTCTTCACCGTTAACCCTTTAGGCTCAAAGATAGCGCGAAATTCGCGGGCCTTACCGGCGTTGTTCGTGGCAATGACAATCGTGTTTTCCATTCGTTATTCAACCTCCGTTGTTTGGGTCAACGCCGCCACAGGCAAATGGTGCGCCCGGACAGGCGTCTCTTCTAACCAATTATCGGCTAATTTGTTAAATCGGTCAACGTCACCAGTGGTGAAATAATCGCCCGCTGGATGCTGGACACCGCTTGGATTGGCTAAGTTCCAGTAATCCAATAGGGCCGTTGCCATGTTAGCTGTTGCAGTGCCGGGATCGACCAGGGTCACCTCTGGTCCCACGACGTCCTGAATTAAAGGCCGTAACAGGGGAAAATGGGTACACCCCATGACCAAGGTATCAATATCCTTGTCCAGCAATGGTGTCAAGCCGGCTCTAACCACCGACTGTGCGTGGGCAGACGTTAAGTCATTGGCCTCCACCAAGTCCACAAAATTTTGAACCGCTAAACTAAAGACCGTGTTGTGAGGATCCTTTGCCAAAATTGTTTCCCGATACTGGTCACTCTTGACCGTTCCCGTCGTCGCAATCACGCCAATTCGGTGATTTTGCGTGACCTGCACCGCTGAACGGGCTCCCGGTGCGATGACGCCCACGACTGGGATGGTCAATTCCTTTTGCATGGTCGTGAGTGCTGCTGCCGTCGCCGTGTTGCAGGCAATAATCAACATTTTAATATCTGCCTGGCGTTGTAAGAACCCGGCAATTTGACGCGTGAAGGTCGTGACCTCCGCCGCATCGCGGGGACCATAGGGCAACCGTGCCTGATCTCCTAAAAAGACTGTCTTTTCGGTAGGCAACAGCCGTTGAACTTCTTTTAATACCGTTAAGCCGCCGACTCCAGAATCCATTAACCCAATTGGACTGTTTTGCATGAATCAACGCTCCTCTCAATTACTTGAACCTATATTATCGCCTTTTTATGAAGCGGATTCAAGTTTCTTGCCGTGAAAATATCAACATCCTTTCAAAAAGTCGCTTGATTTCTCAGTCACCAAACTTTTCCCATTTCTTAATGATCACGATTAATTGTGTTAAACGAGGCGCTATTGGCTCTGTTACGACTACTCGGACGATCACAGTAAGATGAGTCAATTCTCGTCATTCAGCCCACTGATTGGTTGAAAGTTAACCTAGCCCAAGATGCCCGAGGATGTAGTCTAGCCGTGACTACGGTGTTAAACCGGACACTTAATTTTTCCCAGTTCTATACCACAAGATATGCTTGAAACCGCAGAATTTTACGATTTCAAATCAGCGTGAAAGAATGCTTCACGGACTTTTACCGGTCCCCACAACACGCGCAATCCCTGGCAACCGCAGGCGACAACCCTCAACCTTTAAGGTATAATGAATTCAGAAATTAATTCGGACAAAGGAGCCAACTATTTTGAAAAACTTATACCAGACCGTCATGAATGATGCTGCGGGGGCTCAGTATCTTCCTCAGATGATTCTTCGCGACGCCCTCATTCCAGAGTTGCTTGGTGAGGACAAAGGGGCCATTGGTTACTGGGCCGGCAAATCACTCGCACGGAAATTTCCAATCGGCAATCCTAAAGACGCAGCCATTTTTTTCGAGCAAGTTGGTTTTGGGACCCTCTCGCTAGAAAAACAAACCTCACACATGACCCGCTGGCAGCTTAGTGGTGATCCCGTCCGCCTTCGGCTCCAAGTCGTGGGCGATACGGACTTCACCCTCGAAGCCGGTTTTCTTGCTGAGATGATGGCACAGCAGTTGGGGATCATCACCGAAGCGGAGCTGGTAGAAACTGGTCATAAGTTAAAGAATCAGGCCGTCACTTTTGATGTCTACACGGACCCGGATGACGTGATTCCAGAATACGATGCGCCGCAACCCATTGATTTGGTTAAACCAGCCGACGAGGGTAATGATAGCGAAGACTAGACGCTACCATTTTCTAAAACGATAGACAAAAGTGAAACCCATTTGCGGTTTCACTTTTTTAATATCACAATATCTTATCCATTTGGACAAAACGACTGCTACGGACATCTCCATAGCAGTCGCTTTTCTAACCAACGTCTTAAGCTTCGACGTACTGGTCTAAAATCTTCTTTAATTGATCCTTAGAGTGGTAACCCACGATGGAATCGACCACTTCGCCATCCTTCTTGACCAGCAAAGTTGGGATACTCATGATGCCAAAAGATTGTGGCGTGTTGGGATTGGCATCAACGTCCATCTTGTTAAAGGTCACGCTGTCCATTTCCCCAGCCAATTGTTCAACTACTGGTGATTGCATCCGACAAGGACCACACCACGTTGCCCAAAAGTCAGTCAGAGTAACGCCTGTAGCAGTATCTTGTTCAAAGGTTTTGTCCGTTGTTTCCGTAACCATTGTATTGCCTCCCTATCAAATTCATAATTTAACTACCAGCAGCAGTTCACGTTGCTTCATAATCAGTCTACCAGACTCCGATAAAATCACAACTAAATTGCTTGCAACTTAATTGCCGGACTATTTAAACCGCACGACCGTGGAACCATCGCCCCCAGCATTGGCGGGTGAAAAGCCAAAGCTCTTGATTCGATTGTTGCGTTTTAGATAATCGGTCACACCCTTACGCAGAGCCCCGGTTCCCTTCCCGTGAATGATCGTCACGGATGGGTAACCTGCCAGTAGCGCAGAGTCGATGTAACGATCCACTTCAGCCATGGCCTCTTCATAGCGGTGACCCCGCAGATCCAAGGTTGGCGACATACCGGATGAACCAGACCGCCGAACGGTTGCCCGCGGTTGTTTCTTACCCTTGGCGGAATCCTTAGCCTTTTCGAGGTCGTTAGTGGCAATCTTCATCTTCAAAATACCCAATTGTACTTCCCAGTGACTATCGTCCAGCTGCTGCATTAAGACTCCAATCTGACCATAAGACTTCACGAGAACGCTATCGCCCTTGTGGAAGTCGAGCTTGGCCTTCTCACGCCGCAAGACTTTATTCTTCTTGAGCTTGGTATCCTGTTGCAGGGCATTCAAAGCCCCTTGTGCGGAAATTAATTCGTCTTCTTTGACGACACTCTGGCCCGCTGCCAATTGCTTCTTGCGAATGTCCGCAATGATCTGATTAGCCCGTTTTCGGGATTCATCAACCAAGCGGTTCGCATCGCGTTTAGCATCCAACATGAGCTGATCTTTCTGGTGCTGGTACTGTTCGAATTGTTTCTGGAGCTGATCGTGAAGTGTCTTAGCTTCCTCCAGTTGCGTCTGTAATTCAGCCGCATCGCGATCCGCATGACGTTTCTGCTCAGTTAAATCACTGATCATTGCGTTCAAATCTTGACTATCTTGATCGGTCAGTCCGCGAGCCGCATCAATGACTTGGGCTGGCATGCCTAACCGTGAAGCGATATCCAGTGCGTTACTCCGACCAGGAATCCCGATCAGCAAATGATAGGTCGGCCTTAAAGTTTCGCCGTTAAACTCCATACTGGCGTTAATGGTATCTGGCCGGTTGTACCCATAAGCTTTCAGTTCAGGGTAGTGGGTCGACGCCATCACGTAGCTACCCAGCGTGCCAATCTCATCCAGAATGGCAATGGCCAAGGCAGCCCCCTCTTGAGGGTCGGTCCCAGCACCCAATTCATCGACAACAATCAGGCTGCGTTCATCGGCTTGCTGGAGAATAGCGACGATGTTTTCCATGTGTCCAGAGAAGGTACTCAGGCTCTGCTCAATGGATTGTTCATCCCCGATATCGGCAAAGATGTCATCGAAGACGCCGATTACACTGTTTTCATTAGCCGGAATAAATAATCCTGACTGTCCCATCAACTGGACCAGCGCTAGCGTTTTCAGCGTGATCGTCTTCCCACCGGTGTTAGGTCCCGTTACGATAATGGCCTTGTAGTCACGGCCAATTGTAATATCATTGGCGACAACTTTCTTTTGGTCGATCAACGGGTGCCGTGCTTGTCGCAAGTTCACCTGATTATCTAGTGAAAGCTTCGGTTCACTCGCCTTCAATTGATGGGCATAGCGGGCCTTGGCATTGATAAAGTCAAAGTGACCGAGTAACTCAGCGTTGCGGAGAATTTCATCCTGATAAGGTGCCAACAAAGCCGTCAACTCAGCGAGAATTCGTTGCTCCTCGTGCCGTTCATCCATTTGATTCTGCCGCAATCGGTTATTTAAGCCCACAACCGCCTGCGGCTCAATGAACAGGGTCTGCCCACTAGCACTCTGGTCGTGAACAATGCCGCCAAAGCGTTGCTTGTATTCGGCTCGTACTGGAATCACATAGCGGTCATCCCGAATGGTCACGATAGTCTCACTCAGGTACTTGGCGTCCTTGCCCCGGGTATATTGGTCCATCGTGGTTCGGATGGCTGCCTCCGTCTGGGTGATGTGTTGGCGAATCTGACGTAATGCTGGTGAGGCTTCGTCCGTAATATGGCCATCACCTTCCAGTGAGGTCCGTAAACGACGGGTCACGTCGGGTAAGGTTACGAGTTCCTTAACCACTCGGTTCAACCGGCGTAAATCGATTTCTTTGTCTGCCAAATCACGGAAGAACTTTACCACGGAACTGGTCGTCCAGAGGACCCGGCTGATCTGAGCCAGCTCGAGACCATTCAGGGCGGCTTCCATGGCTAACCGGTGTAAATGTGGTCGAATGTCGTCTAATTTTGGCAGTGGAATCCCATTCTCTAAGCGGTAAATATCCGCGCCATCTCGAGTCTCATCGAGCCAGATCTGGAGTTGCTTCACGTCGGCCGTGGGCTGGAGCTGATTGAGTTCGTGTTGCCCAGCGGCGGAGACTAAATAACCGCGAAGCGCCTGCTTGATGCGGTCATACTCCATAATTTTTAATGTTTTTTGATTCATAGGACGCTCCTCTCTAACGAGTCGTCAGAATTAATGTTCTGTCAGCCACCAGTTATAGACTTGCTTCGAGAGGACCGGCGTTTGCTTCACGATCCACTGAGCAACTGGTGACGCTTGATAACTGTTTTGAAATCCCTTAACTGGTAACAGGATCATCAGATTTAAAATTAGAAAGATCACCACGTAACGAATGACCAGATTGATCAGACCCCCGGCCAGCGAGTTTACTTGATGAACGACTGGTAACCAGGTGACCTTATTGAGGCCGTACGCCACGCGATGAACGATGAAAAAACCCACCGTCAGGATGGCAGAGAAGGCAATCCCATTTAAGAAGAAACTGCTACTCTGGGCGGCCGTGACCGCACTCGCCGAACTGTCCAACGACAGATTGCCAATGAACTGACCAATGCCCGTTGCTAAAGGCTTCGCTAAGAACCGTGCTGCTAGCCAGACGATAATGTAGCCAATCGTATTGAGCACCTGCAAGACCAACCCACGACGGTAGCCACGGCGAAACCCGAAGATCAAAACTACCAAAATAATTAGACTTAAGACCAAACTAGCCCTCCGTTTCCGGTGCGCTCGCTGAACCAGCCGCTGCATCTGGCGTCTCTGCCGCCTGACTCGCCGCTACGTCCGCCGTAGATGCCATCTTCAACTGATCTGAGACCGCATTGAAGGCCATCAGAATAGCGGCATCTTCCTTAGATAGATTAGGTGATAACTGCTTTAATTGCGTAAATTGTTGATTCAAAACTTCAGTAACCGCTCGCATATGTTCATCGGAGGTCTGGCCCACAATTGTGTAGGTTTTTCCGGCGATGACGGCTTTGAAGCGGTGCGTCTGTTCCGTCATTTCTCATTCCCCCTGCTATTTTTGCATACTCATGCGCCATCGGTGCCACCTAGTAAGCTGGCTATTCAATGGCGAATCAACGCTCACAATGCACAATACTTTATTTTACCATTACTAGTCACTCCGTTGCACGCTTTGTGGCCCGCTTCTTTATAATCTTTCCAGTAACTGTCGGTGGATTCATGGTAAACAAAAAGAGCGGAAGTCTCCGCCCTTTCATCTTATCAATTTGACTAGCCTTGTTTGCCAGCGTTGGGATCAATCGTCCCGTCTGCTAAGAAGGTGTTTAATACGGATTCAACCATATCCCATTCATCATCGGATTCGATCAATTGCAGGTCGCCACCGGATGGGTTAGCTGGATCATCGTCAGCTGGTAAAGCGTAGGCTTGGATATCAACTTCCTCGTCTTCGCTCTTACCGGCTGGGTAAATCAAAATGTATGACTTACCAAAATCGTCAGATTCAAAGGTAAACAGGACATCGTATAACTCTTCGTCACCGTTTTCATCAACTAATGTGATTTGTTCTTGGTCTTCGTTCATGGGAAACCTCACTTTTCTCGGGTTAATTTACCCTGCCGATCTAAATAGTTCTGCAGAATTAACCCGGCTGCTAATTTATCAATTACTTTTTTTCGCTTACGGCGTGATGTGTCAGCCTGTTCCACTAACATACGCTCCGCCTCTACGGTTGTCAACCGTTCGTCTTCGAAGTCAACGGGCAAATGGAATCGCGCCGTTAGCATCTCCCCGTACCGCTTAGAAGCCGCGGCCCGCGGGCCTAACGAATTGTTCATATTCTTGGGCAGGCCCACGACAAAACCATCAACGTCGTGTTCGGCGACCAATTCGGCCACACGATCCAGTCCAAAGATCTCTGACTCCTCGTCAATTCGAATAATTTCGATACCCTGAGCCGTCCAACCCAAGGCATCGCTAATGGCAATACCAACCGTTCGCGAACCAACATCCAACCCCATTAACTTCATGAAGGCTTCACCGGTCCATTCTGGTTAAGATAAACACGAACCAGCTCTTCAATAATCTCGTCGCGCTCATGCTTGCGAATCAGGTTCCGTGCATCATTGATACGCGGAATGTACGCAGGATCGCCCGATAGTAGGTACCCGACAATCTGATTAATTGGGTTATAACCCTTTTCTTCTAGTGCTTGATAAACTGTTACCAGTGTATCATGGACGTCCTTTGGCTGGTTAGCGCCAAAGTCGAAATACATCGTTTTGTCTAATGAACTCACTATAAAACACCCCCGTACTTCCTCACTTAGCCTCAATTTTACTCGATAATTCGGCAAACTACAACGACCGACACCCAATGTAATCTATTCGTAATACTGCCGTTATCAAGGGAGCCGCCCATAACGGACCGCTCCCTCGATGAAACGCTATGACGCTCTGCATTCGCCTGTAATTTGAGTGAAATCGGGAACGTGATTTACAGATAGGCTTCTACACGCATATCCTATTTAGGGCAAAAGCCGAGATCTTTGTTTTTCATCTGGCTTAAAACCCGTCTCTCATTTCACATAGCCGAAACGTGCTCCACAAGGCAGACTCCTGCGCTTAACCCCAATAAGGACAAAATCCAAACCCTTATTTTTCATTTGGATTGGAGCCCGTCTCTCATTTCACATAGCCGAAACGTGCTCCACAAGGCAGACTCCTGCGCATTAACCCCAATAAGGACAAAATCCAAACCCTTATTTTTCATTTGGATTGGAGCCCGTCTCTCATTTCACATAGCCGAAACGTGCTCCACAAGGCAGACTCCTGCGCTTAACCCCAATAAGGACAAAATCCAAACCCGGGATTTTATCCTTATTGACGTTAATGCTCAGAGTCTAACCGCCTTGTTCCGCACTCTATTCTATACTCTATTGCTTCTCCAACCATTCCACGGCTGCAGTCATGGCATCTGGTAGTCCCGCTGGGTTCTTTCCGCCGGCTTGGGCTAGGTTTGGCCGACCGCCACCACCACCATTGATTTTTGGTGAAATAGCCTTGATCAGATCGCCAGCCTTGACTTGTTTTTGCTTGTCAGCACTAACCGCAACGATCAGGTTAGCCTTACCATTGACTTCGGCACCCAGTACCAGGACATCGGAGAGTGCCTTCTCACGCCACGTATCCGCTAAGGCCCGCAACTGATCCATCTTGGAGACTTGAACCGTCCCACTGATCAGTTTGTAGTCACCCGCTTCAGTCACTTGGTCAAAGACCGCACTGGCTTCCTGACTGGCTAACTTGCCTTCTAAGGCTGCTTGCTTCTGCTCTAAGCTCTTCACCTGCGCTTGCAGGCTCGTAACCTTTTGCTCCACTTCAGCGTCCTGAGTGACCTTTAAATCGCCAGCAACGGCATCCAAAATCTCACTGCGGCCCTGCAAGTAGCTGTAGGCTGCGGCTGAGGTAACGGCTTCAATCCGTCGTACCCCGGCACCAACGCCGGATTCTGAGGTAATCTTGAACAGCCCAATTTCATTGGTGTTCTTGACGTGATTCCCCCCACAGAATTCAGTGACAAAATCGCCAGCGCTGACAACTCGAACAACCTTACCGTATTTCTCACTAAAGAGTGCGATGGCACCCATCTTCTTGGCGGATTCGATATCCGTTTCCACCGTCGTAACTGGCAGTTCTGCAAAGATCTTTTCGTTGACGATGGCTTCGGCCTTAGCCAAATCAGCAGGATCGACCTGTCCGAAGTGGGTGAAATCAAACCGTAAGTAGTCGCCTTCAACCAAAGAACCTGCTTGTTGGGTGTGCTCACCAAAGACTTCACGCAAAGCTTTATCCAGCAGGTGGGTCGCGGTGTGGTTCTTTTCGACCTTACTGTGGAACTTAGCGTCAACCTTTAACTCGTAGGTTGTGCCCTTCTTCAAGGGAGCAACTACCGTTAACGTATGCAGATTTTGCCCGTTTGGTGCGTGTTGCACGTCGGCCACGTGAGCCACCACGTTACCGTCAAGGTCATAGATATCCCCCTTGTCGGCCACTTGGCCACCCATTTCGGCGTAGAACGGCGTCGTGTCAAACATGGCTTCGGCCGTCCCCGACGTTACTTCATCGGCTAATTCATCATCAACGACCAATTCAGTCAATTTGCTCTTCGTTTCAAGCTGCGTGTATCCCACGTATTGGCTAGGTGTCGTGACATTGATTAAGAGGTCGTGTTGTAAGCCCATGGCCTTTTGCTTGCCACGAGCGTTACGAGCACGGTCTTTTTGCTTCTGCATTTCTGCCTTGAAGCCGTCTTCATCGACCGTGATATTTTGATCGTCAGCATATTCTTCCGTCAATTCAACAGGGAAACCATACGTATCATAGAGTTTGAAAGCATCGGCACCAGCGATTTGGCTGCCACCCTGTTTCTTCAAGTCAGCAATCAGACTGTTCAGTAAGTTTAACCCACCGTCCAAGGTTTCACCGAAACGGTCTTCTTCAGAACGCACGACTTTGGCGATGTAGTCACTTTGCTTGAGCACGTCTGGGTAGTAAGATTCCATAATCTTACCGACCACTGGGACTAATTGGTCCAAGAAGGCCCCTTCGATCCCCAGCTTTTGGCCGTTGACAATGGCCCGCCGAATCAGACGACGGATAACGTAGCCCCGACCCTCATTTCCAGGCAAGGCGCCGTCACCAATTGCAAATGTAATGGCCCGCGCATGGTCAGCAATCACCTTGAAGGACACATCATCTTCGTGGTTAGCACCATACTTCTTACCAGCACTGAGCTCTGCTGTCTTTTCGATGATTGGCAGAAACAAGTCGGTTTCGAAGTTGGTTTTGGCATTTTGGAAAATGGAAACGACTCGTTCGAGACCCATCCCTGTATCAATGTTTTTCCGAGGCAGTGGCTTGTACGTACCATCCGGTTCGTGGTTGAACTGGGAGAACACGATGTTCCAGACTTCGAGGTAACGCTCATTTTCGCCACCAGGATAGTTCTCAGGATCGTCATCAGCCAGATTGTTAAAGGATTCGCCACGGTCATAGAAAATTTCGGAGTCGGGACCAGAAGGACCTTCACCAATGTCCCAGAAGTTATCTTCCACGGCAATGATGTGGTCAGGAGCAACCCCAGCAGCCTCCCAGGCGGCCTTGGCATCGGTATCCTTTGGATAAACTGTCATAAACAATTTGTCTGGATCCCAACCGAACCAATCTGGAGACGTGAGCAATTCCCACGCCCAATTGATGGCTTCCGTCTTAAAGTAATCCCCAACGGAGAAGTTCCCAAGCATTTCAAATAACGTGTGGTGCCGGGCAGTCTTCCCAACGTTTTCGATATCGTTGGTCCGAATACTCTTCTGTGAACTGGTCAATCGTGGATTTTCAGGAACCACTTGGCCGGAGAAATACTTCTTCATCGTGGCAACCCCGGAGTTGATCCATAGCAACGATGGATCATCCTTGGGAACTAATGATGCACTGGGTTCAATGGTATGGCCCTTAGACTTAAAAAAGTCCAGGTACATCTGGCGAATCTGACTACTAGTTAGGTCTTTCATCTCTTAATACCTCCAAAAAAGTATAAAAAACACCGTTGCCCGTAAAGACGCCGAAGCGCGGTACCACTTTACTTGCAACGATGTTTTAATCGTTTACCTCTTAAACTCATAACGCTGAGTCGCGATGTAGCTGAGGGAGCGCCAGTAACCAACCGAATCGTTTTTCACAGCAACCAAAACGTTTCTGAAAATCGGTGAGTTACGGTATGTCCTCGAATGATATTTAATTGTCCATTAGAAATTATAGGTGGCAACCGTCGCCTTGTCAATCAAGGTTTACGATTATTAACGCTGTGTGACCATTACCCTGGGTTAGTGAAAATGGTTCGGGTCGCTGAGGGCGGACGTTCGAGAGCTGTTCGCCTACGGCTGCCAGGCATTCCGCCTGCTGTGGGGACCGGTGAAATCCTAAGAAACGGTATTTCACCTTGGCTTGAAACCTCGCCAGGTTCAGGCGAGTTTCCAACCACATCCCATGGCGTAAGAGCGGGGAAAAGCTAACACCCGTCCTAACGCCATTGTCACGGCCGGACTCCATCCCTGGCCTCCTCCGGCTAAGACAGCATTCAATCGTCACACTCGCAAGAAATTCATATCCGAGCATGAGCTTATTGTGCTCACGAGGGAGCCCAACAGCCCGTAGTGATCATTAGCCGGGAGCTGGCGTTAGCTGACATTTTTTCAGATCACGCCATTGGAAGCTTTCTCGTATCAAACTGTGGTTTCACGCAACAAACGTCTACCACTAAAGTTGACTTAGCCGAAGGCAACCAGGGATGTAGCCTGCCGTGACAACGCTGTTAGGCCGGGATGTTTTTCCTCGGCCTTACAGCGTGGGACGTATTTGGAAACTCGTCTGCCTTTGACGAGGTTTCAAATCGAGCTGGAAGCCCGCTCTTTGGCTGCAAGCGTTCCCCACAGCGGCGGAATCCCTGGTTGCCGTAGGCGGCAAAAGGTAAGTTTATTGGTAACGGTCTGATTCGCGCTTGCGGCGCTTCCGTTCGTTGCGGGCGCTTTGACGTGCCGCAATCCGCTTCTCCTGGTCTTTCCGTCGGTGAATTTCTTGCTTAATTTGGTGCTTATAGCCAGGCTTAATTTTCTTTTTCTTTTTCATCACGTAACCGATCAGTGATGGATCAAGCTTCTCCGTACTCTTGTTTCGTTTTGTCCGACGGTTCCGGTCGTAAGAATCCACAATCTCACCGTTGCTGATACGCTTAGGCTGGAACTTGATGCCCATAGCTTCAATCTCGGAAATCTTGGCTTCTTCATCTGGTGAGTACAGCGTGATGGCCGTTCCTGGCATCCCCTGCCGTCCCGTCCGGCCAACCCGGTGAACAAAGAAGTCGAGATCTTCTGGAATATCATCATTGATAACGTGAGAGATCCCCTCAATATCGATTCCACGGGCAGCCAAATCAGTGGCAACCACGAATTGATACTGCAAGTTTTTGACTTCACGCATAACCCGCTTCCGTTCCCGTGGCTTGATGCCCCCGTGAATCATGGCAACCTTTAAGCCCTGGGCCTTTAAGAAGTCGTTGATCTGTTCGACCCGCGTCTTGGTATTGGCAAAGATCAGAACCAAGTAAGGTTCACCCATCGTGATCAACTGTAGGATCAGTTGGTTACGGTTTTGACCCTTCGTGGAGATCAGCCAGTTATCGATGGTTGGAGAAATAATCGTACTCGTTGGAATTTCTTCAACAACGGGATGGTTCATGTATTTCCGCAAAAACGGATCGAGCCGTTGTGGAATCGTGGCGGAGAAGACCATCATCTGTAAGTCTTTAGGCATCCGGCCGGCAATCTTGTCGACTTGATCTAAGAATCCAAGGTCTAACGTCATATCTGCTTCATCGACAACGAATTGCCGCGTGGTGTGGACATCTAAGGCCTGGGATTGGATTAAATCTAACACCCGCCCTGGTGTCCCGATGATCAGTTGGGGTTGGTAGTGCCGCAGTTTGTTCACTTGGCGCTGTTTGTCGGTCCCCCCAACGTAGTTCCCGATACGGATTTCAAATGGTGCTTCGGCAGCCAATTGTTCAGCAGCCGCGTGAATTTGATAAGCCAGCTCCCGGCTAGGTGTCGTGATAACAGCCTGAACCTGGTTTTCAGAAGTTAACTGGTTGAAAATGGGCAACAGGAAAGTATGCGTCTTCCCACTCCCAGTTTGGGATTGGCCGACCACATCTTTACCCGAAGCAATGGTGGGAATCAATTTTGCCTGAACGGCAGTGGGTTCCGTGAACCCAATCTTTTGCAAGGCCGTCATTAAATACGGTTGCAAGTTGAAAGCTTTAAAGTTTTCGGTCATTCATTTTCTCCTTTAGCGTTCGCCACTAACTCATCGAGCTCGTGGATCACTTGATCGATCTCAACTTGGTCCTTGGCACCAGCACCACTGGCTAAGGCGTGACCGCCCCCACCATGATTCTTTGCCAAACCGTTGATGGAAGGTCCCTTCGACCGCAACCGAATGCGGTACGTGTGGTCCTTGGATTCAACGAAAATGGCCCAAGCCACTACTGACGTAATCTTACCAGGCAATGGCACGATGGCAGAGGTCGAATCCCCTTTGCCCAAGCCAAAGGGTTCTACGACCTCATCACTCAATTTGAGATAAGCGGCCCCACTAGGTAAGATTTCCAAATTTTGATAAACATAAGCGGACAACTTCGCCACGGCCGGTGAAACTTCATCTTCGGCCTGGTTGACCTCGGTCGCTGAGAAGTTGTACCCCATCAATTTACCAGCGACCGCCATCGTGTTCCCCGTGGTTGCCGGATACATGAAGCGACCAGTGTCCCCCACAATGCCAGCGTAGAGTAAGCGCGCCGCATCATCAGGCATGGTCAGCTCAGCTTCGTTCGCTGCGAACCAGTCGTATAACATCTCAGACGTGCTGGAAGCTTGGTCCAGGACCCATTGTAAGTCACCGAAGGCGTCCTCGTTAGGATGATGATCAATCTTAACAACGGCTTTACCCGTTGACCAGCGTTCATCGTCGACTCGTGGCTGGTTAGCCGTATCCACAACGATGACTAAGGCGTCCTTGTAGACATCATCAGGAACTTCCTGATCCGCTTGCCCCATCCAGTCGAAGCCAGGGTAGTGCTTACCAACCGCGTAAACGGTCTTGTCGGGGAAGCTCGCCCGTAGGATGGCTCGTAGTGCTAACTGGGCCCCAATACAGTCGGGATCCGGCCGCTGATGGCGGTGAATCATGATTGTTTGATATTTTTTGATTTCTTCTAAAATGGCAGTTTCTATAGCCATGGGTGTTCACCTATTTTCTATCCGATTTACCAACGCAATTGCGTCGTTACCGCGTTTTAGTATACAAGTTTTACGGGGCAATTTCAAAGGAAGTCTTTCAGTGCGACTGGTCTGGGTCAAACAGGGGCAGCCGCAGCTCTTCGAATGTTTGCGGTGCCAATCCCGTCAGAGTAATCCCTAGCAGCCGCACCTGTTCATCGCTACTGGCCACACTTTGATAAATTTCTAAAGCCATTTCATAGTAGGTGGTTGCATCATTGGCAATGAAGTCTGGCCGCGTCACCCGTTTGGTAATCGTCTTAAACTCACTATCTCGCAGCTTTAAGACCAAGGTTTTGCCGTGACGTTGCTTCTGCTTCACGGTCACAGCAACCATCTCGGCCAGCCGCTGGAGCTGACTCTCCACCTCGCCGGTCGTCGTCAGGGGTGGTCCATACGTCCGCTCCTTACCGATTGACTTGCGCTCACGTTGATACTCGACCGGTCGTTCATCGATACCGCGGACTCGCTGATAGAGGATGTAGCCGAATTTACCAAAGTCGTGAATCAACGTCAGCTGACTTCGCTCGTAGAGGTCCGCACCATTTAAAATTCCCAAATCGTGCATCTTGGGAACCGTCTTCTTCCCCACCCCGCGAAAGCGTTCGATTGGCAATGCCATTAAGAAATCATGAGCGTCCTCGGGTAGGATCACGCAGACCCCTGCTGGCTTACGAAAGTCAGAGGCTTCCTTCGCTAAGAACTTGCTGTAGGAAATTCCAGTCGAGCAGGTCAGATGCGTCTGATCAAAGATCTCAGCTTGAATTGCGTGAGCAACCTGTACTGCGGAATGTAGGTGATGCTTGTTCTCAGTCACGTCCAGATAGGCTTCATCGAAGGCCACCGTTTCGATCTTATCCGTATACTCGTGAAAGATGGCGTGAATTTGGTCGGAAACTTTGCGGTATCGCGGAAAGTCCGGTGTTTTAAAGATCGCGTTTGGGCACAGTTTCAGTGCTTCATTGGCGTTCATCGCTGAGTGAACCCCAGTCTTCCGGGCAATATAATTAGCGGTGGTCACGACGCCCCGACCACCCGTCTTACGTGGATCTTGCGCCACAATCAGGGGGTGGCCCTTAAATTCTGGATGGTCACGCTCCTCAATGGACGCGTAGAAGGCATCCATATCGACGTGGATAATCTTGCGTTGTGTAAATTTAGCTGCCGGTTGCATCGTAGCCACCTCCCAGTATGGCATAGGCTTTCCTAAATTATAATCGAACGCGTGTTTGTCCACAACTAAAATTATCGCTGGGTTAGCAACTTAACTGAATGTTGAAAGTTCAAGTACATCTAGAAAGGACCAGTTAACAGAGATTTAATCCACAAAATTAGTCGAAAATCACCACCTGCGGCTGCCAGAGATTCCGGCTGCTGTGGGAACCGCTTCTCAGGCTGGCGGCGTCCTACCCACTGCGTTCCAGCCTAAATTTGGTGAACGGTAAGCCGGCTGGTTTAGACGACGCTGCCTAATTTTAGTCTCAGTATCGTTGCTGCAACAGTCATGATGGGTGTTTTAAACCTTCCAACCTTCAGAACTTAATTTTGACCTGCGACTAATACTGATCACTAACCTTGGTATTCCCTAAATTCTTTTACCATGAGATTCGTCCTTTTCAATCACAAGTTATCGCTTAGTAAAGTCATCGTTCAAACTGGTAACCCACATTTCAATCGGCAGCTACACCCGAATATCCGCCATTTATAAGACATCATTTCCACAATCGATTCGGGACTGACCTAATCATTGCTAATATCCCATAAAAGAATGAGACAGAATTGGCCAAAATTACATTAGTAGTAAGTAGAGGCCGCATTCTACGAATAACAAAAATCAGGATTCCGCCATCATAACCATCAAGTTGCATCGTCAATGTGGTCACAATCGGAGGATGTCAGAGATGGCGCCAGCCTGGTTGTGCTTGGAAACAAATAGCCCCAGGGACACCTCGCTAACTGGATGTTAGCCGCAGGGATAGTGAAAATGGGCTCAGCCGTGGGAATTTTCTAAGCGGTGACCGCTTAGAAAATTGGTGCGCTTAAGACTCGATTTTTGAGGCTTAAGGGCAAGTTCAGAGACCGCCCTTTGGCTCTGGACGTCCGCCCACCGCGTCCCGACCCATTTTCACCATCCCGGAGGCGAGGCAACGTCCAGTTTAGCGAAACAAAAAAGACTGACCCAGATTGCGTCAGTCTCCTAACTCACCGTCAAACTCGTTGCCAGTGAGTCACTCTAAACTTATTTAGCTGCGTCGTCCTTGTCAGCACTGTCGTCAGCTGCTGCACTGTCGGCCGTGTCAGCAGAATCATCAGCGGCACTTTCAGCAGGTTGGTCGTCACTAGCTGCTTCACTCGTTGCAGCAGCAGCGGGCGCCGTAACAGCGGCTGGCCCTTGTGCCGTAACCGCTGAGATGGCCCGTAAATCGAAGACCAAGTAGATCCCATCGCAGTCCAAGGTAACGGTCTTATCAGCATCGTTGATTTCATCAATGACACCATGCAGGCGACCAATCGTCACAACGTGGTCACCCTTCTTTAAGTCACTCATCATATCCTTGTGCTTCTTTTGTTGCTTTTGTTGTGGCCGCAACATTAAGAAATACATCAAGGCTAAAAAGATCACTAAAATAATGATCGTTGAATACTGACTAACACCGCCAGCGGCAGCAATTACAAAATTTCCTAACACTTTCGTTCACTCCTTCATATCGTCTCTACTGAACCACTTTACCAGAACCAAGGGATTCCGTCCAATTATTTCTAGAAGTTCTTGGGATGTTCGGTATTATAATTATTTTTCAACTCAGATTATCGCGTTAAGCGCACCCTCAGCTCAGTCGTCCTTCTGGTTCGGCATCGATCGCCCCAAGTGGGCATATCCAGCAGCCGTCACTACCCGCCCTCTCGCCGTGCGTTTCAGATAACCGCGCTGGAGCAGGTAGGGCTCGTACATCGCCGCAACTGTTTCCGTTTCCTCACCAATGTTGGCCGCTAGGGTATTTAACCCAACTGGCCCGCCATCGTAATAATCGATCATGGTCGTTAACAACTTCACATCGGTGGGATCAAGCCCCGCCGAATCGACCCGCAACAGTGTCAACGCGTGATCGACGATGGCCCGATCAATGGTGGAATGATTAGGCGACACTTCGGCAAAATCCCGAATCCGCTTCAATAACCGATTGGCGATTCGTGGCGTCCCCCGCGACCGCAAGGCAACCTCATGAGCGCCATCGGTCGCAATTGTCGTGTTGAAAATATCGGCGGAACGCTCCACAATATCTTGCAGATCGCGTGTTTCGTAATAGGCCATGTGCTCGACGATACCAAAACGATCCCGCAATGGCGCTGACAGTAAACCAGCCCGCGTAGTCGCCCCGATCAGCGTGAACGGTGGCAACGGGAAGTGAACGGGATGGGCGGTTGGCCCCTGCCCGACGACGATATCGATGTAGAAATCTTCCATCGCAGAGTACAACATTTCCTCGACGATCTTCGGCAACCGGTGAATTTCATCAATAAAGAGAATATCACCAGGCTGAAGTTCATTGAGTAACGCTACCAGATCACCAGACTTCTCGATGGCCGGCCCGCTAGTCGTTCGAATGTGGACGGCCATTTCGTTGGCAATCACCATCGCCAGTGTCGTCTTCCCCAGACCAGGTGGTCCGTAGAGGAGAACGTGGTCAAGTGATTCTTCACGCTGCTTAGCCGCCTGAATGTAAACACGCAGTTCATGCTTGATAGGATCTTGACCAATATATTGCGCTAACGTCTGCGGTCGCAATGATTTTTCAATTGAGTCTTCGTTATTATCCGCCGGCTCGGGCGATACTAAGCGATCTTCATCAGCCATCGTTACGCCTCCTTTCGTTAAATTCAGAGTGACCTACCAACACTTATTTCGTCAATAACCGTAGGCCTTCACTCAGGTAATCGTTCGTTGAGTCGCCCGCAAATTGCTTTAATTTCGACGTAATCTTTTTGACAGCCGCTTCGCGATAGCCCAAAGCAGTTAAGGCCGCAATCGCATCGTCCAATTCAGGGTTGCTGCCATCGGTCGTCGCCACTTCTGGCGTAAACAAGTCACCGTCGTCGACGGGTTCCAGATCATCCAATTTATTCTGAAGATCCAAGACAATTTGACCAGCCGTCTTCTTACCCACACCGGGAAACTTCATCAAGAAACTAACGTCGCTAGTCCGAATGGCCTGCATTAGGCCTTGATGATCCGGATTGGCCAGAATTGCCAAAGCGCTCTTAGGCCCAATACCATTCACATTGATCAACTTCAAGAAAAGCTGTTTCTCTGCAAAATCCTGGAAACCATACAACGTCTGAGCGCTATCACTAACTGCTTGATACACATAAATCGTCACATCTTGGCCATCGGTGGTGACTTGGTACCGGTAGGGATTGGCCGTGTTGACCAGATACCCCACCCCATTTACATCAATAACCACGTGGTCGGGGTAAACCGCCGCGATGGTGCCATGGAGGTATTCATACATGACCAGTCTAATCTCCTTCAAGAAAACATATGTTTGCTTTTTAAATTGTACCATATTCCCTGTAAATCTGCAGTGAATTCTACTGGTTTGCTGGGAATGGGACGAACTGGCTTATCACCACGAGTGAAAGGGGGTTATTCACCCCAGTCGTCGCCACTGTGATGAGGATCCTGGATCCGCTTGAAGAGCTTCTCCAACTCCTGATCCGTTAAGTGAACCAGTACCGGCCGCCCATGAGGACAGTTGAATGGGTTCTCTGCCGTCGCCAATTTTTTCAGTAGTGCGCGCGCCTGTTGGTCATCCAAATGATGATTGGCCTTGATGGCCCGTTTACAACTCATCATAATTGCCGTCTTTTCACGGAAGGCCGCCACAGAAATTTTACCGTCCTTCAAGACCCAATCGATCATTTCCTTGATTGTATCAGTCTCCTGCCCGGCTTTAAACCAGGTCGGGTGCTCGTGAACGATGAAGCTATTCGGCCCAAAGGATTCGATGTGAATACCAACACTACTCAGTGTTTCCACGTGGTTGCTCAATTCTAAGACATCGGTCGTTGGATAATCCAAAACAATCGGCACCAACAGCTTCTGCTCGTCATCACTAACTTCACCAATGGCTTGGCGATAGAACTCGTAGTTGACCCGTTCCTGAGCGGCATGTTGGTCAATTAAATACAGACCATCATCGGCTTCCGCCAACAGATACGTCCCATGAACCTGTCCCAAGTAACGCAATTCAGGGAACCGTTGTTGCGGCTGTGCCTGTGTTAATTGTGTGGCCTCTGGAATCGTTTCGACGGGTTGACTGGCCATTTCTGGTCGTTCAGCCGCAGATTCGGTTGCCCTACTCATCCCCAGTGGTGCGGCGGGCTGCTCGGTCCGGTATTTCTCATCAAACGCTTGCACAGCAGGTAACTTAAAGTCCCCCCGCGCATGGATCACGACCGGTTCCACCGGAACCTCTTCCGGCGTCTCCAGTGGCTGTGGTCCCCGTTTAATAGGTGTGGCCGCCGACGTATCGGCTACTGCACTAATCTGACTGGCCGCTGACGTTGACTGCGGTGCCGCCGTTCTCGTTTGCGGTGCACTGGAGAACTCATACTTGGTGGAGGCATCGTTTAACGCCATCGTCAGCTGGTCAGTGGCCGGTTCCGGCGTCTTCTTAGGCTTCGGCAACTCACTGAAGACATCGGGAATCAGATTTTCCGTGGAGAGACGCTTGAACACGGTCTCCTGAATCAGCTGGGTCAGCTCCGATTCCTGACTGATGCGAACTTCCTGCTTGGTCGGGTGCACATTAACATCTACCAGCAGCGGATCCATTCTGATATCGAGTACCGCCAGCGGATATCGACCGACCATCAGCTTGGACCCATAACCGGCAATCAGTGCCTTACTCAGTTGAAAGTTATGGATGTACCGCCCGTTGAGTAGCAGCGAGATATACTGCCGACTGGCACGTGTTAATTCCGGCAGGCTCACGTAGCCGGTCACCTTGAAGTCCGGGTTGGCGCCTTTAATGGCAACCATCTTCCGGGCACTCTGCACGCCATAGATCCCGGCAATCACCTGCTGGAGGTCGCCCCGACCAGTCGTCCGGGTCAGTTCACGACCGTTGTGTACCAGTGAAAAGGCCACGTCGGGATAACTCAATGCCAACCGATTCACGATATCCGTGATCCGGGCCAGCTCAGTTGCGGGTGATTTCAAATACTTCAGTCGCGCCGGGACGTTACCAAAGAGGTCCTTGACCGTTACCGAGGTTCCCTTCCGTGCTGCTGCGGCGGTGTGCGCCTTGATAATGCCGCCCACGTTATGGATCAGCGTGCCGACGCCCCCAGTCGAGGTTGTCAGGGTCACATCGGCCACCGAGGCGATACTGGGCAGTGCTTCACCCCGGAATCCCAAAGACTTGATGCGAAAGAGGTCCTTACGATCCGTGATCTTACTAGTCGCGTGCCGCTTGAAAGCCATCTCGGCGTCTTCGTCAGCGATACCGTCGCCATCATCGACTACGGAGATCCGCTTTAGACCGGCTTCCTCCACCGTGATGTCGATCTGCTTACTGTGCGCATCAACCGCATTTTCCACCAATTCCTTGACAACGGATGCGGGCCGTTCAACCACTTCTCCCGCTGCGATTTGGTCGGCCAGTACCGACGCTAACTCATGAATTTTAGGCATGTACGACCCTTCCTCTCAGGTTTATTTAGATATTTTTTGTTGCCATTTGTAGACCTGACTCATCACGTCCATCGGCGTCATCCCCATCAGGTTTAGATGACTCAGTTGTTCGATAACTTTGGCTTGTGCTGGATTCATTTCCGGTTCGTCGCTAAACAACGATAATTGTTGATCCGTATCCGCCGTCGTTGGGTCTTCTTCGGCTGGCACGGCGGTCGGTACGGGTTCAGCAGACGTGGGTGTGTCAGTCGATGCTTCTGGCACACTAGTCGGCGCTGTCTCAATCGACGACATCTGTTCGCTAGGCACGGCCACGACTGGTTTCTCCGCGGCTTCCTCTTCCAAATCAGTCAGAATCACTTCCGCACGTTGCAATAAGGGGGTTGGCATGCCAGCCAATTTGGCTACGTGAATCCCGTACGACTTATCAGCGGGACCCGGTTGCATTTGGTGGAGGAAGACGAGGTCACCATCGCGTTCAACGGCACCCACGTGGACGTTGCGTAACTGCTTTAAGGAGTCTTCCAGCGCGGTCAGTTCATGGTAGTGGGTCGAGAACAGAGTCTTAGCGTGAACCTTATCGTGAACAAATTCAATGATTGCCTGAGCTAAAGCCATGCCATCATAGGTGGCAGTTCCCCGGCCAATCTCATCGAATAAGATCAGACTATTGGCGGTGGCGTGGCTCAACGCACGGTTGGCCTCCTGCATCTCGACCATGAAAGTACTCTGGCCGGAGATCAAGTCATCGGCCGCCCCAATTCGCGTGAAGATCTGGTCAAAGACGGGCATCTGTGCGGCCTCAGCCGGCACGAAGCACCCCATCTGAGCCATGATTACAGTCAGTGCTAGTTGACGCATATAGGTACTCTTCCCGGACATGTTGGGCCCGGTGATCAGTAAGACATTGGTCTGCTCATCCATGGAGACGTCGTTCGGAACGTAAGACTGACGGCCCAATACCTTTTCCACGACCGGATGCCGACCCTGGGTGATCTCCAAATCATGGCCTGCAATCAGTGTGGGCTTCACAAAGTGGTAGTCCTCACTGATGACTGCAAAGCTCTGGAGCACGTCCAGGCTGGCAATTGTGGCTGCCAACTTTTGTAGTCGGGTAATGGCCGTCTTGACCTGTTCACGTAGGTCAACGAACAGCTTGTACTCAAGGGCCGTGGACTTCTCCTCAGCCTCCAGAATCAAGCTTTCCTTTTCCTTCAATTCTGGTGTAGAGAACCGTTCGGCATTGGCTAACGTCTGCTTACGTTCATAACGGTCAGCCGGCAGCTTGTCGAGGTTGACCTTGGTCACTTCAATGTAGTAGCCAAAGACGTGATTGTACCCGATCTTTAAGTTATTGATGCCGGTCACTTCACGCTCGTGGGCTTCCATTTCGGCCAGCCACTGCTTACCGTTACGCATGGCATCACGGTATTCATCGAGTTGGTCGCTATACCCATCGCGAATCACACCGCCATCCGTCACAGATAGTGGTGGCTCAGATACGATAGCATCGCTGATGGCCTCGGCTACGTCTTCCACCGGATCGAGCCCATTGAGCATGGGTTCAAAGACCTTTTCACCCAGGTCGCCAATCGTGTGCGCAATCTGAGGGACCTGCTCGAGTGATGTTTGTAACTGAATCAGATCACGACCATTGACGCTTCCAAAGGCGACTCGGCCGGCCAGACGTTCCAGGTCATAAACCTTGACCAGCTCTGCTTGAAGGTTACTGCGTTCGAAGTAGTGGTCGAGTAAAACGCCGACCTTTTCCTGGCGATTCGCAATCTGCTGACGATCGATCAATGGCCGGTCGAGCCACTGTTTCAGGAGCCGACCACCCATGGCTGTCTTGGTCTCATCCAAGAGCCAGAGCAAGGTTCCAGATTTTTTCTTCGTCCGTAAATTCTGTGTAATTTCCAGATTTGACTGTGACGCATGATCCATCTTCAGAAAGGCCGTTGGCTGGTAAGCCACCGCCCGTTGCAAATGAGCCAGGCTGCGCTTTTGTGTCACCGTCACGTACGTCACTAAGACCCCGATGACCTGCTTCAAGAGATCACTGGTTAAGTCTTGTTCCACATAACTCAGCTCGGAACTCCCCTGGATGTCATCCTGCGATGAAATCATCAAGCCAAGCTGCTTGCAACGATCTTGTAAGGTCTGACTGACCGTGGTGTCAACCACGACTTCCTTGGTCTGTAGGCTCATTAGTTCATTGATGACGGTGTCAACCGTGTTCAGTTCGGCCGCTTTCAATTCACCGGTCGATAGGTCGGTATACGCCAGCCCATAGTGGGTCGCATCGGTCATGGTGAGCGCCGTTAAGTAATTGTTGCGTTTAGCGCCGGCCGCACCGGTATCTGTCTGAGTCCCAGGCGTGACCAGTTGAATAACCTCGCGTTTAACCATTCCCTTAGCTAGCTTAGGATCTTCCATCTGCTCACAAATGGCGACCTTATAGCCTTGATCAACTAAAATATCGATATAGCTCTGCACAGCCTTGTGCGGTACCCCACACATGGGGATGGGATTCTTGGCACTGTGACTCCGCGTCGTCAGGGTCAACTCAAGTAATTGAGAACCCTTCACGGCGTCCTCATTAAACATTTCATAGAAGTCCCCGAGCCGGTAAAACAGGAAGGCGTCGGGATACTGGTCCTTAATTTTTTGATATTGCTCCATCATGGGCGTCGTTTTCGTCATGGAAATTGGTTCATCCTTTCGCTTCACTAAAACTTAGCTTTGGTACGGGTGTTGCGGACTGATTAAAATCGGTCGAATCCGTGAGGCATGGCCGGTCTTGTCGTTTAGATCGATGACACAGCCGGACAATAAGCCTGCACCCTTTTCTTGAACAGTATACCGGGTTGGCCGTTGGTTTTCGAAGCGTTCGATCACGCTGTCGGCCTGCATGCCCAAGACGCTGTCGGCGGGACCGGTCATCCCGACTTCCGTCAAGAAGGCTGTTCCATGCTTCAACACTTGTGCATCACTGGTCTGGACGTGGGTGTGGGTACCGACCACGGCGGAGAGCTGACCGTCATAGCGCATGGCGAATGCCCGCTTCTCACTGGTCGTCTCAGCGTGGAAGTCGACAAAGACAAAATCGGTATCCAATTCGGGTAGGAGCGCCTTCATCGTCGCAAATGGGTCATCCATGGGATTCATGAAAACACGTCCCTGCATGTTCACGACTGCCAGCACCTGTTGGTTGACTTTAACCTTCGTCCAGCCTTGTCCCGGGGTGTTGTCCCCAGGAAAGTTAGCAGGCCGGACTAGGCGATTGGCACCACCAATAAAATCATAGAGTTCGGCATTGTCCCAGGTATGATTTCCCATAGTAACCACGTCGGCCCCGTCCTTTAAGAGTTGCTTATAAATACTTTGACTGATACCACGACCAACTGGGGTTGAATTTTCCCCGTTGACGATGGTGACTTGGGGCTTTAAATCCCGTTTCAATTGCGGCAGGTACTCGTGAATCATGTCCACACCGATATTTCCAACAACGTCACCAACAAAAAGAATACGCATCTTCGTTCCCCTATCTGTGACCCCACGTGGGCCCTCATTGACCGGTCTGCCCGATCATTTTTTATTAACTAAAGATCTAAAATTTTCGACTGCGGCTGCCAGAAATCCCACCAGCTATGGTACCCGATTGTATTACCGGCTGTCTCCGTCTCTAGATAGCTCTTAACCACAAATCAATTTATCTCAGTGACCCGATGACGATCAGTCATGTCGCATCACCTAAACTTGCACATTTAATTCTGTCAATTGCATACGGTCTATTTTACCATGGATTAACCGCTAATGACGTAAAAAAGCTAGGACCACAATTGGCCTAGCTTCTCTGACTTATTTCGCATATTCAACTGACCGGACTTCCCGAATGACGGAAACTTTGACGTGACCTGGATAATCCAAGTCGCCCTCAATCTGTTTCTTAATGTCTCGTGCCAAGACAACGGCATCCGTATCGGAAATCTTCTCTGGCCGTACGATGACTCTCACTTCACGTCCCGCTTGGATGGCGAAACTATGGTCAACGCCATCAAAGGCATCGGCGATCGTTTCTAACTTATCTAAACGGTGAATGTAGCTTTCAAGAGAATCAGAGCGTGCGCCTGGACGGGTGGCCGAGATTACATCGGCGGTCCCAACCAGTTCCGCAATCACAGACTGCGAAGCCGTTTCATCCGCTTGAGCAGCGATAGCATTTACGACGACAGGGCTCTCACGATATTTCTTCGCAAGATCCACCCCAGTTGCAATGTAAGAGCTATCGTCCTCGTGTTCAGCGGCGCGGCCAATATCATGTAATAATCCTGCACGTTTTGCTAACGTAACATCCTCACCGAGTTCAGCGGCTAAGACCCCAGTGATCTTGGCAACCTCAATTGAATGGGTTAAAGCGTTCTGCCCATGAGAAATTCGGAAATTCATGCGGCCGACCAACTTGACTAATTCGGGATGCATGGAATGGATTCCGAGGTCAAAAGTCGTTTGCTCGCCAAGCTCCCGGACGTGTTCGTCCAGTTCTTTCTTGGCTTTAGCCACCATTTCTTCAATCCGTGCCGGATGAATCCGACCGTCTTGAATCAACTTCTCTAAGGCAATCTTCGCAACTTCTCGCCGTAATGGATCGAAGCCACTTAAGACGACAGCTTCCGGTGTATCATCGATAATCAAATCAATACCGGTCAACGTTTCCAGCGTCCGAATATTCCGACCTTCACGACCGATGATTCGGCCCTTCATGTCGTCATTAGGCAACGTCACCACGGAAATGGTGGTTTCGGTAACCATGTCGGCAGCACTGCGTTGAATTGCTGACACAATCAGGTCTTTGGCATTTGCCTCGGCCGTCTTGCGAGCTGACTCTTCGCTTTCCTTGATCATTTTTGCCCGTTCACCTGCCAGAGCCGTTTTGGCCTCTGAAATAATCAGGTTTCGTGCATCGTCCTGGGATAAGGCGGCAACAGCTTCCACTGCTTCCTGCCGTTTTTCAATCAGTGAGTCTGCTTGTTGTTGTTTCTTGGCTAAATTCTGTTCTTCACCACTAAGCTTTTTGTCTCGGCGGTTCAACGAATTTTCACGTTTTTCCAGAGAGTTGTCTTTCCGGTCTAACGTTTCTTCCCGTTGAATCAAACGATCTTCTTGCTTCTGAACTTCGGCACGACGTTCTTTCAGCTCTTGTTCGACTTCCGCGCGATACTTGTGACTGTCCTCTTTGGCCTCTAAAAGCGCCTCTTTAGTAGCAGTCTCAGCTTGTTTTTTGGCTTCGGCAAGGACACCTTGTGCAGTGAACTTGGCAGCATCTAGCTTACGTTCGTAGACAGATTTACGATAATAATACCCGCCCACGACACCAACAACGATAGCGATGATTGCGAGGATTATAATTGGAACACTCATGATTCCACCTCCGCATCATCAAAAATGACTAATTTAAAAATCAGACTTTTTAAGATGTTGATATGATAACTGACGCAACTTCAATTTTAATGGTTGCCATCAACGCTGTCAACTAAACTCCTCGGAAAGTGCTGCCAATTTCGCCATTCATGCGTTTATCCTCATTGCCAACGTCGCGCCTTAAATTCTCAGAGAATGAAAAAGGTTCGAAACCTGCGTCCCGAACCCCATGCCCTACTTGCCTTGTGGCTTATTAGGAATTAATTCACTTTGTTGTGTGGCTGGTTTCTTGCTGTCCTTTTTGTTGGACTTGGTCTCATCCTTGGCAGCATCGTCCTTCTTTGGTGCCGGTGTGTCGTCACCATCGATGTTGACACCAAACGCCGTCCGAACTCGCGTATTTACTTCGGCCATCATATCAGGATGATCAGCCAGATACTGCTTGGCATTCTCACGTCCTTGGCCAATGCGGTCTTCACCATAAGAATACCAAGAGCCGCTCTTATCGACGATATCTTTTTCAACCGCCATGTCCAAGAGCTCACCGGTCTGGGAAATCCCTTGACCATACATAATGTCCACTTCGGCCCGCTTAAATGGCGAAGCAACCTTGTTCTTAACAACCTTGATTCGTGTCCGGTTACCGATAACATCGGTGCCGTCCTTAATCTGTTCTGCTCGGCGAACTTCCAACCGAACAGTGGCGTAGAACTTCAGTGCCCGACCACCAGGCGTCGTTTCGGGATTACCAAACATAACCCCAACTTTTTCCCGAATTTGGTTAATAAACAGGGCAATCGTCTTTGTTTTGTTGATGGAACCAGAGAGCTTCCGCAACGCTTGGGACATCATCCGCGCTTGTAAACCAACGTGGGCATCGCCCATTTCACCTTCGATTTCAGCTCGGGGAACCAAAGCAGCCACAGAATCCACAACCACAATGTCAACGGCACCACTAGAGATCAGAGCATCCGCAATTTCCAGCCCTTGTTCACCAGTATCTGGTTGTGATAACAAGAGACTGTCGATGTCGACACCCAATGCTGTTGCGTAGGCTGGGTCCAAGGCGTTTTCAGCATCAATATAAGCTGCCGTCCCGCCCCGCTTCTGAACTTCAGCGACCGCGTGTAGAGCTACCGTAGTCTTCCCTGAAGATTCTGGTCCATAGATTTCTACGATTCGTCCACGAGGATAGCCACCGACTCCCAAAGCCACATCAAGGGCTAACGAGCCAGAAGGCACAGTCTCCACCTGCATATTAGTATTGTCGCCTAACCGCATAATAGAGCCCTTACCAAAGTCTTTTTCAATTTTTTTCAGCGCTTTGTCCAGCGCCGCTTGTCGTTCGTCAGCCATCAAAATCCTCCTTAGATGCATTACATTTCAAGTAATACTATACCGATATGTTCGTCAAAAAGCAAGCAAAAAGAGAACAATTGTTCCCTCTATTTTTGATCTCGTAAAATCCGTCGTAGCCAGTCCAACGCTTGCATCACCGCACGCTCCCGCACCTTGGCCCGATTACCGGTCAAATGAACCAGCTTGGCTTGGGGACTCTGGTTACGTTGTGCCAATCCTAACCAAACGGTGCCGGCCGGGTGTCCCTCAAGATCATCCGGACCCGCTACACCAGTAAAGCTCAGTGCAAAGTCCGCATCTAATTTTTGGCGTGAGCGCTCCGCCATCTCCTGAGCCGTGTGTTCACTGACAACACCGTCCGTATCAATGACTTGTTGTGGAATGCCCAGCAAGTCACGTTTAGCCTCATTGGCATAGGTCACGAAGCCGCCCGGAAAGACAGCTGAGACGCCGGGAACATCTCCCAGAGTGCTCTGAAATTTACCAGCGGTCAGACTTTCTGCCGCCGTAATCGTCAGATGCCGTGCAATCAAAGTATTAACCACAACCTGTGCTAGACTGTTATCGTCACCGTAGCCGTAAAGGAAGTCCCCCACGCGGTCCCGAATTGTTGCCGTCATTTCATCCAGTAGCTGATTACCAGCCGATGCAGACTGTGCCGCGGCCGTCAACCGTAACGTGACTTCGTTCACCTTGGCATATGGCGCAATCGTCGGATTCGTCTGTTCATCAATTAAGTCGGCGAGTTGCGTGACGAGCTCCGCCTCACCAATCCCGAAGAACCGTAAGACCCGTGATACCAAAAACTCTTGCCGCCGATAAGCCTGTTTCAGCCGTGGTAACGCCTCATTTTCAAACATGGGTTCCAATTCACTCGGTGGGCCAGGCAACAGCATCAGGTCTGCCTCGGTAGGATCCCGGTAGAAGGATCCCACAGCCATCCCCGTGCTGTTCTTGAGTAGTTCACTGCCAGCTAAGTAAAGTGCCTGCAAACGATTGTTAGGCGTCAATTGCTGTCCAGTCGTCGCGAAGTGTTGCTGGATTTTGGCCATAGCCGGTACATCCTCGACTAATTTAACACCCAATAGTTGGGCTACCGTCTGCTTCGTCAAGTCGTCCTTAGTTGGGCCAAGGCCACCACTGATGACCACCAGATCACTACGCGACCGTGCTTGATTGACGACTGCTGTCAATCGATCGGCATTGTCGCCCACTAGAGAATGGTAGTAGACTTCGATCCCAGCATCCGCCAATCCCTGAGCAATGTAGGCTGAGTTCGTATCCACGACTTGCCCAAGCAAGATTTCCGTTCCGACCGCAATAATTTCCGCTTGCATGTTACCCCTCCTGCAGGTTACTTAACTTAACTCCGTAAAAAATTCGAAATTATTCGTCAAACACCCAAAGTTTTTTAAAAAAGTTTTTCTTTCTCATCCAGCCAAGCTTCATCGTGGCGGCCAAATGGCTTTCCAGTCAAGGATTTGGTCCTCTGTCACGTCACAAAGCAGTGTACTAAACTTCTCATTTAATTTTCCAATTACAGTCTCCAGCATAACACCGGCGATCCAAAACCAGTGTCAATTACATTCAAAATTCGAAAATTTCCAGGATTTCGTGTGGGACTAACTGACCCAAATTTAATGTCAGAGCCAAGATAACCCCCGTCAAACGAATCGACGGAGGTTATCAGATTTAGAGGCAAAGTTAGTGGCCTATTTTACACATATTTCTCGTGAACACATCTAGCCAGTTCACAGCATATTGACGACAGCCATGTCAATTTCCTCAGTTGGAAGACCACTTTCTGTCTTCCAACGTCCGTCCTCAACGACCCAGTCCATTTTCACTAGTCCATGATTCAGCCCGCTATTCTGCAGAGGAATCGGCGAAGACTTGTCGATTTTGTACAAAATAGTCGATCCCAGAGTAGATCGTGAAGAACAAGCAGATGTAGAAGAAGATCAACGCCATTGGAATATGAATCGTTGCAAAACCAATGTTATTCAGTAGCAAGAGAATAATTCCGACCATCTGTGTGGTGGTCTTGATCTTCCCTGGCCATGCGGCGGCCAACACGCGGCCCCCAGTCTCCACCACGATCAACCGTAGACCAGTCACAGCCAGCTCCCGGCAGACGATGATGGCGGCACCCCAAGCTGGAACGGCTCCCATGTCGACCAGCAGGATGAAAGCCGTCATAACGATCATTTTGTCTGCTAAGGGATCGGCGAACTTCCCGAAATTAGTGACTAGGTGTTGCCGCCGGGCAATCTGACCGTCTAAAAAGTCAGTGATTGAGGCCACCGCAAAGACGATAGCTCCCCAGATTTGAGTGACCGGAATTGTGGTACCAAGCCACACGACGTTCCCCCAGTTGAGGGGCAGGACGAGTAATAATATAAATACGGGAATCAAAATGATCCGAACAATGGTTAAGCGATTTGGTACGTTCACGAACTTTTCCTCCTTAAAACATCTCTCACGAAAAAAGCGAGGCGGTCGCCACGGACCGACCCGCTTCTCCATTATTTGAATTCCAAAGTAACTGTCTGAACTTGACTCGTCGTTGTCGAGCTAGAACTCGTTGTCGTCGTTGTCGTGTCAGAGGATGAGCTACTAGTAGCTGAACTGGTTGCGGTAGCTGACGTAAAGTCAAACGTCTTGCCATCGACCCTAATCTTCGTTGCGGGAGCATTCCCGAACTTAAAGGTTACGCTCGTAGCCGAGCTCGGAATGGTCATCGTATGCGATGTCGATGATGACAGGGTTCCTTGCCAAGTCGTTGCGCCAGCAACACTGACGGAGACCCATGCACTAGTGGATGCAGACAAGGCAACCTTTGGCTTGGATGACGCGTTCTTCATTTCCCAAGTTGACCCAGAAGTCGTCGTACTCAGTTGCTTAAAGCTAGGTGTCTTGGTCTTCTTTGAGGAAGACTTAGAAGACGTACTGCTAGACTTCGAGCTGCTGCTAGACTTATTAGAACTGCCAGATACACTGACAGAACTGCTGTCAACATTGTCTTTCTTGGTGCTGCTCCCATTGTGAGACGCAGCGACCCAGATGCCGACTAACACAACGAGCACAACGATGACGATACCAATCACTGGAATTGTCCGTCGTAGCTTAACGTAGCGATCATCGACCTTTCGTTGTTGTGAACGTGTCTCCGGATTATTTTCGTTGACCTTGTCCACATACTCCTGCGTCTGCGTGCTAGGTAGCGCACTATCGAATTGCTTTAAGAGTTCTGCACCGTCCAAATCGACCATGTCCGCATACTGCTTGATGAACGCCCGAACGTAAAAGTCGCCGGGTAGTTCATCAAAGTTTTGGTCCTCAATCGCAATGAGGTACCGCTTTTGGATCTTAGTCGTTTGTTGCAAGTCGTCCAACGTGAAGCCCTTAGCAATCCGGGCGTCGCGGAGGGTTTTCCCCAATGTTATTTTGTTTTCACTCATTTTTTAATTCTCCACCTGTTCAAAATTTCTCTACTAGCAGTATAGCATAGGCACTCCGTCATTTTCAGTAACAGGCCCCAGAATTCATGATTTAACCGTTTCTTAAACTCCAGTTAGGGCAGAATTGTATAAACGGTCGCTTGGCTCTGATCCAAGAAGGCCTTAGCCGCCGTTAACAGCTCGTCAAAGGTCAATTGTTCCAAGATGGCCAGTTCGTCAAAGATGGTTGCCCCATCAAAGAGCGGGCCGTCGTACTGGTTGGCGATACCTTCCACGGAGTTGATGGCCCCGACGATTCGCCCAATGGCTTCGCGTTTGACCAAATCAAACTGGGGCTTGGCAGCGGCAAGTTGGGCAGGCGCATCCTTCAAAATAGCCGTCAATTCGCTGGCAAACTGCTCAGGCTGGTCGGTATCCCCCGCCAGCTGGGCAAAGTGTGCCCCACGTTGGACTTGGAAGTCATAACCAAAGCTGTCGTCGATCACGTTGGCATCGTACAGTCGCAAATAATTGTCCCCGGTATCGTTAAATAGCAGATCAAACATCAACGAAACGGCCACACTGTAAGCTAATCCGGTACGACCAGCTGGCACCATGTCGAAGCCACGCAAGCCAATGTTGACTTTAGGACGGGTCAACGTCAAATGGCGTGTCGTTGCAGGCACGATATCTGACGGCCGCGCTTGTGGCGAAGGAATCCGGGTAATCGGTGCGTTCGGCGCAAAGCTTTTGCCATCTTGGTTAGCCGTGACCCACGCCAAGGTTTCTTCGGGATCTAGTTGACCAACGATGATCAAGCTCATATTGCTCGGGTGATAGAAGGTGTTATAGGCCGCATACAGGTCATCGGCCGTAATCTTGTCGATAGAGTCAACCGTCCCCGCAATGTCAATGTGAAGTGGTTCCTTGGGATAGAGGTGACCGATCATGCCGAAGTAGCTCTGCCAGCCCGGGTCATCATCGTACATCTGAATTTCCTGGCCAATGATGCCCTTTTCTTTATTAACCGTGGCCGCTGTGAAATAAGGGTCCTGCACAAAGTCGAGCAGAATCTCCAAGTTCTCCTTGAGATGACTGGTTGTGGCAAAGAGGTAGCTGGTCTGCGTGAAGCCGGTAAAGGCGTTCGCACTGGCCCCATACTTGCCGAATAAGTCAAAGGCATCGTGATCCTTTTTTTCAAAGAGTTTATGTTCCAAGAAGTGCGCGATACCATCGGGGAAGCGGACAGGAGTCGTCTGTCCCCGTGGGATAAATTCATTATCCATGGCGCCATAATCAGTCGTCATAATGGCAAACGTCTTGTGAAAACCCACCTTGGGCACCATTAGAACTTTCAGCCCGTTAGTTAAGGTCGTTTGGTAAATCGTTTCGCCTAACCGGTCATACGTTTTCTTACTTAGCACCCTGCACACCTCCATGTAAACAATACGTTGCCTGTAAGGTTACCTGCTGGGCCACCCGCGTGACGTCCGCCACGGTGATGGCATCCAGCTTCTTCTGCCAGTCAGCTAGTGGCTCGTGCAAATGCGTCAGTTGCGTATTCAACAACCCGGTCAAGCGCCGTTGCGGGCTGTCCAACGCAGCCAAACGCGCATTTAAGAGACTAGCCTTCACTTCAGCCAGCAAATCTTCGGAGAGCCCCCCGTTTTGAACCACTATGAGCTGCTCGGCGATAATCGCCTCAACACGCTGCTGGTTCTCCGCCTGAATTCCCGTCTGTACACTCAGTGTTCCGGTAAACGGATTGTATCCGCTGCTGGCGTAATAGGCCAGACTGGCCTTCTCCCGCACATTGGTGAACAACAGAGAAAGCGGCGTTCCACCGAAGGCCGCATTAAAGACAACGGCCGGCATGAAGTCGGGATCGTCACGATAAATTGGCAGCTGATAGGCTAAGTTTAATTTAGCCTGAACCACTGGCGCTTCATCGTCCCCATTCTGAACGTGGTCACGCAACGACCAGCGATAGTAAGGTGTCGCATCCGTAATGGTGCGGTCGGCTAACGGCCAATCCGCCATGGCGGCCTGTGCCCGATCCTCATCGACATCCCCAACGACCGCGACGTGCACGGCGTCATTGGCCAACATATCATGATAGGTGCTGAGCACGTCCATTGCGGAGAGTGCATTTAACACATGCGTATCCCCAAGTGCGCTCATGGCCTGTGTCGGCTGACCGGTAAATAACAACTCTTGGAGCCGCCGGTTAGCTAAATATTGTTTGTCATCATCTAACGATTTAATTGCCGTTAATAAATTTTGCCGTTGTTGGGTAAAGGTCATCGGGTCAAAGCTCCCGTTAGGCAGTAAGGGGGCAAACAGAACCTCCTTCAACAGCGCCATCCCCTGCTCAAACAGCGGTTGGTCGTCCTTAAAGTTATCTAGGTACTGTTCGTCAACGAGCGAGCACGTCAACCGAATCACGTGCTTCGTCCCTAATTTGATCACACTGATCCCGAAGCTGGCCCCGTAAAGTCGTGAAAGCTCCCGAGCAAGCGCGGTCTGCGTGGGGTAAGCCGCTGTACTGGTCTCTAATACCTGAGCCAACAGTGCGCGGGCCGTGATGGCCGTGGCTTGAAGCGGTGCCACGAAATCCACCTTGATCCCAATAGTTTTAAATTGTTTTGTGGGTAACAAGTCCAAGGTTACCCCATCTTTTATGCGAAAATGCACGCGCTATTGCCTCCTCTAGCAAAATACTAATCGGTGTTTAATTCTAAAGGAACCACGGCTTAAATACAAGCGACGACTGCAACGAATTCCTTGGCGGGGTTGAAACCAGTCACCTGCGGTTGCCAGAGACACTGTCGCTGTGGAGACCGCCGTTTATTTTTTTAGACGCTACTCCTCATCTTCCGATACTCAGATCTTATCCACAAAAAAACTCGCAGCCCGAACAGCCGCGAATCTATCTTGTAAATTACTTCTTCTATGATTTAACTGAGGTTAAAAGGTCTAAAACACCTATTATGACTGTTACAACAACGATGCTGAGACTAAAATTAGGCAGCGTCGTCTAAGTCAGCCGGCTTACCGTTCACCAAATTTAGGCTGAAACGCGGTGGGTAGGACGCCGTCAGCCTGAGAAGCGGTCTGCCAGCTCGCTTTGAGCCGCCCAACCCGCGTTTCAAAGTCACCATTTTCCAAGCTAACCCACTTGGAAAATCCCACGGCTGAGCCTAAATTTGGTTCACTCACGCCTACGTAGACGGTGATCGACTATCGTGGACTAACGTTGCCAGTCCGGCAATTATCACGGCAATATCAGGTTA
The DNA here is from genome assembly GCF_045862015.1 of Levilactobacillus muriae. Lineage (NCBI taxonomy): Bacteria > Bacillati > Bacillota > Bacilli > Lactobacillales > Lactobacillaceae > Levilactobacillus > Levilactobacillus muriae. Next base: position 80,085 of record NZ_BAAFRU010000006.1, read on the forward strand.
AAGAGCAAATCATAACCGGAGGCGGCCAGAGATGTAGGTAGCTGTGTCGACGGTGTTAGCTGGGAACCAGCTTACAGCGTGGGACGTGTTTGGAGCATGACGAATTATGTCAGGCTTCAAACCGAGCTGGAGGACCGTTTCTCAGGCCGCAGGCGATCCCCACAGCAACCGGAATCTCTGGCAGCCGCAGGTGGCGATTTCTAACTAATCTTGTGGATTAAATCTCTGTTAGCTGGGCCTCTCTAGGTGTACTTGGGCTTGCAACCTTCAGTGATTTAACTAAACCACTAGCCGTTAACTGCCACAGGTGAACACCACCTATTTAGCCTTTAACAGTGGCGTATCAACATTGCTACCGAACCATTTCTGATTGATTTTTTTCAACTGCCCATTAGCAGCTAGCTTTTTCAATCCAGCATTGATCTTCTTACGCATCGTGACATCGCCCTTACGCATCCCAACCGCGAACTCTTCCTTAGGGAAGCTTCCGACCGTTACCTGGTAATCTTCGGGGTGCGCCTGGTGCTTGATGTAGTAGTTGGCGTACGTGCTGTCAATCAGCAACCCCTTGATCCGACCAACGTTCAGGTCAATAAAGGCGTTGGTGAAGGAATCGTAGGTGACCGCGTCATGATTCTTAATACGGTTTTTCAAGAGCTTCGGGTAGGTGTCGATATCATTGGCCCCCGACGACCCAGTCTGTGCCCCTAACACCTTGCCCGTCATGTCTCTATAAGAAGTAATGTGATTCTTCTTAAGTGAGACCAGTACCTGATCATTGTTCAAGTACGTGTCCGAGAAGGCAACTTGCTTGGCCCGTTGCGGCGTGATGGAGAAGCCATTCCAGATCAGGTCAATCGTCCCATTGTGCAGCTCAGTGACATTCATATTCCAGTCGATTGATTGAAAATCAACCTTGATCCCATACTGCTTAAAAACGGCTCGAGCCAAATCAATATCATAACCGACTAACTTGCCACTCTTTTGACGGAAGCCCATGGGTACAAAGCTGTCATCCAAACCAATGACGACCTTCTTTTTCTTCTGAATATTTGACCAAGTATCCTGGGTGTTGGCCCGCTTCGTGACGTTGGTTCCACAACCAGCTAGCGTTGCCATCAGCCCGATCAGCAGAAAGGCCAGCGCGAAAAATCGGATTTTTTTAAATTTCATTGCGTGGCGCCTCCCTCTACTCTTTTGGTTCAACTCGTAACATTTGATCGGCAATCGATTCTGCAAATGGCATATCATGAGTGACGACGATTTGCGTCATGCCTTCTCGTTTTAACTTCAAAATAATTTCTTCAACTTCGCGACGTAAGTCTGGATCCAGTGCCGATGTTGGCTCATCGTAGCAGAGTAACTTGGGATGCATCGCTAGCGCCCGCACAATGGCCACCCGTTGTTTCTGTCCCCCGGAAAGTTCGTAGGGGTACAAGTCAGCCTTACCGCCGAGGTTCAACCGCTCCAGTAAAGCCCGCGCTTCCTTCTCAGCATCGGCAGCAGATTTCTTTAAGACCATCGTTGGTGCCAAGACCACGTTTTGTAAAACGGTCAGGTTCGGGAACAATTGGAAGTCCTGGAAGACGACCCCGATAACGGCATCATTATCTCGGTTCGTTGCGGGATCGAAAGCTTGCCCGTCCAGTAGGAACTGCCCACTGTCAACCATCTCCAGACCACTGATACAACGAAGCAGTGTTGTCTTGCCGGCCCCAGAAGGCCCCACGATGGTTAAGATTTGATCATCGTTTACGGTTAAATTGACTTGATCCAAGATGGTTTTGCCATCAAATTTTTTGGTAATCCCTTTAAGTTCTAACATGATTAAACCACCCTTTCTCTAACGCCAGTAGCTGTAGTGCTTTTCTAACCGCTTCAAGACCAACGTGCAGACGGCCGTCAACAGTAAGTAGATCACACCAACCAATAACATTGGAACTAATGTGACGTCCCGCGCCATGGCAACATTCCCGGCACGTAACAGATCGCCCAACCCGATGACGTAGACCAATGAGGAATCCTTGACCAAGTTGATGACTTCGTTTCCGATTGACGGTAAAACAATCTTAACCACTTGGGGAATCACGATTTTACGTAATGTCTGCCAGTTGGTCAGCCGCAACACCCGAGCACTTTCGTATTGTCCCACGGGAATGGCTTGCAGGCCCCCCCGGAAGATTTCGGCGAAGTAAGCTGTGTAGTTCAGGATGAAGGCGAAGAGTGCTGCGTCATACCGGTTGAATACGATGCCGGCGATCGGTAACCCATAAAATACGAAAATTAATTGCAATAACAGTGGGGTCCCTCGCATCAGCCAAACGTAGATATTGATCAGCCACGTCAACGGCTTAAACCGGGTAATCATGCCCAACCCGACTAGGATTCCGAGTGGGACAGAAATAATTAAGGTCCAAAAGAATATGGACAACGTCATTCCGGTACCGGAAATCAGTGATGGTAAAATCTGGCTAACATAGTGCATAACAAGTCTCCTCCTTCTTCAACGCAAAAACGCCCTCCTGAGATTTCTCTCAAGAGGGCGTTGATCACGCGGTGCCACCTCATGTACTCGACGGGCTCACGCCACGCCGACTCACGGAGTTACTCGCAATCCCCCGTGAAAATAAAAACGTCCTCTTAGACCCAAATTGGGCCTAAGAGGACGATCACATCGTGGTTCCACCTCTAGTTTGTTGAGCCATCGCTGACTTAACCTCGGTGAGTTGCAAGCAACTCCAGCTGTAACGGGCTATCCCGGATCATCCTACTAGATTCAGACGACCAACTCACAGATGTGTTTCGGACGGACAAGGTCACCCATTTTCATCTACTGGGCTTTCTGTAGGCACTTGCTGGTCTTACTCTTCTGTTCGACGTTTTTCGTTTCGTTAGGGATATACTACTTTTTATTTTCATGAACGTCAAGTCCTATTTTGAAATTTCTTGAAAACCACTGTCTGTGTACTGGCAAAACTGCTTGCCTGCGATTGCTAAGAGTACCGCCAACCGTGGCATACTCTGTAAAGACGGATGGGACTTCCACCCTTACAAAGTTGAACGATTCGGAGACATCAGATTCTCCATGGCTACGGACCAGCTTTCAAGTTTCTCCGCCAACGACCATTTCCATACAATCTATGATTGTAAAACCAAAAAAGAAGCCCCCAACGACCAATGCCGTCAAAGACTTCCAGTTCAATTTAATGATTTTAATTCAGATGTCGCTTAACCGCGGTGGAACCAGCTGCTGACCTTGTGCCAGAAGCCGTCTTCCTCTTGCTGTTCAAGCTTCATCAGTGGCACCGTTTGGCCCTCTAAACGTCGAGCCACGTTGCGGTACCCTTGTGATGCCTGGTTTTCCGTCTGCATGACGATGGGTTCCCCTTGGTTGGACGTGGAAATGACCGCGTCATCATCCACAATGATTCCCAACAGTTCGATACCCAGATGATGGGTGATCTCATCGATATCCATCATGGACCCGTCTTGCATCATGTTCAGCCGAATCCGGTTGATCAACAAGCGTGGGGCCTCGGTTAACGGATGCTGCTCCAATAGCCCAACAACGCGATCGGCATCCCGCACCGCAGAAATCTCTGGTGTCGTGACCACAATGGCAGCGTCAGCACCAGCAACAGCGTTCATGAATCCCTGTTCGATCCCGGCTGGACAGTCGATCAAAACGTAGTCGTATTCGGGCTTTAGCTCGTCAACGATTTCTTTGACCTGTTCGGGTTGTAAGGCTGTCTTGTCCGTGTTTTGCGCGGCTGGCAACAGGTAAAGCTTGTCATCAAAGCGCTTGTCTTTGACTAGCGCTTGGGGCAGCTTCGCCCGCCCTTCGGCAACGTCTACAATATCGTAGATAATTCGGTTATCCAGTCCCAGGACCACGTCTAGGTTCCGTAATCCAATGTCCAGATCCATGAGACACACCCGCTTGCCCATCAAGGCTAACGCTGTCCCAATATTGGCACTGGTCGTGGTTTTACCCACACCACCCTTACCAGAGGTGATCACAATTGCTTTTCCCATTCTAAATTCCTCCAATCCGGTTATACAATTTCGGGTTGATCTTCTTTAAGGCACTGAGCTTACCGTACGACAGCACGTGGAGGTCGTTAACGTAAGCAATGGTTTGGCTAGAATCGGCCACTTGGTCTGATTCGATAATGTCAAACTGCTCGGCAATTCTGACCTGTTGTGCGGTCGTAAGATTCCCCATAATCAGCTTGGATTCATCGTCAGGATAGCCCGCCTGCAAGATACCACTCACGTCACCCATACAGAAAATGTTTCCGGTCGTACGAAGCTTACCGCCCTCGTGGATGGTCCCCAAGAACAGGACATCCCCTTGCATGGCAACCTCTTGCCCATTGCGAATAACCTTACTCAGGAGGTGAACGTTTTCCCGTTCACGTAACTGAATCGCATCGGCAACGGTCATAACGTTGGCCGTAATCTTATGGATTTCAAAACGTGGGTAGTTGCCTACCATTTGTTCGATTTGTGTTTTTTCATCGGCCGTTAAAATCCGATTTTCCGTCAAGACATCCAGTGAAACCTTGGGCGTCTCCATGGCGGTTGGATCTACGTTTAAGTTTTCTAGTAATGACCGTAGATCTGCCAGGATTTGGTCCAAGCTCGCTGATTGTTTAAGCACCAAATCATAGCCGTTTTGCGTTCCCCGTAATACGGCAGCTTGCATAGCGTTCGTTCCCTTCACCTATTTTAACCAATTATACACCCATCGAATGGGGAAATATAAGATGACAAACATGGCCAAATTAAAGGCCAATGTTGGTCCCAAAGTATTCACCAAGAATGAGCTACCAGACATCGACGTCATGTGCACGACGCGACTGGCAACGAAGCTCAAGGCTTCGACGATGGTAATATCAATAAAGTAGATCAACAGTCCGCTCAAAAAATTCGGACTGATATAGTTCACGATTTGGCGGGTCAGGTAGACCACTAGTGGGAAGACGAAGATGTACACCCCGAAAATTCCCGTGTAGTAGAGGTCGAAGACGGCCCCAATCACAGCGGCCCACTTTGCCAGGGGCATCGCCATGTTCTCCTCAAATAACACGCCACAGACCAGCCACAGCACCACCAAGTGGCTCACCATGACCGTTGGCGTATTAAACATTTGTTGACTGAAGACTTGGCTGATGCTGCCATCAATGAATAATAGCAGAAACAACCCGATTGGGAAGCCAAAACGCATTTTAGATAATCGATACACGCCTTAGCCCCCTTACTGTTTCGTAACCGCAACCGTCACAATGTTCAGGTCGCTCAAATCAGTCGCTGGCGTAATATACAGCTTTGTTGACAGTCCATAATCGGAACCGGCCGACTTGGCAACCGTTCCAACGAATAAGCCCTTCGGTGTCACGCCACCAAGACCACTGGTAACCACTTTGTCACCCTTGCTGATCTTGGATTTGGTCGTCAGGTTATCCATGACAATTTGGCCCGTGGCAGACTTGTAGCCACTCAGGACCCCGTTGACGGTCTTGCCGGACTTCGTCGTGATCGACACGGCAAATCGGTTTGCAGAGTCGTTGTTGTCAGTGATCAATTCCACCTTTGAATTGGTCTTATTGACTTCAGCGACCCGACCAACCAAGCCGGATCCAGACATGACGGGCATGTTCTTGACCACACCGGCTGAAGAGCCCTTGTTGATCACCACTTGGTTCTGCCATGATGATGGCGTCCGGGTGATGACTGCGGCACTGATTGCCGTGTAATCCGTTAACGAATCGTTCAGCTTAATCTGTTGTTTCAATTGCTTGTTTTCCTTAGCTAAGGTTTGGTCACGGACCTTGGTTTGGGCGAGCTCGCTAACCTGCTTCTTCAATTGCTGGTTTTCCTGATACGTGTTCAATAGTTCCGAAATGGAGCTCACCGAACCGCTTAATCCATTCGCTGGCAATGCCACAACCCGGTCAGTTAACCCGACAATGTCGTTTCCGAATTGCTGAATCAGCGGTGGCGTGGACTTCTTGTTACGAATAGCTACGGACACCGTCATCAAAGCAAAGCTAACAATCAAGCAGACAATGATGATCACTAGTCGCCGATTGAAAGAAAATTTCTGCATGTTTGACCTCCATCTTGTTCGCCAGTCGCGGAGTCGCCACTGGCGTCACAATAAAGAAGCGGGAAGCTGCCTTCCCGCTAGTCCCTATTTTTTCTTCATGACATCGATACTCTTTAATGATTCACCCGTACCAGCTGCCACACAATCCAGAGGATCGTTGGCGATAGACACTGGAACTTTGGTGGCTTCGGCGATGACTTCTGACAGGTTCTTCAGTAAAGCACCCCCACCAGTCAACACGATACCGTGATCAATCACATCGGCAGCGATTTCTGGTGACGTTTCTTCTAAGGTTTCCTTGATCGCCGTGATCACGTCTTGAACGGGTTCTTGAATGGCCTTGGCAACGTCAACAGCAGAGACTTCCACTGCCTTAGGTAACCCAGATACCAAGTCACGTCCACGAATCGTGGCGCCCTCGATCTTATCAGCGTCTTCGACTGAAGCTGAACCAATGTCCATCTTCAACTTTTCAGCAGTTCGTTCACCAATCAACAGGTTGAAGTTTGACCGCACGTAAGTCGCAATCGCTTCATCCAACTTGTCACCAGCTACTCGGATAGAACGACTAGAAACGATACCCCCAAGGGAAATCGTTGCCACATCAGTTGTCCCACCACCCATGTCGACAACCATACTACCGGTTGGATCCATGACGGGTAACCCGGCACCAATGGCCGCAGCAAATGGTTCTTCAATGACGTAAGCGTCACGAGCACCAGCAACACGGGTCGCGTCAATGACCGCCCGCTTTTCAACTTCCGTTACACCACTTGGCACACAAACCATGACATATGGCTTACCGCTGGACTTACCGACCGTCTTTTCGATGAAGTACTTCATCATGGCAACTGTCGTATCATAATCCGCGATAACCCCGTCTTTCATGGGCCGAATGGCAACGATACTAGCCGGCGTACGGCCGATCATTGCACGAGCGTCTTCACCAACAGACACAATTTCCCCACTCTTTGTGTTCTTGGCGACAACAGAAGGTTCGCGTAGAACGATTCCTTTACCGTCAACATACACAATCGTATTGGCGGTACCAAGATCGATTCCAATATTTTTCGTTCCTAATCCGAACACTGTGTTTCATCCCTTCATGTCAACAAAACATTTATAGTTTTTTTGTCTTATTCATTGATAGACGTATTATAACATACCTATCTACGTGAGAACACGTCGTCAATGTCAAGAATACCGAACTTTTAACGAGAAAGAAATAGCTAAAACCGATTTTAATCAGATTTTAAACCTTCTGACTTATTTGTCGTCTGAATCAGTGGTAAGATCCCCGCCTCGCGCAGACTAAAATAGGTCCGCAGCCCTATCACAAAGCCATCGAGCATCGGGATTCCCATCAATTGCCCACACTCGGCCAACCGCCGCATGAATTTCAAATCATTCGGTGACGGATCGGCTAAACCGCTTGGATGGTTATGGGCGACGACAATAGCTGATGCGCCGTTCAACACGGCTAGGCGAAAGATCTCACGAGGATGTACTGGACAGCTGTCCAGTGTGCCTGTGAATACCGTTTGCCGGTCAATCACCTGATGCTTGGCATCCAAGACCAGTACCTCCAGTCGCTCCTGGGGCGCATAGCGCAAGTCATCCATCAGGCTCTCACCAATCTGGCTACTCGCCACAACCTCACCGTAAATCTGCCGCGGGGCGCGTTGTACCCAGCGCCCCAAGTCAATCGCCGTCAACAGCGTCCGCCGTTCCCGCCTGCCCTGCACATACCGGTTACACTGTTGCTGGCTAGCATAGCGTAGATTCGCCACGCTATGAAAATACTGGAAGAACCGGTCACATTCACTCGTGGCTGGTAATCCTAGCCCTCGGAGGACCCGACTGATCAGTTGCCGTTCATTAATACTGCTAATTCTCTCTCGTCGCATTTTCTCAGCTCCCTTACAGACTAACTCCGTAAAAAAAGCTGATTTATTTTTCCGAATCTGTGAAATATTGCCGGACTTCTGAAATAAAGTAAAGCGACCCGGTCAATAGGATCAGGCTGTCCCCAGAAACGTTGCTCAGCGCTGTCTTGAGTGCACTCGGCCAGTTGTCCGCCATCGTCACGCGTTTGCTAGAAGCGTCCGCCGCCTCCAAAGCCTGTGGCGTCGCGGCCGCTCGTTTGCCAGGCCCCTGAAATTGGGTCACGATGATGTGGACGTTGCGAACTTGAAGAAGTGTCTTCACCATCTGGTCATACTGCTTATCCGCCAACACCGCCAGAATGATCGTAATATCCTGTTGGGCAAAATGTTGCCGCAATAGCTGTGCCATTTCCACCATTGCTGGCTCGTTGTGGGCGCCATCAATAGCAATCAGGGGTTCGTCGTTGAGCCGTTCAAAGCGCCCGGGCCACACTGTATGTTTCAGGCCTGCGCGGATCTCAGCGATGTCGAGTGGCAAGTGTCGTGCCTGATGATACGTCAGGAAAGCCGTGAGTGCAGTAGCCGCGTTGTCAATCTGGTATTGTCCCAGCAGATCAATTTCTAAGTGCTGCCAACGATGATCTGCCCAAGCATAGGCAAACCGTTCGCCCCAGCCCGATTCCGGCTGATTCTTGACGGTGAAGTCACGACCAAGTGCCCGGACAGCGGTCTGCTGTGCGGCAGCGGTCTGATCCATGACGGCCAGAGCATCCGGCGTCAAGCGTCCACAAACGACTGGCACGTCGGCTTTAATGATGCCGGCCTTTTGCGTGGCAATCTGGGGGATCGTATCCCCAAGAATCTTCATGTGATCCATGCCAATCGTCGTGATGACGGAGACGGCTGGCGTAATAATGTTGGTCGAATCGTACAGGCCACCCAGTCCAACCTCGACCATAACAATGTCTACGGGATGACTAGCAAAGTAACAGAACATCAGGGCCGTATCAATTTCAAATTCGGTTGGCCCCTCCTCGGCGAGTTCCTGGTCTAACCGCGCCACCACGGGTTGAATTCGGTTGACCATCGTCACTAAATCCGTGTCACTGATGGGCCGGCCATCCGTACTGATACGTTCGTTGAACCGGGTGATAAAGGGCGACGTAAATGTCCCCACGGTTTGCCCCTCTGCCATGAACAGATCGCGTAAGAAGGCCACCGTGGACCCTTTTCCGTTGGTTCCGGCAACGTGAATCATATTTAACTTTTCCTGCGGATCACCCAGGATGTGCATGAACTGCCGCATCCGGTCCAGAGTCGGTTTCTTCTTGAAGCGGTCTCGACCGTGGATAAACTGCAGAGCTTCAGTATATGTTTCTACCAAAATGAAAACCTCCCGCTTGCGTCACTGTTTCTTAGTGTAGCAGATTTTAAAAAAGTGTGGTAGCAGACACTTGTCCGGTTACCTGCTGGAACACGTTTCGACTAGGTTACCAATAATCTGCTCCAAAATTGCCAACTATTAGTCTATTCCATTCATACACTTAGATAAGCTCCCCAAGTCATTAAGAAAGAGTTAACTTCTCGCAAATATTGACACCAATCCCGGTATTTTTACATTAGTAGTAAGTGTCGGGCAAATTTGTAACGCTGACCGCAAAAAAATCATCACTCCCAAACAGGAATGATGACTTCAGTAAAACCAGATAAGCTTATTGCGCAGCCATTAATGGCTATGGGTACTCGTTTACTTAGCCGGCGACCACCATCCTGGCATCCGCCGCCGACAACCTTCACCCGTGAGTGCTTACAGTTGCGCCTTAATGTCAGCTAAACGTTGTTGCGTAGCTTCCAACTTCTTTTGGTTATCCGCTTGTTTTTCACGTTCGGCGTTAACCACGTCTTCTGGGGCGTTGGCAACGAAGCGTTCGTTGCCTAACTTCTTGGTTGCACGCTGCACTTCAGCCGTGAACTTAGCGACTTCCTTGTCCAGGCGCGCGGCTTCATCGTTCAAGTCGACCAGTTCGGCAAGTGGTACGGAAACTTCAGCACCAGTAATCACGGACGTCATGGCCAGCTTAGGTGCGGTCAAGTCAGCGCCAATTTCAAAGTCCTTCGGGTGCACAAACCGGTCAATAAAGTCACGGTTGCTTTCAAAGACACTCTGCAACTTGGCATCGCTGGTCTTGATCTGCAAGTCAATTGGCGTGGACATTGGTGCGTTGGCTTCGGCCCGAATATTCCGGACAGCCTTAATCAGGTCGATCAAACTTGTCATGTCGCTTTCGGCCGTAGCATTGGCGAATTCTGGATGATCCACTGGGTAAGCGGCGGTCACTAGGGACTGCCCATCGTGTGGCATTGCTTGCCAGATGGCTTCGGTCACGAATGGCATGATTGGTTGAAGCAGGCGCAAGGTTTGGTCTAAGACGTAGGCCAATAAGTCTTGCTTGGTCGCCTTGGCAGCTTCATCGTCGCCGGTCAAGACTTCCTTACTCATTTCAATGTACCAGTCACAGAAGTCGTTCCAGATAAAGTTGTAGAGAGAACGACCAGCTTCACCGAATTCGAACTTGTCGAACATTTCGGTGACGTGGTTGACCGTGTCATTCAACCGACTCAAGATCCACTTGTCGGTCAAGTCCCATTTGTCAGCTGCCGGAACCACTGGCTTGGTATTTTCGCCCAAGTTCATGATGACGAATCGGCTGGCATTCCAGATTTTGTTGATGAAGTTCCATGCGGAATCCATCTTGTCGTAGCTGAACCGAACATCCTGCCCCGCCGTTGAACCGGTGGACAGGAACCAACGCAAGGCATCGGCACCGTACTTGTCAATGACATCCATTGGGTCGATCCCGTTACCGAGAGACTTACTCATCTTGCGACCATCTTCGGCCCGAATCAAGCCGTGTAAGAGCACGTGTTTGAACGGCCGCTTACCGGTGAATTCAAGACTTTGGAAGATCATCCGGGAGACCCAGAAGAAAATGATATCGTAACCGGTAACCAGAGTATCGGTTGGAAAGTAGCGCTTCAGGTCGGCGCTATCTTCATTAGGCCAGCCCATCGTGGAGAATGGCCACAGCGCACTGGAGAACCAAGTATCCAACACATCGGGATCCTGTTCCCAGTTTTCGATGTCCTTAGGTGCTTCTTCGTTAACGTAAACTTCGCCAGTCTTCTTGTTGTACCAGGCTGGAATTCGGTGACCCCACCAGAGTTGACGAGAAATAACCCAGTCGTGGACGTTTTCCATCCATTGTGTGAATGTATTTTCGAAACGTTCTGGCACAAAATCAACCGCGTTGTCACCCTCTTGGTTCTTGATGGCTTCTTCGGCAAGTGGCTTCATCTTCACAAACCATTGGGTCGAGAGTCGGGCTTCGACTTGAACCCCGGTCCGTTCGGAATGTCCAACTGAGTGAACGATAGGGTCAACCTTGATCAGCAGGCCTTCATCGTCCAGGTCGGCAACCATAGCCTTACGAGCGTCGAACCGATCCATACCAGCGTATTTGCCGGCGCGGTCGTTCATCGACGCGTCTTCGTTCATGGTGTTGATGCGTTCGAGGTTGTGCCGGTTCCCAACTAAGAAGTCATTAGGGTCGTGGGCTGGCGTAATCTTCACCATCCCCGTTCCAAAGTTGATGTCGACGTATTGGTCGGCAATAATCGGAATTTTACGGTTGGCCAGTGGCAAGATAACTTTCTTGCCGACTAAGTCCTTGTACCGGTCATCATCGGGGTTAACAGCAACGGCGGTATCCCCCATCATGGTTTCGGGACGCGTCGTAGCGATCTCGATGTAATGCTTGCCATTAAAGGTATATTCCGGATCAGCAAACGGATATTGCACGTGGTAGAAAGCACCCTTGTCGTCCTTGTGGATCACTTCGATGTCAGATAAGGCGGTTCGGGCTTGCGGATCCCAGTTGATAATGTATTCACCCCGGTAGATCAGGCCCTTCTTGTACAGGGAAACGAAGACCTTCTTAACAGCGTCGGATAACCCATCATCAAGGGTAAAGCGTTCACGGGAGTAGTCCATGGACAGCCCCATCTTGGCCCATTGCTTGTGAATGGTTGCGGCGTATTCATCCTTCCATTCCCAAACCTTATCGACGAACTTCTCACGACCGAGGTCGTAACGGGTAATCCCCTGTTCGCGTAATCGGGCTTCAACCTTGGCCTGTGTCGCGATTCCAGCGTGATCCATCCCCGGAAGCCAGAGCGTATCGAAACCTTGCATCCGCTTCTGCCGAATGATCATGTCTTGTAACGTCGTGTCCCAAGCATGGCCCAAATGCAACTTTCCAGTCACGTTTGGTGGCGGTAAAACAATGGAATAAGGGGTGGCTTTCTTGTCACCACTGGGTTTAAATACATCCTCGTCTAACCAAGTTTGGTAACGGCCGGCCTCAATGGCGGTCGGATCATACTTGGTAGGCATGTCGGTTTGCTTGTCTGCCATATCAATCAATTCCTTTCTTCTCTTACTGGCTAACTGTCAATCACTTAGCGTTCAGCTTCTGCTTTCACAACAACTACAACTCACCAAGTTAACTGTCGGTGAACACAAAAAGACTCCCCATCCTAGAAATTAGGACGAAGAGTCTTCGCGGTACCACCTAAATTGGGCGTTTATGCCCCACTTAACTTCTTTGTTAACGGAGAGTGCTCCGGTCTAGGCTTACTCTTGGTTCAGCCCAGCAGCTCACAAGCTACGTTCACGTCAGGCAATTCACCGGTTTCCAGCAATTCCGGCTCTCTGAGCAATCTCCCTAACGTTACTGACTTGTTCAACGCTACTTTTACATAGTCTACGCAATTTTGGCCTAAAGGTCAACACGTGGTACTAATTTTTCTAAAGCCTCGATAGCTTCCAGGTAATTCGGTTCGTCGGATTGTTCAGTGACGATTTGCCGATAAACGATTTTACCCGTATCATCGATAATCCAGATAGACCGAGCCAAGTTGCCCAAGTTAGGCACGTACAGGCCCATTTCGTAACCGAATGACAATTCTTCATCGGATAACAGGTCAACGTTCTCCACACCTTGAGCGGCACACCAGCCGGTTTGTTCAGCAATGGAATTATTCGAGATCGTGCAGAACTTAGCTGCTGGATAGTGGTCCGCCTGCTGGGTGAATTTCCGAGTTTGTAGCGTGCAAACGGGCGTTTCAAGATCCGGGACAACACTGATCAAAGTTACTTTTCCAACCAAACTTGCCGTCTTAACTTTGACATTGTTCTGATCAAACACTTTAAACTTTGGTAACTGATCTCCAACCTCTGGCGGTGTGCCAGAGAGAGCCATTGTACTGCCGAGCCGTGTTACATCCACGCAGATCAACCCCTTCAAAATATACATCGGTACTATACCGATTACTGCTTCAATTATCCCGCAACATAGGGGGTCATGACAAGCGTTTTGCCACAAAATAACGAAAAACTCAAGATTGATTTCTTTCCGGACTAAGTTAGCACCGTTAGCATGACTAAAAAACGCTCCAAGCAGTTGCTCAGAGCGTTGTTCAGTAATTAATGTGTCTTGACTGATTAAAGTAATTCCGCAAAGACGTCTTCGTTTTGATTGAGGTAGTTATCACCAGGGCGAATCTCAGAGATGACAATGCCATCGAGTGCTTCTTGCATCAGCCCTTCCACGTCAATGTATCCTTCGTACTTCCGGGACTTTTCCAAGTCGGGATGTGTCTTGGGTGCTGGTGGCGTGAAGATGGTACAGCAGTCTTCATAGGGCAGGATGGACAAATCATAGGTGTCGATATCTTCGGCAACCTTGATAATTTCCGTCTTGTCCATGGAGAGCAGCGGCCGCAGGATTGGCATGGACGTCACATCATTGATGGCCGCCATACTTTCCAACGTCTGTGAAGCCACTTGGCCCAAAGATTCACCGTTAAAGATCCCCTTGGCATGCCGCTTCTCAGCAATTGCAGCTGTCAATCGCAACATGAGGCGTCGTTGAACGGTCATCAGGTAACCTTCGGGAACTTTTTCCTTGATGGTTTCCTGAATCTTGGCAAATGGCACCTGGATGAATTGAATGCCACCAGAATACCCAGCCAACCGCGCTGTCAGTTCTTTGGCCTTCGCTAAGGCTTGTTCTGATGTGTATGGTGGACTGTAGAAGTGAACCATGTCAATCTTCACCCCACGCCGCAAAGCGTAGTAGGATGCCACTGGGGAATCGATTCCCCCAGAGAGCATCATAACGGCCTTACCACCAGTACCGACGGGCAACCCGCCAGCCCCTTGAATGGTTTCACCGGATAAGAATACGCCGTTCATCCGCACTTCGACCCGCAATTCCAGGTCAGGGTGTTTCATTTTAACGGTCAGTTCAGGAATCGCTTCTAACAATGTACTTCCCATGATTTCGTTCATTTGATAAGTGTCGTACTGAAATTCCTTATCTTGCCGCCGAGTATTGATCTTAAAGGTCATCCCTGGCTTGAAGACTTCTTTGACCATGGCGATGGCCGTTTGCTTGATCTCATCGATGTCCTTAGCAACCTTGACAGAGGGTGAGAAGTTTTCAATCCCGAAAACACCCTTCAGCCGCTTCATCACAGCATCTGAGTCCGCGCCATTTAAGGTCACGTGTAAGCGGTCGTGTTGTGCTTTGACTTCGATACCCTCAAAAGTACTGAGTGCTTTACGCACGTTTTGGCCGAGCTGCTTGATGAAGTCTTTCTTGTTCTTACCCTTCGTCGATAGTTCGCCGTAACGGACCATGATTTCGCTGTATTCCATTGCGCGACCCCTTTCGTAAATTAATTTAATTTTGCAAATTGTGTGTAGAGTTCGTCAAAAACTTGGTTGAATTTTTCGGCTTCCGCCATCGTGTTATGTTCATCCAAGGAAATTCGTACGGCACTGGTTGCAATGCCGTCGTCGACCTTCATGGCTTGTAACGTACTGGACTCAACGTGTTTCTTCGAAGAACAAGCACTGGTCGTGGAGATATAAATATCATGTTCCTCGAAAGCGTGAACGATGGTTTCTCCACGAACACCGGCAATCGCAAAGCACAGAATGTGGGGTGCAAAGACGGGCAGGTCCTTGGAAAAGATCGTCACGTTCGGGAAGGTTTCCACGTGATGCAAGATGGTCAAGCGAATGTCTCGCTGACGTTTAACCTTGTCGGCTTCGTTATCGAGCAACAGCCGCAGTGCCTTAGCCATCGCAGCGATTGCGGGTAGGTTTTCAGTCCCGGAACGCAGATTGCGTTCCTGACCCCCACCAGCCATCAGTGGTGCAATCGTTCGGCCCTGGCGTTTGTACATGAAGCCAATGCCCCGCGGCGCGTGGAACTTGTGGCCCGAGAAGGTAACGAAGTCTACACGGTCATTGAAGATCTTGTCGGCTAAGCCCTTACCAATTCCCTGAACGGCATCAATATGCCAGTGAATTCGGGGGAAGTCACGCAGCACGTCGGCAATCTCGTCGAGCGGTTGAACCGCACCGATTTCATTATTGACGGCCATCGTGGACACCAGAATCGTGCTAGGCTTAATCGCGGCGCGCAGATCAGCTGCAGATACCCGGCCATTCTCATCAACTGGCAGATAGGTGACCTCAAAGCCATCTTGCTTCAACTGTTCCATAGAATTGTGAACGGCAGGATGTTCCACTTCAGTCGTAATCAAGTGATTCCCGAATTCACGCTTAGCCATGGCCGTCCCCTTAATGGCCCAATTATCGCCTTCGGTACCGCCACTGGTGAAGAGAATCTCACTCAGCTTAGCGCCGACCAGGTCGGCAATTTGTTGCCGAGACTGTTCTAGCAAATTAAAAGCCTGTTCGCCAAACTTATGCAAACTTGAGGGATTACCCCAGTAATTTGCGCTTACCTTTGCGTAAGTATCGACCACTTCAGGCGCTGCCTTAGTGGTCGCACTGTTATCAAAATAAATCATACTGAACCCTCTTATCCGTTTTCTATTGGTTCGACTCCGATAGAAATTCTTTCTCATTATAAACACAATCCCGCGTTCCCACAAGCCCCCTGCTTGGAAAACTGGCGGGCATTGGATCAAATACTGCTGTGACCACTGCCGTCTCCGACTGGCAACAGCGCTGCCCTTACCCGACAGCCCCTGTTCTCAACCCGCATGACTGTCTTTACTTTTTCTTCGATTTATTCACGGGTCGCAAAAGGTTAAAGGTCCCGATGCACCTAGAAAGGCCCAACTAAGAGCGATTTAATTCATAACTGAAGATTGAAAGACGAAATGTTCATGTTACTCTTGCGACAGTACGGGTTATCACCGTTAAACTAGTTGAAGTGGGCGCACTCCGGCGGCCATGGATTCCGCTTGCTGTGTGGAACGCCTCCAGCCTAAATTTGGCGAACGGTAATCCGGCTGGTTTAGACTTAGACATTTCATCCTTCAACAAGTAGCAAAAAACCATTGCAACGGGTTTCCCCGCCACAATGGCTCGGCCAATTTTATCACTAATTATGACTTAGCGTCGTCTGCATCACGCTTCGGCTTTTCCTTACCCTTACTCTGGTAATAAGCATCTTCCAAACGCTTATAGGAACCAGGTTCCACCTCATCCAACACGGTGGCAATGGTTTCCAAGGCCTGCGCATACTGGTGTTTATTCTCGAATAAATCAGCCGCTTCCTTGCTGGCAGTCGCAACGTTCTCGTGACTGGTCTGATAACGGTTGGCATACTGCAAGAGTTGCTCAGCCAACTCGGAACTATCGATCAGATCGTCAGTCTTTTCCTGTAACGTGTCTAGGTCGGTCTGGATGATCAACAATTGCTTGGTGATGCGTTCCATGTCGATCTGAGGCTGATCCATGTCTGTCGCCAATTGCGCCACCTCGTCACGCACAACGAAGAAGTAGTCCAGATAAGTTTGAGGAATCCCCGGAAGATTTAGGTTCTCCACTTGCCGCCGCAAACTATGTAGATCAAAATCAAATTGTTGTAACGTATCTCTGGCCTGCTTCTCTTCGTCGACGAGACCGGCGACACTCTTCAAAATGTCAGACTGTTGCTGCTCAATCTGTTCCAAGTCCTTTTGCTGCTGTTCTTGGTGAGTCAATACTTGTGAATAAGTGGCCGTCTTACCAGTCAGATCCTGCATATCCCGTTGATAAATACCATCGATACCCCGCAGCTGTTCGTTGAGCTCACGTGCTGTTTCGATCTCTTGGTGGTCTAACGTGTAATTTTGACTCAACCGATCGAGCTCGGCCATTAGGGCATGACTCTGATTCTGCGCGTGGGCAATAAACTTTGCCACACCGTCTAAGTTGGCTTCGACTGGTGACTTAGCATCAATTTCTGTTTGCATTAAATCATAAATACTGTCGATCTGCGTGGCAATTCGGTCATTGACGACTTTGGCATCATCTGGCCGCAAATCACGCAACGTATCGAGATTGGCACTGATATGATCCTCGATGGCGCTGATCATTTCGGGAAGGTTCTGATCGCCAAAGTGATAGTTCTCGGCACTCAACTGTTGGTAGCCGCTTCGGAGTTCCTTGACTTGGTCAGGGAAGACCACCGTCAAGTCCTTGTACAACGGTGGAATAGCCTTGATCAGATCTTCCAAAATTGCCGTATCGTCGTGCAATTGCGTCAACACGTCGGCAGCCCGCTGATGGTCTCCTTCTTGCGTTAATCGGGAGAAGGTGTCAAAGTGATCTTCCAGCTGACTCAGTTGTTCCTCTAGCCCATCGATGCTGGGACCAAAGGCGAAGTTCTTCGCAAGCAACGTCTTCCGCAAGCCCTGATACTTCTGTTCCAATTCCTTCACGGCTGCCCGATGTTGCTTGTCGACTTCTTGGAGGTGGGTCAACTGTTCCTGAACGGATTTGATCAGCTCATCTGTCTGATCGACTAAGGTTGTGACCTTAGTGAGGTTTTGCCGTAATTGCATCAGGTTGACCCCTCGTGAATCGCTCAATAATTGGGCCAACTGATCATCTATTCGTGTAAATCGGTTCTCAGTAATCTCAGAAAAATCGGACTGCAAATTTTCGTAATCTTCTAACGATTGCCCAGTTAGGCTCAATTGCCCTACCAATTGCAGCTCATCCTCTAACGGAATAGCTTCCATCGCTTCCTTTTTCGTAGTTAGCGTCGCGACTTGGCGCCGAATCCGTTGCTGGTAAACCAACAAGCCAACGTACGCGGCAACCGCAAGTATGACGATTCCTATTAGCACAATCATTTTGACCCCATCCTTCATCAACATTTCAACGTTTAAACGAGTTGTAAAAAAACTCGGTTCACTTTATAATTTAATCTAATCTTGATTATAGCATAAGTGACGCACTGGCTTCACTACGTTTTCATGATTCTCTTAACCTTTCTGGCTATAATCAAACAATTAATACGAAAATAATGGAGGCCCTTTCATGAGTGACCGTATCAATCCTTTAATTACCGAACAGCTTGACGCCCTTTTATATGAGGAAACGAACCTCGTAGCGAACCTAGCCAATGCATCTGCCTTGCTCAACCAAACCCTGGCGGACGTGAATTGGGCGGGCTTCTACCTGTACCAACCTGAAACGGACGATTTGATTCTAGGACCCTTCCAGGGAAACGTCGCCTGTGTGCATATCGAGAATGGTCACGGTGTCTGTGGAACCGGACTGGCCACACAGCAAACCCAACTGGTCGCCGACGTCCACGAATTTGCCGGCCACATTGCCTGCGATTCCGCCAGTAACGCCGAAATCGTAGTTCCCCTCACGCTGAGTGACGGTACCAAGCTAGGCGTCATGGATATTGACTCCCCTAGCAAGGGGCGATTTACCACTGAGGACCAAAAAGTGTTGGAAGAATTCGCCCGTATTTTGTTAAAACACATTGACAAAGCCTAGTGTTTCTGGTTATACTGGTGTTTGTGTAAAATAATGCAGCGATAAGTGGTAAGCTCGTCAACAGATTGTTGCCGTTCAATTGGTTCAGGAAGTAACCTGCGGCTGCATACGGTGAAACCTGCAAAGCAATCTGCACGAATACTAAACTTATATACAGCTTATTTTACTCCAAATAATATTTTATTGGAGGAACTATCTATGTCTCGTTACACTGGCCCAAGCTGGCGTATTTCCCGTCGTTTAGGGGTATCCCTTTCCGGCACTGGTAAAGAATTAAACCGTCGTCCTTACGCACCTGGTGATCATGGTCAAGGTCGTCGTCAAAAGTTATCTGAATACGGTACGCAATTGCGTGAAAAGCAAAAGCTCCGGTTCACTTACGGCATGACTGAACGTCAATTCTACAACTTGTTCAAGCGTGCCGGCAAGATCTCTGAAGGTACCCATGGTACTAACTTCATGATCTTACTCGAACGTCGTCTTGACAACGTGGTTTACCGTTTAGGTTTGGCAACGACTCGTCGTCAAGCTCGTCAATTGGTTAACCATGGTCACATCACGGTTGATGGCAAGCGTGTTGACATCCCTTCATACGAAGTCGAAGTTGGCCAAGTTGTCTCCGTTCGTGAAAAGTCTAAGGACATGACTATCATCAAAGGCGCTGTTGAAGCCGTTGTTGGTCGTCCTCAATACGTCCAATTCGACGCTGACAAGCTGGAAGGTTCCCTTACCCGCTTCCCTCAACGTGAAGAATTAGATGCAGAACTCGACGATTCTCTTATCGTTGAATACTACAACCGTTAAGATTAACTTCTTGATTGGTTTGAAGAAGTCTCGCCGGTTGGCGGGGCTTTTTTGTTGTCATAAAAACGTAGGAATCCTTAAAGTATTGTTGATTCCTACCAATATTTTCTATAGAGTAATACTAAAGGAAAGTATTCTTTACTTTAGGATAGGAGTTGACTCGTTTGAGTCTCATTACACGACTGCAACACTACTTCTCAAAAAAGCAGCAACCGTCTCCGCAAAAGCATACTGTTCTATCGGCAGATCTACATAACGAGAAAACTGATCACATACTTGTACATGTCTCTATTCCAGAACCAGATAAAAGATTGCTAGTGCCGCTTAAAGAAGATATCCTTCCTGGTGATATTATTCTTCTAGATTGGTCAAATAACAAATATGAGTCTATTACAACACCTCAATATTTCAAATATGATTATGGAATTGATGCATCAGAACATCGTAAAATGTTGATTCATCGAGGACTACTATGCGCTGCCTCACCGTCCGAATCATTAAAAACACTACTGGTTCCCGAATTAAAAGAAATTCTCCATGCCAATGGTGAAAAAGTTTCCGGGAAGAAACAAGAATTAATTAACCGAATAACTATGAATATTGATGAAGGCCAGTTTGATGATTACATTTCTGAGCAAGTCTTTGTTTGTACGCTAAAAGGCAATGACCTGTTAAAAAAATATAATAATTTGGTCTGGGCTCACAAGAATCACTCAAGCGATGGCACCATCAGTGTTGCCAATGCATTGGGCAATTCCATTCAGGAACTACAAGAAACACTTGCTTATATTCAAAGTAAGGAGAATCTTTCAAATCAGATGCTCTCTGAATTAAAAAAATTTGACGCCAAAAGCTACGAAATCCTTGGCAGCCTTGATAAAATAACTTGCCCCTATTGTGGGAAAATGGATGGAAAGATATTTCAAACTTCCAGAATAAATTCTGGCGTAAACTTTCCGCCATTTCATGATGGTTGTCGTTGTACCGTGGTCCCACACATTAGTGACTTGCCTAATCCAACTGTTCGCGTAGCACGTAATCCTCAGACTGGAAAAAGTGAATATATTTCGAATCAGTCCTATACTGAGTGGCGAAAGTCCATGATAAAACAATACGGCGAAGAAATATTCAAATAAAGTCAGCGCCCAACCATGCAGACCGGCGTTAAAAGCTGCAGAACCCACATATTGGAGGCTTCACCATGCCCATTCTAAATCTCGTCATGAGCTTGTCATTAATCTTAAATCTGCTAATTGCCCTAGCTGTTATCGCTTTGCTGGTTGTCTTCGTACTGTGGCTTCGCGACCGTCACAGCAAGACGCCAAAGGTTACCACTAAAACACTGGCCTACTACGCGGGACTACTCGTGATTTTCCTAATTGCTAAATTAGTCATGCACTAGCTACACCAAAATAAGCTTAGCCTTCCCTACTCACCTGGAAGACTAAGCTTATTTTGATTAACTTTAACACAAGGTTGAACGATGAAATGTTGGTGTAACCCACTACATAGTAAGGTTAGAGTCCTGAATGTTGGATATATTGTTTAAACCAGTCGGCTTACCGTTCACCAAATTTAGGCTGGAACGCTGTGGGCAGGACGCCGCCAGCCTGAGAAACGGTCTGCCAGCTCGCTTTGAACCGCTCAATTCGCGTGTCAAAGTCGCCATTTTCTAAGTTAACCCACTCGGAAAATCCCACGGCTGAGCCTACGTAGACAGTGATTAACCATCGTGGACAAACGTTGCCAGTCCGGCGATTGTCATGGCAATGTCAAGTTAAAGAACAAATCATAACCGGAGGCGGCCAGGGATGTAGGTAGCTGTGGCGACGGTGTTAGCTGGGAACCAGCTTACAGCGTGGGACGTGTTTGGAGACTGACGGTTTATGTCGGGCTTCAAACCGAGCCGGAGGACCGCTTCTCAGGCCGCAGGCGGTCCCCACAGACGCCGGAATCTCTGGCAGCCGCAGGTGGAAATTTCCAACTAACCTTGTGGATCAAATCTCTATTAGCTGGCCTTTCTAGGTCAATTGGGCTTTCAACCTTTTTGTTAACTTTAAGATTTATTGGGTGTCGTCGGTAACGTCTCAGCTTTGGGCTTCAACTGCACGTCGAACACATCTAAGAAGAACGCAACGAGTGGCATCCCCACGATCAGTCCCCACGCCCCGAAGATCTGTTCACTCACAATTAACGTAATGAAGGTGACAAAGATCGGCAGATTGGTGGCATTGGCCATTAACCGTGGATGTAAGAAGTACGATTCGAACATGTGAATCACGACGACCAGCACCAGCACCTCGGCCACACGAATCAAGCCACCCGTGACAAAAGCAATAATCACCAGTGGAATCATCGAGATCAAAACCCCAGCCACTGGAATCAATCCCAGGAAGAAGACCATAATCCCCAGAATCAGCAAACTCGGCATCCCAATCAGCCAGAGGCCCAACACCATCAAGATGGTATTGATCGTGCAGATAATTAATTGCGTTTCGATGACCGTTCCAAAGATGTGGACAAACTTTAAGACCAAGCTGCCCATCGGCACGAAGAGTCCGGCAAACCGGCTCTTGGTAAAGGCGTGCACGAACCGTTGCAGCTGTGCCTTAGTCAAGTTAAAGATAAAGCTGAAGAAGAACGCGAGGATCACCGTTTCAACACCGGAACTGAAGCGTGACAGCTTCACCATCCCACTGGATAGCATCGCCTTGCCGTTACTGATAACCGTGGCATTCTGCGTCAGGTTCTTGACCAACTTGGTCAGTGACGATTCCAACTGCGGATACGTTTGAACCAGTGAATTTAAGGTGTGTGGCAGACCCGAGGCCTCGGACACCAACGGTGGAATAATTTGCCCGAACGCCGCGACCAGTACTCCCAGAAATAACAGGTAAACCAGCAGCGTCGTCAGCAGATGATGCAGATGCAAGTGCCGCTCGATCCCCACAATCGCCGCATTGCCTAAGTAAATGAAAATGATGGTGAACAACGCTAGTGACAGAAAGCCCCGCGCACACCACGCGATAATAATCAGTAAGATCAGTGACCCATAGTAGGCCGTCAGTGGATTCTGCCACCACTTTTTAAGTATATCTATCACAAAAATCCTCCCCCATTGAACAAGCTAGGTTTAAGATTACCCGTCCCCAGTTGGGATTGCAACCAGTCCCACCCGTTTTCTCATGTTTAAAGTCGAATCAACTGGTCATAGATCGGCAACAACGCCGTCACATCGTCACGTATCACCTGTGCCTGATCCGCCTGCGTCAACGTGAAGAAGGCATCCCCACGTCGATAGTTTCGTCCCACCTGCCACTCAGCATGACGCTGCGTTTGGGTGGCCATCAACGCCTGATAGGCCTCGCGAGTCAAAGGGATCCCTGTGTTCTTATCCGTATGGTCGCCACCGCATTCAAATCCAGCTGGCAACTGGCGCACCAAATCTTCCTTCAGACTATGCAACAATGCCTGCCGCTCTTTGGCCTCCTGTAGCACTGCCAGCCAGATGAAGAACCGGTCGTCCCAGAAACCAATCTCAATGTGCGGCAACATCTTATAACCCCGCTTGGACGTACTGAAAGCCACCCAAGTGTCAGTCGGTGGATTCTTCGTCCGCCGTCGGTGCTGGGAAACATGAGCGTAAATCGGCATACTTAGCTTCGCAAAGACTGGCGCCAAATCGGCCACGGTCGCCGTGAACTTGGGATCAATATACGTTTGAATTTTCCCCAACCGTCCCGGCAACGTTTGGTCGTCAAACACGTGAAAATCCTGATCTTGATACATGATGAGTCCCCCTCGCTGAAAGTCACTTTGATTCCATGGTATACTAACAACACTAACTTGAAAAGAGGGATTAGACATGGCTGAACAGAGTCAGATGGACAAACATTTACAAAATTCTACCTTTGGGGTACCCAAAGTCAATCCGGATGAACAACGCCGCTACCTGGGTACCTTCCGGGAACGGGTGTCGTTGGCCATGACCATTGCTGAAGTCAACGACCGGAATAATCTGGACGCCTTCATCACTGAGATCACGGCTCATCCCGATTATCAAATCATCTTAAATGGTCACATTGAGCAGGCCGACCTCGCCCCTTATATGAAGCTGGCCGCCCAACACAATCTAAAATTTACGATTCGTAACGATATTTTCTACGGGATGGCCGCCGATGACTACGGTTTAATCGTTGCCAGCGACCACGCTATCAACGACAATCCCATCACACTTACTAAAAAGTACCCGCACCAGAACCAAACGGACGCTGATACCCAGAAGAAGTCCCTACTGGACAAACTCCTGGGTAAGTAACGAAAGGAGTTTCAATTTTTGGCACAACCACTTGCTTACCGCATGCGACCACAGCGTTTAGAAGACGTGGTCGGCCAACAAGACTTGGTCGGCCCGGGTAAGATCATTGCCCGGATGGTTGCGGCAAAATTACTATCCTCTATGATTCTTTACGGACCGCCGGGTACCGGAAAGACCAGCATCGCCAGTGCGATTGCTGGATCGACCAAGTATGCCTTCCGCAAGTTGAACGCGGCGACCGATTCCAAGAAGGACCTTCAAGTCGTGGCGGCCGAAGCCAAGATGAGTGGCACCGTCATTCTCTTACTGGACGAAATTCACCGGTTGGATAAGACCAAACAAGACTTTCTGCTCCCCCACTTGGAGAGCGGCCGAATCATTCTGATCGGGGCAACCACCGAGAATCCTTACATCAACATCAATCCGGCCATTCGAAGCCGGACGCAAATTTTCGAGGTTCATCCGCTTTCCTTAGACGACATTGAAACGGCTCTGCGTCGTGCCCTTACAGACAAGGAACGGGGACTGGGTGATCTCCCACTGGACATTGATGACGATGCCTTTCATTTCATGGCTGGTGCAACCAATGGTGACCTACGAAGCGCCCTCAACGGCTTGGAACTCGCAGCACAGTCGACGCCGCCGGGGGGTGACGCACGCATTCATATTACCCTCGAGGTTGCCGAGGCATGTTTCCAGCGCCGCGCTTTGGTTGGTGACAAGAACGGGGATGCCCACTATGACGTGATTTCTGCCTTTCAGAAGTCAATTCGGGGTAGCGACACAGACGCCGCTCTCCATTATCTGGGCCAACTGGTAGCCGCAGGTGATCTGCCCGCAATCTGTCGGCGGCTGATGGTGATTGCCTATGAAGACATTGGTATGGCCAATTTACCGGCCGCTGCCCGCACCGTTCAAGCCGTCACTGCCGCCCAGCAGTTGGGCTTACCCGAGGGTCGGATTCCTCTAGCCGACGCGGTCATTGAGCTCTGTCTGTCACCCAAGTCCAACTCCGGCATCACCGCAATAGATGAGGCCTTGGCAGATGTCATGAACGGCCACAATGGCGCGGTTCCAGACCGTCTGAAAGACGCCCACTATGCTGGTGCCAAGAAGTTAGGCCACGGCACCGCCTATCAATTCCCTCACGATTTCCCTAACGACTGGGT
The DNA here is from genome assembly GCF_045862015.1 of Levilactobacillus muriae. Lineage (NCBI taxonomy): Bacteria > Bacillati > Bacillota > Bacilli > Lactobacillales > Lactobacillaceae > Levilactobacillus > Levilactobacillus muriae. The sequence goes on from NZ_BAAFRU010000006.1 coordinate 105,259, forward strand.
CAAACAACAGTATCTACCAGACACCCTCCGTGACGCCCAGTACTACCATCCCAAGATGAACGGCCGTTTTGAAGGCCAACTTGCGGAACAGTACGACCGTCTCCGCCGGGCCAATCGAACGTAACGAATTGAATTATTAATAAAAATATGCTACTATACAAGTGGTTCTAAGGTGTACGCGTTGTCTCACTACAAGTTGCCGAACAAGTAATTATAAAACGGGATTGCCTAAGGGCAGAGAACATGACATGCCTTTTCACTTGGAAGTCAGACGCTCTGCCACGCTCTCCCCCCTGCATTTGTCATCGCGGGTCAACATGACTAGACAATTAACGGCACCACTTAGATCATCAAAAGCATTCGTGCTTTGCGGGCCATTCCATTGAATGGCCCTTTTCTTTTGGCGTCAGTGTGCTATTCTAGGTAGATTGACATCGGCTAGTGGCAGTTACTGACTTACCACCACGATTCTGTCGCGACTAATATTGCGTAAAGTGACAAAAAAATTTTAAAATTTAAAATTCTAAAAAATTCAAGGAGGCCCCTCATGGTCATCACGATTCTTATGATTTGCTACACCCTACTCTCATTCGGTATCGGCTATTTTGCCTTTAGCCATCGCCAACGCCCCTTTCTGGTCTTTCACCCAGAAGAGTTTCCGAATTTAAGCCGTGTCCTCGTCATCTGCGGTACCATCCTCATGATCATCGGTGTGCTAGCAGCTATTGCCACCATCATGAATAATACCATCTTTATTTCACTGACTTTACTAGCCGGCGTGATTGCAATTATGACTTTCCAACTGATGCTTTTGCACTGGTTTCCAAAGCGGTAACCGTTTCCAAGTTTTCCACCTTTTTTCACCATATTGCTTTTTATTTGGCGTTAAATAACGTATGATAAGAGTATAAAGTAATGAGAGGTGAACAATATGTTACAACAATACAAGCACATTTTAGTTCCAGTTGACGGTTCATACGAGGCCGAATTAGCCTTTAAGAAAGCGGTCGCTGTTGCTAAGCGTAACGATGCTGATTTACATCTCGTTCACGTTGTTGATACGCGGGCTTTCCAAAATATTTCCAGCTTCGATACCAGCATGGTTGAACAAGTTACGGAAACGGCGAAGAAGACACTGGACAAATACGTGGCCGATGCCAAGGCTGATGGCTTAGAAAATATCGATTATGCCATCGAGTACGGTGCACCAAAGACCATTATCGCCCGTGACGTTCCACGAGACAACGACACTGACCTCATCATGATCGGTGCTACCGGGTTAAATGCGGTGGAACGGTTACTCATTGGTTCCGTCACGGAATACGTCACTCGGACCGCTGTCTGCGACGTCATCGTCGTTCGGACCGACCAAAACAACCAGCCAGCTAAGAACACGAAGTCTGAAAGATAATCACAATTATTATTTAAAACCAAGTACCGTCATCCCTGTGGGGGGTGGCGGTACTTTTTTCAACCTTTAGTCATCACCTACAAAGGGACCGTGACAACTGTCACGGTCCCTTTGTATTCACACAATTTCTAGTCTAGAATTCTTCAGTTATCAGCCTTAACTCTCGGCCGTTAACTGCCTTTTGCCACACTCTTTCTGACTATTCAGTTAGCATCGCACCAATCTGAGGCGTCAGTCGTTCTTGCAGAGCCACGTTATGTGTCACGAGAGCAAGCGTCCGGGCAATCACCAGACTACGCTTCGCAGCTGCGGTCGCCAGCAAGGCTTGTTCCGCCTGCCCCTTTAGCTCATACAAGACGTCAATTAAGTATAGTGAAGCCTGGTGCTTGACCGCACGCAACGCCGCTTCAACATTTTCGATCACCATCTGTGGCTGATCTATGTCGAGATACATCTTGGCAATCCGGTAGCGCGCCCAGATCATCCGCTGGAAGTTCTCTTCATCGTGCCACTCGAAGTCGTCGAGATAGTTACTAGCCGCGTTCAGATAGTAACGGGTCTTATCCAACTCCTGCCGTGCCATATAGGCATCCGCCATTCCGACGTTACCCACAATTGCATAGAGATCCCACGGCATCCGATGAGAACGGTGCAGTAATAAATTAAAATGAAAAATGGCTTCATCTGGTCGTTGCCGGGCGCCCATTTCGACGAATCCGCGATAATAATGATACCGCTCGCGGTCAAAGCCATTTTGAACGTTAGTCATATTCATCTTCGCCAGCATTTCCGCTGCCAATGAATAGTCTCCACGTCGTATGGCTTGCGAAATACAGCTAAACTGTTCATCTAACCCACTACCTAATCCCGATAAAACATCGTTCAATGAAATATTCAATCGCCGGCAGATCTGTAAAATAATCTTAATGCTAGGTAACTTATCTTTCTTTTCCATCAAACTAACAGTAGCTTGGGTGCAGATTCCTTCAGCCAGTTCCTGTTGCGACAAATTCTTCTGTTTCCGGTATTGTTTAACCTTATTCCCTAATAAACGCATCTCATCTCTCCCTACGATTCGTAACGTTAGGTAGCTGTCAACCGATAAATCCGAACATTACGCAAACGTCATCAACGCCGGTTCCCCGACCGCAAATCATAATAGGCGTTAATATTTATCCCCTGGTAATGACTGGCCAGACTCGACCGCTTTATCTTACTTACCATGATAAGTGATTCATTGGGAATTACAAGCATAATGCGAATTTATTAAGGAACTTTAATCTGTCTATACCATTTTATCATTTAAAAACAAAGGAATTAATAAACAGCCCCAATTGGTCGTATATTAATTCCCGAATTGTTTATATAATTCGTACTTTCAGTAAATATCTACTTGTCCGCTAATCAGTTAATAGCTATAAATAAAATTCTGGAGCACAGCCCACCCATTACGTTGTGGCGCCTGCTGGGTCACCGATCGTAGTCGCCGTAATTCATTCGTAATCTGACCATCCGCGCCCAGCGCCCACATCCGGGTCATTTTTACCCGCGAATCTGGCGTCCAAATATAGGCCGGAACACCCATCTGATGAGCCGCCACGATAAATTGCTGACTAGCCGAAATTCGCTGGAAAGAATAGAAATCTGCCGGGACCGACTGTGGCGCTACCCAGTTAAAAGGCAAGATATAGCCAACCTTTAGTCGCGGCACCCGCCGCCGAAGCTGTGTGACCACTCGATAATCCAGGGAGTGGACGACATCATGGTCCCGAACCAATCGTTGCCCATACTGCCGTGCAAAACGTCGGGTCATCTCTGCCGAATCCTGTGGCGTTGTCTTGAGTTCCACCATCAATGGCTGATGTAACCGCTCTGCGGCCCGTAAATAGTCAGGCCATCCCGCTAATCGCGTGGATTGGCCATTCTCGTGGACTGTCAGCCGTTCTAACTGACGGAGCGTCAACTGGTGTGGTGTGACGTTCCGCGCCGCGAGAACCCGCAAATTTTCATCATGGAGCACGACCCATTGGTGATCCTTCGTCTCATGGAGGTCCATCTCTACGTAGGTCGGCCGCTCCCGGCTCACATGTCGCAGGGCCACAATGGTATTCTGAACACCCCAGGCATGATCGACGCCACGGTGGCTAATGAGAGCCATGTTGGCAAATTGCGGTCGTTGTGTCAGCGTCTGCTGAACGACAGCACCAACTAAGCCCAGACAGACGAGACCGCCAACAACGGGCCACCAGTGACGATGAGACTGCCCAGAAACGATCGCTAACGAACAGTTTGGCTGGCCACACCAGCTCCACACGACCGTGATCACGCCCAAGATGCTGGTCACAGCAAAGAGTAGCAGGACGAAAGCCAACGAAACCGCGAGCAAACTTGCTGCCATCTGTGCCGAAGCGTGACGTCCACCGAGTCTGTTGCCCCACACTAGGCCTTCACTAATCAGCCACCAACCAAATGTGAACATGCCACAAACCAGGAGACCGCCAGCCATTTGCCCCACCGTTCCCGGCCGTTTCAATTGCGGTGTCAAGCGGCGGAAATGCCGCGGCCCCCACAACAGTATGTAACCAGCCAAGAGCAGATAGATAACAGCAGCGACCATCACCACCGGCCGCCGGTGAAGCGACACAAAATTTACCCAGCTTGCCGCTAACGGCAGTCGGACGAGAATCCGACTACTCAGGCCCCACGACCCCAGTGGTAACGCGAGAACGGCCACGCAGAGTTCCACCAGCAACCAGAGCCACTTGTACCGCCAAGCCAACTGCCAGCTCGTTTGCCAGTCAGGAATCGGTGTCCCAGTGAATAACCGCGCCAATTGCGTGAACTGTCCAGCAATTCCCACTGCCAAAGCAATCGCGGCTAGCACCAGACTCACCGACCAGCCCGGTTGCTGACCACACCAGCGAACCAGAGCGAACAGTCCGGCTACCATTTCCCAACCAAGCAGCATCCCCGGCGTGACTAATCCCACGCGCCAACTTCTCACCAGACGGCGTCCAAATCCTAGCAAAACAACGGCCTCCCCTACTTACCTACACGTGAACCAACAAAAAACCGGCACGAAACGTCTCCGCTCCATACCGGTCATCAGTAAAATCTACTTTTTCGGCTTGTAAGTTGATGCCGCCGAATTGTTATCTAACGGAATGAAATCGTAAGCCAATTCATCTTGATACTTGAATTCTTCTAAGGCCAGTTCAATCAAACGATCAATCAAATCCGCATAACTGATCCCGGAAGCTTGCCATAGCTGTGGGTACAAGCTGATGTTGGTGAACCCAGGTAAGGTGTTGACCTCACCGACGTAAGGTACGCCATCCTTGGAAACCAAGTAATCAATCCGTGCCATGCCCTTTAAGCCCAGGGCAGCGTATGTCCGCAGACCCATCGTCGTGATTTCCGTGGTGAGTTCAGCTGGTAATTCAACTGGCACTTCGAAGGTCACGCCACTGGCGTCAACGAACTTGTTGTTGTAATCGTAGAACACATCAGACTCTGGCACCCGAATAGCACCCAGCTTAGATGCTTGAGGGTGCTCGTTACCCAAAATGGAAATTTCGACTTCCTCGGGACCCGCAATCGTTTCTTCCACCATCACTTTGAAGTCATAACGAAAGGCGTCAGCGACACCCGCGTTAAATTCTTCCGCATTTCCGGCTTTGTGAATGCCGACTGAGGAACCTTGGTTAGCAGGTTTGATGAAGACGTTTGTCCCCAACTTTTCCTGAACCGTGGCGTAATCGTATTCGTCACGATTTTCCGGTGTGATGACCACGTATTTCGTATTCCGAATACCGTGGGTCGTCAAAACCTGCTTCGTCATATCCTTATCAAAGGCCGTCGCTGATGCCAAGACGCCACTCCCCACGAAAGGCTTTTTCAGTAAGCGGAAAAGCCCTTGGATCGTACCGTCTTCACCCAAGTTACCATGAATAATTGGGAAGAAAACATCAATATCCTTTGCTTGAGATAAATTCCAAATGGGTGCCAATGGGTTCGTAGCGTCTACTTGGGCTTGTTCTTCAGCAGCGACCGTTGCTTCATCTTCACCATCAAAGACGCGCCGGGAAGCGGCATCGCTTAAAACGAAGCCGTCACGCGTCAGTAAGAATAAGCTAACGTTGTAACGTGACTTGTCCATTGCGTCGTAGATGTTGTGGGCTGAACGCTTAGAAACGTCATGTTCCGAAGAATTACCACCGAATAATAGACCTACATGTAACTTTGTTTTTGTATCCATTTTGTCACTCATCCTATCGTATATATTTCGGTTAGCCTACAGTATACCATTTCTCTAAAAAATTGAATATATTTTTCGAAAAAATTCAGCCCAAAAAATCGATAGTTGAGTTTAAATATTTTTTGAGTTTCGGACTGGCATCATTTCTCAGTCGGAGGGCATCAGACAAGCGCTTGCGGTTAAAGAACTGATTCCACCCCGCCAGATTGTCCGGCCGCCGACGTCGGGCCACTGCTAGTCGCCATTGTTTCAGGGCGTCCAATAAGACCGTCTCATACAACGGGTGCCGATTGGTTAGCGTCACAAAATAGTTAGCCATCCGGTCATTTTCTCCATAGATTAGCGGCGTGGTCAGGCGCTTCAGACGTTCAATCAAGGTGACCAGTAAGAAGAGCTTATCGGCCCTTGGTAAAATATCGGTCTCCGCCAACACCGTTAACAGGTCAATGATCGCCGCGTAGGCGTGGGCCCAGCCCTGCTGATTGATAAATCCCCGCGTGTCTGTCTCCAAGCAGATGTAAGTCGCCACTTGATTGACCAAATGGCTGTAGTCTACCATCCCCTGAGCATCGTTCTCTCCGATAAAGTGGAGAGCGACTGCCAGCAAGGAGGCTGAACCGGCCCGACCAAAGATGGCAGCGTTGGTCGGCTCGAGAATGTGACTGAATAATGTCTCGTCACGACTCAGGAAGTTAACCAATGTCACCATATCGTTAACGCCCAATGCGTTTTGCTGCAGCGCATCGTAAACTGTGAAATTAACGCCATTATACCGAATCGCAGGATTGGGTGATGCTAGATGGTGTAGCAGAAAGTCTAAATCCTTCAAAGAAATTTCCAACGGTTGATTTTGCTCAAGCCGGCTGCGAAGCGTACTTAGCAGCTCCTCGATACCATCCTGATCATCAGGTAACGTGACAGGAGTGCGCCGCCGCCGATGGATACCGTCCATCAATTGCCCCAGCCGCGGCCCCAGGGACTGGAAAACCGTCCCCTTTTTTAACTCTTCGTTTAAGGTCGCGAGCTGCTGCTGCAACTCCCCTATCTGTTCATCCATCTTGTTACCCTCCAGTGATTTTCTTTCTGATTCTTGTAAGTTCTTAAAACCATGTTAGCCGCCTGCGGTTGTCAGTGTTCCCCACAGCAAGCGGAATCCCTGGCATCCGGAGTGCGACCCTTGTCACTAATTTAGCGGTGACAAATCCTGCGATCGCAAGAGTAAGGTGAGTATTTTGGCTTTCAACCCTTAGTTCTTCATTAAAGTTAACTTCATTTTCCCCAGTGACAGGTCATCTAACAACAAGTCGTTATGACTCTATTTTACCCGTATTAATAACCGGTTGGGAACCTCGTTCGTTGATGATTGATACCATCATGTTGTTAATCAGTTGTAATTTTTGATTATCGCTGAGTTCTAGATCGGTTTCGTTGGCTAACCGGGAAATGGCCCCCTCGGTAATTGACACGGCCCCTTCCACGATGATCTTTCGAGCAGATAGGATGGCCTGTGATTGTTGCCGCTGCAACATTGCCGAAGCAATTTCGGTGGCATAGGCCAAGTGCGTCAACCGCGTTTCAATAATTTTAACGCCGGCAACGTTCAGCCGTTCCTGAAGTTCTTCCGTTAAATGGTTGGAAACCTCAGTTGGATTGCTCCGCAACGTTAGCGCTTCACCATCACCAAAGTTATCGTAGGCGTATTCGGACGCCACGTGCCGGATGGCCGATTCGCTTTGAATTTCCACGAATTGCTCGTAGTCTTCCACCGAGAATAAGGCCTTACTGGTATCGACAACCTTAAAGACGATCACTGCCGCAATCTCAACGGGATTTCCTTGAAGATCGTTAACCTTTAAGATGGCACTGTTGAAATTCCGAACTCGCAACGAAACCGTAGACTTGTTCGTTAACGGCACCGTCAGATACAATCCGGCCTCCCGAATCGTCCCGATGTAGCGACCAAAGAACGTCATGACCTTAGACTGATTAGGACTGATGATGGTCAGACTGCTGGCAGCCAATATGGCCAATACTAAAATAATAATGGCAAGTAGCACCATGATTCCCTCAAAAATCATCCAGCCCCCACCAATGAACAAAGCCAGAACAATCAACAAGCCCAAGTAGCCGTTGATGTGAAACACATTCTTTTCTGCCATATTACTCACTCCATTTCTATAATAGCTACTTCTATTATACCCGACTCGCAGGCAAAGGCCTAAGAAACCGGTTTTAGAAGCGGTGGCGTGGTGAAGTAAAACCCGGCTGGTTTGACTCGTTGAAGATCAGAACTGTTATGGCAGTCATGGCGATCAGCTAACCACGGCAATTGAATTGGTTTTGCCGGCCTAGGTAAGGTCACCATTGTTGCCTAACAACCAGAGCCCCTGGCAGCCGGAGATGGAGAGTCACACAATCATGCACTTCCCCCTAGAAGACGCAAAAACCGGCTCAACTCCACGTGGAGCCGAACCGGTTCGATCACTCTAATTAAGCTTCTTGAACGTCCACAAACCAAGCGGCGTCAGTATCGCTTCCGTTTAAAGCATCGAAGTCGTTAGCTAATGCTGGATTAACAGCAGCAACCGTCCCAGAAACTGGACTTTGGATGTCGGAAACGGCTTTGTCAGCTTCCACGCTCAATAGATTTTCACCCTTCTTGATCGTGTCGCCAACAGCAGGCAACTTAGCGAATTTAATGGTGCCTAACTCGTCTTGTCCTTCAGTCGTCAAGCCAATTCGGGTACCGTCAGCAACTGCTTTTGTCCAAAAATACTTTACCATTTCAGCCATATTATCTGAGCTCCTCTTTATTTAAATACGTCGTTACGACTAAACATGTAACTCTTATAATGATACCGCATTGACATGATTAATCCAATCCCAATGAGGTTTCCAATCAACGCTGACCCCCCCTGACTAACAAACGGCAATGGAATACCAGTCAGTGGCAGGAGCCCAATACTCATCCCAATGTTTTCGAACACGTGGAAGAGAATCATCATGATGACCCCCGTGGAAATATAGGCGTAGAAGACGTTCTTGGTATCGAACGTGACGCGAATCATTTGGTAGATCAACAGGAAGTATAGGAAGATCAAGACACAGCCCCCGATGAACCCAAAGTTTTCACCGATTACGGAGAAAATCATATCGGATTCTCGGACGGGGACGTAGACGTGAGAGACATTGAACCCGGTTCCAAAGATGCCACCAGACCCAATTGCCTTCATACTCTGCCACAGCTGATACCCGTTGTTCGAGGTATCCTGTGAGGGATGTAACCAGGTGTCAACTCGGGAAAATTGATAGGCTTGAAACCCAATCTTCTCCAGAATCGATCGTCCAGCATCGGTTGTCACCAATGCAAGAGCACTACCTCCGACACCCGCGATAATCGCAAAGGCTGGTGCAATGATCTTCCAGGTGATTCCGGAGACCAGTAGGACCCCACCCACAATGGCGAAGAACACCAACATGGTCCCGAAGTCATTTTGCAACTTCAATAGTACGGCCACTGGCACGGTCCACAGAATGAGTTTACCAATCAGTACCCAATCACTACGCATGGTGTGCACTGGATTCAAATTGTTGTGCTCAGTCACCACTCGTGCCAGCATCAAAATGAACGCTGGCTTCATAACTTCAGATGGTTGAAAGGTCAGTGAGCCAATGGCAAACCAACTACGGGCCCCTGTATTAATGTAGTAAGTCTTACTGTAGAAGACTAGTACGGCCAGGAGAAGGAAGATGCCCAATCCATACAGAAGCGGTGCCACCTTCCACAACTGTTCGGAGTCGAACTGCATGATGATAATGATGGCAACCGTCCCAATAACGTACCAGACTAACTGTGAGACCACAGCGGAAGTAATACTCGTGGCACTGCTATCGTGGGTCGCCGCTACATAGATGGACGCTAACCCAATCAGGGCTAACATCAGGACACAGAAGATGATTCCCCAATCGATTCGGGAATCCGTCTCGGTCCGTTGTTCTGTCGCATTCTTTGCCACAATGATTGCTCCTTATTTCAAACTAAGATACTCCTAAGTATAAAGGCCGCAGTGAACTTTAACGATTCACTGCGGCCAACTTTACTAAAAATTATTAACCGCGATGCAGGTGGTAGTCCCGTAAGAGCAGTTCGACCCCTTCGTCGACCGTCTTTGCACGGTAGACATCACCGTCATTGAGCTGCGCTTCGAAACGGTCACCGTCAGGCTTGACCGTCCCAATCGTTTCGTCACCAATCTTCAAGATAGACATCGTTTCGCCTTCTGGCAATTTTTGTTCATCAACTGTGACTTGCACTGCTTTTTCTCGTTTACTCATGCCAACTCTCCTTTATTTAGTGGGGGAATTTTTATCAAGGCCCATTTCCTTGCGATAGGCCTGTTCGGCCGCGAAGTTCCGGCGTAAAGTGAAATGATCCGGTACGGGATCGACGCCACCGCGAACGAAGGGATGGCAACGCAGGATGCGTGCCAGCCCCATCAGGCCGCCTTTAACTGCACCATGCTTGGCTAACGCCTGTAGCATGTAATTGGAACACGTCGGGTAGTACCGACAGGTCGGCGGAAATAGCGGTGAAATGAACCGTTGATAACCGCGAACCAGCTTCGTCAGTACCCATTTCATCGCTACACCTCCTTCTGTGTCAGCCACAGACTGTTAGTTATTTTCCTTAGCGGTCTTAGTGTCCATGTGTTCCAACAGCACACCAGCACCCTTAGCCACGTTATCCAGTGGATCTTCCGAAATGATGACCGGAACCGTCAGTTTTTCTGAGAAGAGCTTGTCGATACCATCAAGTAAGGCACCCCCACCGGTTAACATGATACCGCGGTCAATAATGTCCGCAGCCAATTCTGGTGGTGTCGTTTCCAACACGGCCATAGCCGCTGACACAATCTGATCAACGGAATCATGGATAGCCAATTCAACTTCAGCGGCAGTAATCGTCGTCTCAGTAGGCATCCCACTAACGGAATCCCGACCACGAACGTCCATGGTCTTTTCTTCATTACCAGGTTCTGGGTAGGCCGTCCCAATCTTAATCTTGATGGTTTCAGCGGTCCGTTCCCCGATAATCAGATTGTGGTGATGCTTCAAGTAGTTCACGATTTCGGCATTCATCCGATCACCAGCGACTCGAATCGAGCGACTAGCCACGATGTCACCCAAAGAAAGGATGGCGATGTCACTCGTCCCCCCACCCATATCGATGACCATGTTACCGCTAGGCTTGAAGATATCCATCCCCGCACCCAACGCAGCGACCTTTGGTTCGTATTCCAGATAAACCTTGGCCCCACCGGATTTTTCGGCAGCCTGAATGATGGCCTTCCGTTCGATCTCGGTGATGTTCGTTGGCGCGCAGATCATGATGTTGGGCTTGGATAGGAAGCCCTTCACGCTTAATTTATTGATGAAATAGGAGAGCATGGCTTCAGTGATATCAAAATCAGAAATGACCCCATCCTTCAAGGGACGAATAGCCCGAATGTTACCGGGGGTCCGGCCAACCATTCGATAAGCCTCGGAGCCCACCGCTAACACCTTATCAGTCTTCGTATCAATTGCAACGACTGATGGTTCATTTAATACGATACCCTTGCCGACCACGTAGATTAAAACGTTCGCAGTCCCCAAATCAATTCCAATGTCTTTCGCCATACTTATGCGTCCTCCTGATTTTTAATGCCAATTTTCAACATTTCATTATACCATAATCCCCGGCAACTCTAAATGGTTTCTCACACTCAGGCGAGAACTAAACGAATTATTAACGTTTCGTCTTCAGCATCCCACACCCGGATTGCCGAAAATTTTTTCGGGTCAAATGGGTGCTGACACACGCCAGCACCCTCTTGATAATAAAAAGGCGGCCACAAGTGCCACCCTAAATAATTTCTAATTTTTAACGTGCGTGTTCTTCAAGACCACCGTGTCGTCTTCTGGAAAGTCAACACGTTTGACTTGAGCGCCCAGGGCCGTTAACTTCTTGTGGAAGTCGTAGTAACCCCGGTCGAGATACTTCAAGTTCGTCACTTGAGTGTAGCCATCAGCAACCAATCCGGCCAGGACCAAAGCTGCGGCAGCCCGTAAATCGGTAGCTGCAACTTCGGCGCCGTTGAAGTCGGTCGGCCCGTGCATCACGACCGTTCGTCCATTGATCTGGAACTGGGCATTCATCCGACGTAATTCTTCCAGATGCATGAACCGGTTTTCAAAGACGGTTTCGGTCATCGTACTCGTTCCTTCAGCAGCCAGCTGTAGAATGGTCATTTGTGGCTGCATGTCCGTTGGAAAGCCAGGATATGGCAAGGTTTTAACGTCCGTTGGCATGAGCTTGTCTGGACCAATAACCCGAATACCAGCGGCCTCTTCAGTCACTTGTACGCCCATTTCCTGTAATTTAGAGATCAAAGGCTTGTTATGCTCAACAATGCCGTCCTTAATCAACACGTTACCCTGAGTTAACGCGGCAGCAACCATGAAGGTCCCCGCTTCGATCCGGTCCTGAACCACATTGTGTTCCGTCCCGTGCATCTTCTCAACACCATCGATCCGCAACGTTTCCGTCCCGGCACCACGCACATGAGCCCCCATCTTGTTCAAGACATTAGCTAAGTCCACGATTTCTGGTTCACGGGCAACATTGTCGATCACAGTCGTTCCCTGCGCAAGGCAGGCAGCCATCATGATGTTTTGTGTAGCGCCAACGCTAGGAAAATCTAAGTAAATGTGCGCGCCCTTTAATTGGTCAGCGAAGGCTTCAATGTAGCCATCATGCTGCTCAATCCGGGCACCTAAGGCTTCAAGCCCCTTCAAATGTAAATCAATTGGACGCGTTCCGATAGCACAACCACCAGGTAACGCCACCCGGGCATGACCTAATCGTGCCAACAGCGGCCCCATCACAACAATGGATGCCCGCATTTTGGAAACGTATTCAAATGGTGCTTCACTTGATACTTGGTGGGTCGCATCAATCGTAACTTCCCGCCGCTCCTCGTTAAAATCAACGCGTAGGTTCAGGAAACGAAGGACCTTGTTCATCGTATAAACATCAGATAAAACTGGAACATTTGCTAAGTGGGTGAGTCCATCTTGACCAAGGATCGAGGCTGCTAGAATTGGCAGAACCGCGTTCTTAGCCCCTTCGATGTTAACCTCACCAGTTAAGCGGTTCCCACCATGAACGATAATTTTTTCCATGGGATACCTCCAAAGAATTTTCGGGCTTGCCTATAATAAATAGCCCAGATTACGAACATTATTGATGAAGTCCAGAAAGAACGAGCTACAGCCGTACCCTATCGCTACCGATAACATCACGATAACAACCCGTGCCTGACGGGGGTACACCGACATTAGTCGTTCAATGTGTAACGCCGAAATAGCCCAAAATGCGAGGGCAATGAACGTCAAATGACTAACAATCGTTAAAATCGCCTGCAACCCTAGAAGTTTCATTAACTCAATCCTCTCTAAACATTCTCACCAACTATAGCATAATTTTTCGTGCTTGTCCTTGAAATTCCAGCAAAATCGGCGTTTGTAATATTACATTTGCTTTTATTAATAGCTATGACTGAACAAACTATAAGTAATTTCAACGAATGATGTTTCCAGGGGTCCTTTCATTTAAAATTATAGGGTAAACGGATTTCATTGCTAATCATTCGTTCAAAATGCTAAAATTTGTCATCAGCAAATTCCGAACTTTAGCTTCCCTAGCACCTATACCAATTCCCCATCATCAGGTTTACATGCTCATTCTAATGCCACCTACGTTCGAAGACCACTTTTAATTTTATGTAATCAAAAAGACAATTCCCGTTAGTGAGAATTGCCCTTTTTGACATGCATTTGTGTGCTTAATGGTTGGCGACGTTAATTCGGTTGATGGCCCGCCGCAAAGCGACCTCAGCCCGTGCCAAAGTATCTTCGTCATGAGCGTCTTGCGCCTTTTTAATGGCAGCTTGCGCCCGAGCACGAGCACTTTCGGCCCGACCGACGTCAATATCGTCTTGACGCTCCGCACTGTCAGCAACAATGGTGGCAACATTATCGGAGAATTCTAGGAATCCACCGTTAACGGCAATTTCATCCTCTTCACCATCATGTTTAACCCGTACTTCGTCAACTTCCAAAGAAGAAATGACGGGCACGTGATTGGGCATGATCCCGAGTTGACCCAACTTAGTCTTAATGACCAAGAGTTCACCATCGTCTTCATAGACCCGGCCATCTGGGGTTACGATACTAACGGATAATACTGATTGATTATCAGCCAATTAGAATCCCTCCCTAGTTGTTGGCAACGGCAGCGTTCATTTGCTTAGCCTTTTCGACAGCGTCTTCGATAGCGCCACAGTTCCGGAAAGCATCTTCTGGTAGGTCATCATACTTACCATCTAAGATTTCCTTGAAACTCCGGACAGTATCATCCAACTTAACATACTTCCCATCCATACCCGTAAACTGTGAAGCAACGGAGAATGGTTGTGACAGGAAGAATTGAATCCGCCGAGCACGGTTAACAATCGTTTGTTCTTCTTCGGAAAGTTCGTCCATCCCTAAGATAGAGATGATATCTTGCAATTCATGGTACCGTTGCAAGACGTGTTGAACTTCCGTAGCAACGTCGTAATGTTCTTGACCGATGATTTCAGGGGCCAAGGCAGTAGACGTTGAAGCCAATGGGTCCACGGCTGGATAAATCCCTTGTTGCGTTAAAGCACGTTCCAAGTTAGTCGTGGCATCCAAATGGGCGAAAGTCGTGGCAGGAGCAGGGTCGGTATAGTCATCGGCAGGCACGTAAACGGCTTGGATAGAGGTGATAGACCCCTTCTTCGTCGACGTGATCCGTTCCTGTAACTGACCCATTTCAGTAGCCAACGTTGGTTGGTACCCAACGGCTGAAGGAATCCGACCCAAGAGGGCAGAAACTTCAGAACCAGCTTGCGTGAACCGGAAGATGTTATCAATGAAGAGCAGCACGTCTTGGCCCTTAACATCACGGAAGTATTCCGCAATGGTCAGACCAGTCAGGGCAACCCGCATCCGGGCACCAGGGGGTTCGTTCATTTGACCATAAACCATGGCCGTTTGCTTCAAAACCCCTGAGCCTTTCATTTCCCAGTACATATCGTTACCTTCACGAGTCCGTTCACCAACACCGGTGAAGACGGAAATCCCGTTATGGCCTTGCGCAATGTTATGGATTAATTCTTGAATTAAAACGGTCTTACCAACACCGGCACCACCGAACAACCCAATCTTCCCACCACGAACGTAAGGTTCGAGTAAGTCAATAACCTTGATACCCGTTTCCAGGATTTCAGTCGTAGGGTTTAATTCGTCATATTTAGGTGCATCACGGTGAATTGGCATCCGTTCTGCGTCTGGTCCAAATTCGGCACCGCCGTCAATAGGATTCCCCAGAACGTTGAACACCCGACCGAGAGTATCGTCACCGACAGGAACAGAAATAGAAGCTTTCGTGTTTTCTACTTCCATACCCCGGCGAAGACCATCGGTACCGTCCATGGCAATCGTCCGCATAACCCCGTCACCTAATTCCAAGGCAACTTCGGTTACAAGGATACTACCATCATCTTTTTTGATGTTAAGGGCGGTGTTGATGTCAGGTAATTCATCATTCAGTGGGAATTCAACGTCAACAACAGGTCCGATAACTTGAACAATTTTACCAGCACTCATTATTCGTTAATTCCTCCCGTCATTAATTATTTAAGGCTTCCTGGCCACCAGTAATTTCGGTGATTTCAGTGGTGATTGCTGCTTGTCGTGCACGATTATAGTGCAATTGCAACGTTCCAATCAAATCATCGGCATTATCAGTAGCTGATTGCATCGCGTTTGAACTTGATGCGTGTTCGGAAGTCTTCGCGTCCAAGATTGCACCGTAAACTAGGCTTTCTGCGTATTGTGGCAGCACGACCTGCAACACTTCTTCTTCAGAAGGTTCGGTATCGTATTCAGCAGTTAAAGGTGCAGCTTGCGTATCGTTTGCCGCATCAGTCGACAAAGTTTCCTTATCAACTGGTAACATTTTTTCAGCCCGAAAACGGGATGAAATCCGGTTTACAAAGTGGTTGTAGCACACAAAGAGTTGATCAAACACCTCATTGTTAAACATCGTGGTCACGGTCTTAACGATTTCCCAAACTTCGTTAAATTCAGGCACATCGCTGACCCCACGGTATTCATAAGCCACATTGATTCCACGGTTCCGGTAGAAGTCGGCACCGGTTCCCCCAACGGCTAACACCATGTAGTCGTCAGGATTAGGTGTCCGTTCACTAATGAACGTATTGGCTTCCCGGAGCACGCTACTATTATAGCTACCCACCATTCCACGATCGGAGGTGATCACTAAATATGCGGTTTTCTTTACTGGACGGTTCGACTGTAGGCTACTTGAGGAATTATCTAACAGATGAGACTGTGAAAGATGCATAACGACAGCCTTAACTTTCGAAACATAGTCTTGGTAGCCGACTGCGTGTTTCTGAATCTTATTTAACTTCGCGGTCGAAACCATGTGCATTGCCGCCGTAATTTGACGGGTTGCTTTCGTGGAATTAATTCGACGTTGGACGTCATGAATTGATTCAGCCATTATTTCTCACCATCCTTCCTTCAAGTAATCTTAATCAGCCGTGTCTGCTGCAGCCGTGTTATCAGCCTTAACAGTTGGTTGGAAAGTTGCATCGAATTCAGCAATGGCCTTTTCGAGGGAGTCGCCTTCTGGCAAGTTCCCAGTCTTGGTAATTGTGTCTCCGAGGTCTTGATGGCTGGCATCCATGTAGTCAAACAACTCGTTTTGGTAACGCAGAACGTCTTCAACTTCGAGTTTGTCCAAGTGACCATGAGTCAACGCAAACAAGATAATAACTTCCTTGGCAACCGGAACGGATTCATGCAAGCCTTGCTTTAAGACTTCCACGGTCCGTGCCCCACGGTCTAGTCGAGCCTTGGTTGCGGCATCCAAATCAGAACCGAATTGGGCGAAGGATTCAAGTTCACGGTAGGCAGATAAGTCCAACCGCAACGTCCCAGCAACCTTCTTCATGGCTTTAATTTGAGCGTCACCACCAACCCGGGAAACTGAAGTCCCGGCATCCATGGCTGGTCGAATCCCAGAATAGAATGAATCACTGTTCAGGAAGATTTGACCATCGGTGATAGAAATAACGTTGGTTGGGATGTAAGCAGAAACGTCCCCGGCCTTGGTTTCGATGACAGGCAAAGCCGTCATTGAACCGCCACCCAGTTCGTCACTTAACTTAGCAGCCCGTTCCAGCAAACGGGAGTGGGTGTAGAAGATATCACCAGGATATGCTTCACGACCTGGTGCCCGCCGTAAAATCAGAGAAAGTTCACGGTAAGCATCGGCTTGCTTGGTTAAATCATCGTAGACAATCAAAACATGCTTGCCGTTGTGCATGAACTCTTCACCCATGGCAGCACCAGCATATGGTGCAACGTACAACATTGGCGCTGGTTCGGAAGGACTAGCAGTCACGACGATCGTGTAGTCCATCGCACCGAATTTTTCCAGCGTAGAAACTTGTGCACGCACCGTAGAAGCCTTCTGACCAATGGCAACGTAGATACAAATCATGTTTTGACCCTTTTGGTTAATGATCGTGTCGATGGCGATAGAGGACTTCCCAGTCTTCCGGTCACCGATGATCAATTCACGCTGTCCACGTCCAATTGGAACCAAGGCATCAATGGCTTTAATCCCGGTTTGCAGAGGTTCGTTAACCCCTTGCCGTTCCATAACACCAGGTGCTTTGTGTTCGATTGGCCGCGTCTTGTCCGTGGAAATGTCCCCTTTACCGTCAATTGGCCGGCCCAGTGGGTTTACAACCCGACCGATTAATTGATCGCCAACGGGAACTTCCATGATTCGTCCAGTCCGCTTAACAGAGTCGCCTTCAGTGATTCCAGTAAAATCACCCAAGACAACGATACCAACGTCACTGGATTCGAGGTTTTGGACCATCCCATAAACCCCGTTATCAAACAACAGCAACTCACCTTGCAAAGCGTTGTTCAGGCCGTGGGCCCGGGCAACACCATCACCAACGTAAGTAACTGTACCAGTTTCTTCAACTGAGATTTCATCCTTGTAGCTTTCTAATTGTTGTTTAATTAGAGCACTGATTTCCTCAGCTTTAATGCTCATGAAAGTTTCACCTCTTTATTACCGAATTCGTTATGCAAGCAGTTGCTGCCGTAAACGATTGATTTTTGTTCGTAAACTACCATCAAGAACCGTATCAGCAGCCTTAACGATGACCCCAGCGATCACAGAAGGATCAACCTGACTACTCAAGATAACCTTATCGGCCCCTACACGTTCTGCATAGGATTTCTCGATTTTCGTCTTTTGATCATCAGTTAAAGGTACTGCCGTTGTGACTTCAGCGTAAACCGTATGGTTAGCCTCATCATACATGGCCTGGAATTGATCAACGATGTCGACCACGTTTTCCATGCGACCATAGTCATATACCATTTGAACAAAGTTCTTGATATATGGTGATGCGTCTTTCAGTAACGGTTGTACTAAAGTCTCACGTTCAGCAACCTGCAGGCTAGCGTCTGAGAGCAAAGTGCTCAATTGCGGGTTGTCCTGGAAGATACTGCGAAGTTCTTTAAGCTCTGTAAAGCCTGACTCCAGTTGGTCTTTTTCGGACAACAGTTCATATAATGCTTTTGCGTAGCGCTTAGCTACAGTTGCCCTATTAAGACTCATGTTGCTTCCCCAACCCTTCGATATAAGAATCAATGAGTGCCTTTTGATCGTCAGCTTTCAATTCTCGTTGAATGATCTTGGAAGCAATCTCAATAGATAGGTCCGCCACGTCATTGCGGGCATTGACCAGGGCATCTTGGCGTTCTTGTTCAATGTCCTTTTGAGCATTTTGCTTCAACGTCTGGACATCAGTTTGTGCTTGCGTCACGATTTGTTCACGTTGTTGTTGACCATTGGTCTTGGCATCGTTCACAATCGTCTGTGCTTCAGACCGAGAACTAGCTAACGCGGTTTGACGCTTCTGAACTAAGTCAGCAGCTTCATTCCGAGAACTTTCAGCTGAGTCAATATCATTACTGATCTTGTCAGCCCGATCGCGCATCATCTTAGTCACTGGTTCCCAAGCTAAGATCTTAACAATCCACATTAACAGCAAGAAACAAATGACGTAGAAAATTGAATCACCAAAGTAAAGCCCTGCGCCAACCACTAAATGTGAGAGCATCTATTGACACCTCCTTCTACTATCAGATATAAACATCATTGTGACTAACTACTTGTTCATAACCATCAAAGCAACAACGAAGGCAATGATAGGCATGGCTTCGATAAGCCCAACCCCGATGAACATGTTAGTCCGTAATTGACCTGATAGTTCAGGTTGACGGGCCATACCTTCTAGCATTTTGGAAATAAGAATACCGTCACCAACACCACCACCAATAGCGGCTCCGGCCATAGCGATACCAGCTGCAATAGCTCCCATAATATTTGTTTCCTCCTTAAAATTAGATAAGTACTTTATTCCTCAACTTCAAGCTTTTGAGAAATGTAAACTGAAGACAACGTAACGAACACGAAGGCTTGGATTGCTCCCAAGAAAGCTGAGAACCCTTGCCAGGCCATTTCAAGTGGTACAGCGACTATCATCGTTGCGATGCCATGTGAAACCGCAAGCTTCCAAATTATCCCCAAAAGCATTTCGCCAGAGAAGATAACCCCGAAGATACGTAAACCCAACGTTAAGAAGTTCGTGAATTCTTCAAAGATACTGATAACTATCCAGACCTTAAAAGGCTTCATATAATTCCCGAAGTGGGTCTTGTAACCCAATTTACTTACCCCTGCAAATTGCGCAAGCATCAACGTCATCAATGAGAAAGTCAACGTCGTAATTGGATCCGATGTTGGACTCCGGACGATGGTGGCACCGTTCGGCAACGAGAGATTGATAAACAATCCCAATTCGTTTGACAAGAACAGGAAGATAAATAAAGTGAAACCGTACAATCCAAAACCACCAATTTCCTTGGTAGGAATGGACCCCTTCAAAATTCCGTTGGTAAAATCAATCAGCCACTCCAAGAAGTTTTGCCCCTTGGTAGGCTTCATGGCCAAATGTCTGGAAGTAAAGTAAACCAGGGCAACAACAAGTAAAAAGACAACCGTAGCTGACACGATGTTGGCCGTACTGAACGTTAATCCCAGAAATTGGAAGGTCGAAACTGGACCATCATTCACCGAATATCACCTCTTTTCAACACTATATGGACGCGGTTTCTCGAAAGTTTCACCCAACGTTTTTATTAAGCTTTCTTTCGAGAAATGCGGAATAGTGAATGAAGCGAGCACTCCATTCAAATACACTGGAAATGATACCACCAATTCAGCTAAAAAACAAAACAATTTTTCACAGCCTAAACATTATTCAGAACTTGGATAAAGCTTAGTGCTGAAAAGGATAGTAACCGGTTTCATAGTCTACTTGCGTGCGCAATCAGCTCCATAATAAATCCGGGTTGTCAAGACCCTTTTACACAAATAAGTCCGGTCAAGCCGAAAACCCTTCCGAGGTGCCGAACAAATTTCAAAAAGTTACGATTTTGGCAAACAAATAAGAGACTCGGCCCTAAGCCGAATCTCTTTAAAGTTTACTTCGTCCCAAACAAACGATCACCAGCATCGCCCAAACCTGGCACGATGTAGCCATCTTCGTTCAAGTGGTCGTCCAAGGCAGCCGCAAAGATATCAACGTCTGGATGGGCTTTTTGCAAGGCTTTAACCCCTTCTGGTGCGGAAACTAAGCACACAAACTTCATGTTCTTTTCGCTTGCGCCGCGCTTCTTTAAGGCATCGATGGCCATGATCGCAGACCCACCGGTAGCCAACATTGGATCCACAATAAAAATTTGTCGCTGATCAATGTCAGATGGCATCTTAACAAAGTATTCATGGGGCTGTAAGGTCACTTCATCGCGATACATACCAATGTGCCCAACCTTTGCAGCAGGAATCAACTCTAGGATCCCATCGACCATCCCAATACCAGCTCGCAAGATTGGCACGATAGCCACTTTCTTACCAGCAAGTTCTTTGGCGGTCATTTTAGCCACTGGCGTCTCAATAACCTTATCCTGTAATGGCATGTCGCGTGACACTTCGTATGCCATTAAGGTTGAGATTTCATTAACTACCTCACGGAAACTGCGGGTGCCACAGTTCTTATTCCGAATAATAGTTAACTTGTGTTGAATCAACGGGTGGTCGAGTACTTGAAACTTCCCCATGAATAAACGCTCCTTTATGATTTCTTACAATTGTACCATTATCTACGCTACCAGAACGGATTAATTTTTAATGAAAACGCTTTTTCATAAAATTTATGGCAGTGCGGTTAAAGGATGGGCCTGAGTCAACTCATGAACCTGGGTCTTCACCCCTGCTAACACCGCGTCATCATTAGGATTCAGGATGGTCTTCACAATCAAGCGGGCTACCTCGCGACACTCATCGGCATTAAACCCACGCGTCGTAATGGCCGGAGTTCCCAACCGAATACCAGACGTCTTGAAAGGACTGAGCGTTTCGTTCGGAATAGCTTCCTTGTTAGTGGTAATCATCACACTATCCAACAGTTCCTGTGCCTGCTTGCCATTAAGATCCGTAGCGGATAAGTCCAATGTCATCAAGTGATTGTCGGTTCCACCGGAGACCACACGAACCGTTGGCAATTGGTTGAATTCATCGGCCATTGCCGCAGCGTTCGTGATAATCTGTTGGGCATAGTCCTTAAAATTCGGCTGAAGGTCTTCAAAGAAGGCGGCGGCCTTTCCGGCAATTACGTGTTCTAGTGGCCCCCCCTGAGTCCCTGGGAAGACGGCGGAGTTGATACGCTTGGCGTTCTCAGCCTGTGAGAGAATCAAGCCGCCACGTGGTCCGCGTAAGGTCTTGTGCGTCGTGGTCGTGACCACATCGGCAATGCCGACTGGACTTGGATGTAAGCCGGCTGCTACCAGACCCGCAATGTGGGCCATATCGACCATCAGATAAGCCCCGACTTCATCGGCAATGGCACGAAAGGCGTTCCAGTCAATGATTCGAGAATAAGCTGACGCCCCAGCGACAATCAACTGTGGTTTCACCTTCAAGGCCAACTCGCGAATCATGTCGTAGTCCAGGAGTTCCGTCTCAGGATTCAGGCCGTAGCTGTAAGCTTCATAGAGTTTCCCAGAAAAGTTGACTTTGGCGCCGTGGGTTAAATGCCCCCCCGCATCCAGTCCCATCCCTAAGATAGTGTCACCAGGCTTTAAAAATGCCGCATAGACGGCCTGATTGGCCTGCGACCCAGAGTGAGGCTGGACATTAGCGTACTCGGCGTTAAACAGCTTCTTAGCCCGGTCAATAGCTAATTGTTCGACGACATCAATGTACTGGGTGCCCCCGTAATAACGTTTTTTAGGATAACCTTCGGCGTACTTGTTGGTCAACACGGAACCTTGGGCCGTCCGAACAGCGTGACTGACAATGTTTTCTGAGGCAATCAACTCAATGGTATCCTCTTGTCGGCGTTCTTCATCGGCAATAGCACCCCATAACGCTGGATCTTGTTCTTTAAAATTCAATGGCGATCCCTCCTGAACTATAGTTATTCCCAAAGGTTGAAAATTGTCGCCTATGGTTGCCAGAGAATCCGCCCAGTATGGGAAACCACCTCCAGCCAAGAAACGGGCTTTCGACTCGGTCTCCCCCAGTTAAACTAGCTTTGACTCATTGACCAGCTTACCAGTGTTCTCAATTGCATGAGCAGCAAATAGGCAACTGGTCTGGCCAGTCGCTCTACTGGCAGGCAATAATAATCTTCAACTTCTAGTCATTAATTTAATTCTACCAAATTTTCCGAGTCTCCGGGTGAAGTTTGGTTCATTTATCTTTTTATACTTTGATCCGGCCAAACTGTTAGTAAGCCTACTTTCCACCAACAATTCAAAAATGGCGTCCAACTCGAATTCGTTGGACGCCATCACACTTATATTTTTGATTTAGAATTCTAACACTTTGCTTGAGCCACCATACACCCTACTTCGTAAAGTGTTGTTGCCCAGCAGACTTGTTCAACCGGTTCATGTATGCCGCTCCTAAGCCGTCTGCCGCAAATCCTTGCGCCAGAATGCCAGTTACTGGGGATTCAAGATCATAGTGTCGAAGGCCCGCAAATAACAAATGGCTGGCACTGTCCATATCCACTCCCAGAGAGAAGGGTTCAACGTTGTCTGGAAGCGTTTCATTCGCCAGTGTGTGATCCAAGGCCATCACGCCAATCGTACCGTCCTGTTGGGCTGCCCAAGCCAACGCAGCTGGCCAGTCGGCCTCGTCATCCACAATGGTCACCTGAGCATTAGGAGCGTAATGCTTGTATTTCATTCCCGGAGCCTTAGGAATCTCTCCCTTGCCAACCTTATGATGGTTGGATCGTACCGTCCCGATAACAGCTTCGAGCTGTTCTTCGGTCACGCCACCCGGACGCAAGATCGTTGGAATTTCCGTTGACATATCGAGCACCGTCGACTCCACGCCGACTTTGGTTGGCCCATCGTCGAGAATGCCGGCAATCTTACCGTTTAAGTCATGATAGACGTGTTTCGCCAACGTTGGACTCGGCTTTCCCGACGTGTTGGCAGACGGTCCCACTAAAGGCACGCCAGCCGCCTTAATCAAGTCCAAGGTGACTTGATTATCCGG
Organism: Levilactobacillus muriae; assembly: GCF_045862015.1. Taxonomy (NCBI): domain Bacteria; kingdom Bacillati; phylum Bacillota; class Bacilli; order Lactobacillales; family Lactobacillaceae; genus Levilactobacillus; species Levilactobacillus muriae. The sequence continues at coordinate 128,752 of NZ_BAAFRU010000006.1, forward strand.
ATTACGGAAGGCGGCGGTCGTTAAACCACCAGTCACGGCCTTCGATAATTTTCCGGGTTGTAGCTCAAAGATCAGTGTCAGTGGACCAGGCCAAAATGCCTTGATCAACGCTTCCGCCTCTGCCGACAAGGGCTTGGCGTACTGTTTGACCGTGTCTTTCCCGGTCACGTGGACGATCAGCGGATTATCGCTCGGTCGGCCCTTCGCCAGGTAGACCTGCTTGACCGCAGCTTCATTAGTGGCATCCGCACCCAGACCATAGACGGTCTCCGTGGGAAAAGCAACCAATTCACCGGCTCGAATGGCTGCGGCCGCCTCATCGATTTGATTCGATTGAAAAATCTTGGTTTCCATAAACTATCTTTTCTCTCCCATCGCAAAAAAACTAAAACTGCACGCGAACCATGCGATCATGACCATTGATGTCCGTCCGCACAGTCACTGTCGTTGCTGGTAAGGCCGTCTCAAAGATGGCCTTGACCGCAGCACCTTGGTGATACCCGATCTCAGCAAAAAACTGACCGCCTGGTAGCAGATAGGTTGCCAGTTCCGCAGCAAAGCGTTGGTAAAACACCAACCCGTGGTTCGCCGCAAATAATGCCCCTTCTGGCTCGTATCGTTTGACGGAATCATCCATCACACCGACTTCGGTTCGATCGATATACGGCGGATTTGACACGATCACGTCGAACTGCTGACCAGCGACCGGCGCAAATAAATCGCCCGTCACAAAGTTAACAGGAGCAGCCAGCGTCGTGGCATTGGTCTGAGCAACTGCCACGGCTGCCGCAGAGATATCACTAGCCACAACCGCCCAAGCAGGCCGCTCCGCCTTGAGTGATATGGCGATTGCGCCACTCCCGGTTCCCACGTCCAGTACCCGTAGCGATGATCCCGACGTGACGTCTAAGATCCAAGCCACTAACTCCTCCGTCTCCTGACGGGGAATCAAGGTCGCTCCAGTTACCAGAAAGTTACGACCATAGAAACTAGCACGACCTAAAACGTACTGCGCCGGTTCGCCGGCTGCAACCCGATCCAGCTGTTGCTGAAACACTTGGCTTTCCGCTACCGGCATCACCGCGCGGTAATTTTGCACGAGCTGCGTGAAGGTCCAGCCATGGGTCGCCGTCAGTAGATACTGCGCGGCACTGGCATCCTGCCCTGCTACGGTCAACTGTGCTTGGCCTCGTCGCAGGGCCTGTAGATAAGTCAGTTCCTTAGCCATTATTCTTTAAATCTTCAAGCTTAGCGGCTTGGTCGGAAAGAATCAAGGCATCGATAATATCATCGAGTTCCCCATTCATGATCCGGTCCAGCTTGTTTAAGGTCAGGCCAATCCGATGATCAGTCACCCGGTTTTGAGGGTAGTTATACGTCCGAATCCGTTCTGAACGATCACCCGTCCCAACGGCAGACTTCCGTTCAGCGTTATAGGCGCTTTCTTCTTCTTGCTTATAGTAATCGTAGACCCGTGCCCGCAGAATTGTCATGGCCTTGGCCCGGTTTTGTTGTTGTGACCGTTCGTCTTGCATCGCCACTACAATCCCCGTTGGCAAGTGGGTCATTCGCACAGCAGAAGAGGTCTTGTTAATGTGTTGACCACCGGCACCAGAGGAACGGTAAACATCGGTCCGAATGTCCTTTGGGTCGATGTCGATGTCGACATCTTCTTCCTCAGGCATGACGCCGACCGTAGCCGTACTGGTATGAACCCGACCAGCGGATTCCGTCACAGGTACTCGCTGTACCCGGTGCGCACCGTTCTCGTACTTCAGTTTAGAGTACACCTTGTCGCCGGAAATCATCATGACAATTTCCTTAAACCCACCGACTTCGGTGGCATTCTCGTCAACGATCTCAATCTTCCATCCTTGGCGTTCAGCGTACTTGGAGTACATACTAAAGAGATCTGCAGCAAACAAGCTGGCTTCATCCCCACCAGCGGCTCCATGAATTTCCATGATGATGTTCTTATCATCGTTGGGATCTTTGGGCAACAGTAAGACCTTGATGTCTTCTTCGAGTTTTTCTTTCTGCTCGTTGAGATCCTTCAGCTCCTCTTTGACCATGGCATCCATGTCACTGTCCAGTTTTTCGCGAAGCATCTCATCGTCATCCTTGATCTGTTGGCTGACTTCCTGGTACTGGTGATACTTGTCGACCGTTTCCCGCAGCTCCCCTTCTTCCTTAGAGAGAGCCATGAAGCGTTGCGTATCCGCAATGACTTCGGGGTCACTGATCAATTCATTCAGCTCGTCGTAGCGATCAGCCACGGCTTGGAGCTTGTCAAACATTTCATCCATTCGATTAACCTCGTTTCAGTTTTGATGAGTCTTATTTACAAATTCAGTTGGGTACGGTTGCTCTCACGCTTGACGCACACCCGTATCGCTAGCTAAGCCAACTTACCACATCTGTTAGGACACGCAACGCCTTTTCACGACTGCGAACCAAGCAATGGTGGTTACGCGCCAAATTGATCCAAAGGTGGGTTAAAATAATGGCGCCGGCAGACGGGGTAGTAGGCCTCGTTACCGCCGATTTGAACCTGCTCACCCTCGTAGACTGGCTTGCCATCGTGGAACCGGAGATTCATGATGGCCTTCTTAGTACAGAACCAGCAGATGGTCTTCATTTCTTCGATCTTATCCGCATATAGCAAGAGGTACTTGGATCCCTCAAACAATTCGTTTTTGAAATCATTCTTCAGACCAAATGTCATGACCGGAATCTTCAACTCGTCAACGACCTTAGCTAGTTGTAACACGTGGGCCTTCTTTAAAAACTGGGCTTCGTCAATCAGGACACAGTTGGCGTGAGCATCAATTCGCTTGATTTCGTCGTACAGGTTGGTCGTCTCGAAGATCGGATGAGCTTCTCGCTTGAGCCCAATGCGACTGGCAATATAGCCGACCTCGTCGCGAGTATCCAAGCCACTCGTCATAATAATGACCCGCTTATGTTGTTCCTCATAGTTATGGGCGACCTTCAAGATTTCAATGGTCTTCCCACTATTCATTGCACCGTACCGAAAAAATAGCTGCGCCACGTTATTCCCACCTTTTTGACAGTTTCCATCTATTATAGCTGATTAGCCCGGAAAATTCGACCGTGAGCCGATCAAAGTTCTTGGGATTTTGTCAAAGTTCAGGCATAGTCCTCCCCTAAACGCTAAAATAATGCTAAAATTAAGGCTTGAATATTAAGGAACCCGACATTAAAAAATTCTTGTCGCGATTAAGGAGCGAAATATCCATGTCATTAAGAAGCGGCTTTGCCACCTTCGCAGGGAAATCCTCTTACTGGTTTCTCCACACGTTTCTTCACGGGGGAAGTTCTCTGCCCGGTAAGATTACGCTGAAGCTGGACCCCAACATTTTACGGACACTGGGCGCTAAGTACGACGTTATCGTCATCACCGGAACCAACGGGAAGACTTTGACGACGGCGCTGACGGTCTCCGTCCTCAACCAAAAATACCCAGCTATCCTGACCAACCCAACCGGTTCCAACATGGAACAGGGAATTGTTACAACGTTTTTGAACGCTAAGAATGCCAAGACTGGCCGACCCTTAGCCGTACTGGAAGTCGATGAAGCCAACGTGATCAAGGTCACGCAATACATCGAACCCAAGGCATTCGTCTTCACCAACATTTTCCGTGATCAGATGGACCGTTACGGGGAAATCTATACAACCTACCAGAAGATTCTGGATGGGGTCGCGCTGGCACCTAATGCCACGATTATTGCAAACGGCGACTCCCCAATCTTTCACTCCAAGGAATTGCCAAACCCAATCGAATACTATGGTTTCGATGATCAACCCGATCAGGACTTGAGGGCAAAACCCAACACGGATGGCATACTGTGCCCGGTCTGTGAGCATATTTTACACTACCATTCGCTGACTTACAGCAACCAAGGCAAGTATTTCTGTCCCAACTGTGGCTTTGAACGACCAGAATTGACCTACCGCTTAACCAAACTTGGCGAGCAAACACCGACATCTTCCGAATTTGAAATCGATGGTCACGCCTTCAAGATTGGCGTCGGTGGCACTTACAACATTTACAACGCTCTGGCTGCCTACGCGGTCGGCCGTTTCATGGGGGTTGCACCAACTCAGATTGCCCGAGCCTTCAATGGCAATCAGCAAGTCTTCGGGCGCCAAGAAGTCATCGATGTCGATGGTAAACAGGTGACGATTATCCTGGTCAAGAATCCCGTGGGGCTGGATCAAGTTCTGCACATGATTGGCACTGACAAGGAGAAGTTCTCCCTAGTTGGCCTGCTCAACGCCAACTACGCCGACGGAATCGATACCAGTTGGATCTGGGATGGCGATTTCGAACAACTGACACAGCGAGACATTCCCGCTGTCATCACCGGTGGCGAGCGTTACAAAGACATCACCTTCCGGCTGAAAGTTGCCGGAATTCCCGATGACAAGCACATTGTGGAACCCGATTTGGAAAAAGTCGTCGACGAGATCAAGCAGGTTCCAACCAAACGGATCTACGTCCTCGCAACCTACACGGCAATGCTGCAAATGCGGAAAATCCTAGCCACGAAAGGCTACATCAAGGAGGGATTGGGCGTATGACTTACGAATTAAACGTGGCCCATCTGTACGGCAATCTCATGAACACTTATGGTGACGTTGGAAATATCTTGGCTTTGAACTACTACGCCAAGCAAATGGATGTTCATTTAAACGTCAAAGTCGTCAGTCTGGAGGAAGATTTCAAGTCTGCCGACTATGACCTGGCCTTCTTCGGGGGTGGCCAAGACTTTGAGCAGACCATCGTCTCACAAGATATTCAAACGAAGAAAGCGGAGCTCACCAAATTCATTGCGTCTGGTGGCCCCGTCCTAGCTATCTGCGGTGGGTTTCAACTGCTTGGTCACTACTACATTGGGGCTAATGGCGAAAAGCTCCCCGGTATTGGCGCCCTCGACCACTACACGCTGGCACAAGACCATAATCGCTTCATTGGTGACATCGTCATCAAGAACCAGGAAACTGGCGAGACCTACCACGGTTTTGAAAATCATCAAGGTTTGACCTACCTGGGTGCCGGTGAACGGCCTCTAGGCAATGTGGTCAGCGGCAAGGGAAACAACGGCGAGGATGGTACGGAAGGCGCTATCTACAAGAACGTCTACTGCTCTTACTTCCATGGCCCGATCCTGACGCGGAACGGTGACATCGCTAAGCATTTGTTACTTGCGGCCCTCAAGCGCAAGTTCCCCGAAGCTGATTTCAGCCAACAGGAAGCCTTACCGATTCCGGCAACTTTCTAGGCGTGAATCGTCACCTGTGACTGCCAGAAATTCACTTTTTATAACACGCTAAAAATGCGCTGGCTCAATGTTTATCGTTGAGCCAGCGCATTTTTTTATGTCCAATGACTGAAGGTTGAAATTGACATTCACAATCAGAACCGTGCGACCATTGTCCTACTTCTCAGCTAAATAAGTGCCAATCACAGCATTCCGCTGATCTAGATATGGCAGATTAGGTGCCACCGGATGCACGCGATTGGTCAGGAAAACCATTGCCTGCTTGGCCTGCTGGTCGATAACTAAATAAGTTCCCGTAAAACCCGAATGCCAGATAACCCGGTGGGCAGTCGGCCACTGTGAAGAGGTCAGTGCCCAACCCAGCGAACGGTTCGCCTGTCCATCAGGCGTCCAATCGGCCGTCAACCGATGAATCCACGTTGGTGGTAAGACGCCCGCCACCTTTTCAGGGTACAGGTAAGCCTGACAGAATGTAGCTAAGTCCCGCACCGTACTGAATAGACCAGCTGAACCACAACGCCGCTGCAACACATATCCTTTTGGATCATGCACGACACCGCGAATCAGTCCCCGCTCACGTGTCACCGCCGTCGGCACACATCGACTAGCATCCTGCGGCGTAAATGTACTGTGTGCCATGCCCAGTGGCGTCAACACACGGCGTTGCACGGCAGTTTGAATGGGCTCGCCAAGAATCCGCGCAACAATCCAACCCATGAAAATATAATTCACATCGGCGTAGACCATCTTCCGATTGAAGGTTGGCCCCACATGTAGTCGCAGGAGTGCCGCTGTCAAATCCGGCGCCGACAACTGATTGCGGTTGGGAATATAGCCAATGATGCCGGACGTATGCGTCAGCAAGTGGCGCACTGTCACCCGCCGATCCTGCCAAGCTGGCAACCAGTCGCTGAGACTATCGGTGAGCCGTAACCGCCCCTGAGCTAGGAGTTGAAGGGTCACACTCAACGTCCCAACGACCTTGGTCAGCGAGGCCACATCATAAACCATCCCCGGACGTAAAATTTCTGAATGCGGCACCACCGCTGCCTGCCCCATCTCCCCCGTCTCGACCCGATCGCCATCGACAAAGGCATAGCTCACTCCCGGAACAATGCCATCGGTAAGCAACCGCTGCAACGCCGCTTTCGTTTGTGGATACGTCATTCCTACCACCTCAACTTTCTCTCTGCTCTCATTCTACCCCGGAACCGGTCATAACGGCCACTGGATTGTAAAAACTTAAGCGTTTGCTTCCCAGTTCATCGGACGATAACTGAAGATTGAAAGATCTAGAATATCCATCATGACTGTTGCAACAACGATGCTGAGACTACAATTAGGCGACGTCGTCTAAACCAGCCGGCTTACCGTTCGCCAAATTTAGGCTGGAACGCTGTGGGCAGGACGCGTTTGGCGACTGACGGTTTATGTCAGGCTTCAAACCGAGCCGGAGGACCGTTTCTCAGGCCGCAGGCGGTCCCCACAGCAGTCGGAATCTCTGGCAGCCGCAGGTGGTAATTTCCAACTAATTTTGTGGATTGAAGCTCTGTTAGCTGGGCCTCTCTAGGTGTACTTGGACTTTCAACCTTCAGATGCCAATCAAAAAAGAGGCCATGGACAATTTGCCCACAGCCTCTCACTGTAAAATTTGACGTGAAAATCTTAACACCGTCATCTCTCGAAATAACCAATAATGTCTACGTCAGCTAACACTTGTTTAACGCCCATGTTAGCCAGAGGCGAACAACTTAAATGTTAAGCCAAGTTGTTGCCAGCAAACTGGCTGTTGTAGAGATCGGCGTAGAAGCCATCGGCCGCCAACAAGCTGTCGTGGTTCCCCGTTTCAACAATGTGCCCATGATCCATGACCACAATGTTCTCCGCATTTTGAATCGTGGATAACCGGTGCGCCACGACGAAGCTGGTTCGGCCCGCCAATAGACGTTCCATCGCGTGTTGAATCAACATTTCTGTCCGGGTATCGACCGAACTCGTGGCTTCATCCAGAATTAAAACATCTGGATCGGCTACGAAGGCCCGGGCAATCGTCAACAATTGCCGTTGCCCTTGTGAAATGTTCGTTGCAGCTTCGTTCAGCACCGTATCGTAGCCATCCGGCAACTGCCGAATGAAGGTATCTGCGTGAGCCGCCTTGGCAGCCGCGTAGACCTCTTCTTCTGTGGCATTCTCACGTCCATACCGAATATTATCAAAGATTGAGCCGGTGAAAAGCCAGGTGTCCTGTAATACCATCGCAAAATGCTTCCGCAATTCGGCTCGTGCAACACCGTTCGTATTTTCACCACGGTACTTAATTTGCCCAGAACCAACATCGTAGAATCGTTCCAGCAAGTTAATGATGGTCGTCTTCCCAGCACCAGTTGGCCCAACGATAGTAACCATTTCGCCCGGTTTGACCTTCAGATTGAAGTCTTCAATCAGCGGATTCTTAGGATCGTATTGGAAGGACACGTTATCAAATTCGATGACGCTCCCCGCATCGGCGGTATGCTCTGGTAAAGCAGCATCGGCGGATTCGTCCATATCGGTTTCATCCAAGACCGCGAAGACCCGTTCAGCTGACGCAATCGTCGCCTGAATCGTGTTGGTCAAGTTGGCCATCTGCGTGATTGGTTGTGAGAACTGATTAGTGTATTGCAGGAAGGCTTGCACGTTCCCCAAGCTAACTTGCCCATTGGCAACCTGAATCCCACCAATAACAGCAACGGCCAAGTAATCCAAGTTCTTCACGAAGTTCATCAACGGGAAGATCAGGCTGGAGACAAATTGTGCCTTCCAAGCGGATTGATAATACTTCCGGTTATGCTCTTCGAACTGTTCCTGTGTGGCCTGTTCTCGGTTGAACGTCTTAACAACCGTATGACCCGCGTAAGTCTCTTCAACTGTATCGTTCAGCAACCCCAAGTTTTTCTGTTGACTCGCAAAGAACCGTTGGGATTTTGGCGCGACAACCATCACAACAACCAGGCTCAGTGGCACTGAAATCAAAGCTACTAATGTCAGCCAGCCACTAATGGTCAGCATCATGTAGAGAACCCCGAAGAACGTCAGCACACTCGTCACCATTTGCGACAGCGTCTGTTGCAGCGTTCCCCCAATGTTATCCATATCGTTAGCCATCCGCGACATCAAGTCCCCGTTGCTATGAGTATCGTAATAGCTAATAGGCAGGTGTTGCATCTTTTGCTTCAAATCACGCCGAAGTTGGTACACAACCTTCTGAGCGATCCAGTTCATGATAACCTGTTGAATTACATTGAACACCGCAGCAACAGCGTACATGATTCCTACGACCAGTAAGATCTGGCCGATTTTGTCAAAGTTCACGGGCAGCCCGTGAATTGGAATCCCTGCCTTCAACTCGGCTTGGCCTTTCAGAACGCCCTTAAACAGTTCCGTAGTGGCCTTCCCTAAAATCTTAGGGGTCTTAATTTGTAAAATAACGGCAATTGCGGCAAAGATCAACACAATCACAATGCCTGGAATCCAGCGACCCATGTAACGAAAGAGCCGAATCGTCGTGCCCCAGAAACTTTGTGGCCGCTGTTTAGTTACGGATCCGCGTCCATTACGCATCGACGACTTCCCCCTTTCGGAGTTGTGAGTCCAGAATTTCTTGGTACGTCTTGTTGGTAGCCTTGAGTTCATCGTGCGTCCCTTGACCCACGATCTTCCCACCATCGATGACTAAGATCAGGTCGGCATCGGCAACTGTTGAAACACGTTGGGCAACAATGACCGTGACCCCGTCTTGAACCTGTTCATCCTTCCGCAGATCTTGCCGCAGTAAGGAATCAGTCTTGAAGTCCAAAGCTGAGAAGGAATCATCAAAAATGTAGACACTGGCGCGCTTCAAGATAGTCCGTGCAATAACCAATCGTTGCCGTTGTCCACCGGAGAAATTAGCCCCGTCCTGTTCAACGGTCGCGTCCAAGCCGCCCTCTTCTTTAACGAAGTCGCTGGCTTGGGCAACATCTAGGGCGTGCGTAATCTGCTCGTCCGTAGCGTCTGGCATCCCATAGACCATGTTGCTCCGAATCGTACCGGAGAACAGCACAGCCTTCTGCTGGGTGATCGAAATGGCCCCATGAATATCATGTTGCGTCATGTCGGTCAGTGCCGTCCCGTTCAGACGAATTTGCCCACTCTCGGGATCAAATAGCCGGGGAATCAGATTGACCAGTGTGGATTTCCCAGAACCAGTTCCCCCGATAATTGCGACTGTCTGACCGGCCGTTGCGCTAAAGTTCACATCGGTCAGTGCCAATTCCTCGGCACCGGTATAACGGTAGTTCACGTGGTCAAAAGTCAGACTGGCAGTTTTATCCGTTAAACTAACGGGTTGGTCGGCATCGTTGATCTTTGACTTTAGATCCATGACCTCATTAATCCGTGCGGCGGACGCTTGGGCCCGGGGAACGAAGACGAAGATCATGGAAACCATCATAAAGCTAATCAGAATCTGCGTGGCATAAGTCATGAACGCCACCATGTTCCCGACGGCCATCGCTTGACTGGCAATCAATTGCCCCCCATACCAAACAATCCCAATGTTAGTGCCACTAATAATCAGCGTAATAATTGGGAACATTAGAGAAACAATCATGAAAACTTTGATCCCAGTCTGGGTGTAATCTTGGTTAGCACCTTCAAACCGGTCTTGTTCAAACTTATCTTGGTTGAATGCTCGGATGACTCGAACCCCCGTCAGTCCTTCACGGAACGTCAGGTTAATCCGGTCGATCTTCTTCTGCAAACTCTTAAATAATGGCACAGCAAAATACATAATGGCACCGGTAAAGATAGCCAATACCGGTAACGCCACCAAGAAGACCAACGTTAATTTGGGACTCTTGACGTAGGCCAACACCCCAGCCCCAATCAACATAATTGGCGCCATCAACATCATCCGCAGCATTTGAACCATGACGTTTTGAATCTGAACCACGTCGTTGGTCGTCCGCGTAATTAGTGAGGCATTCCCAACCGTTTCAAATTCCTCGGTTGAGGCGAATGTAACTTTCTTAAACAGTGATGATCGAATGCGTTGGCCCATCTTCTGTGATTGGGTCGCCGCATAGTAAACGTTACCTGCAGAGCCTAATACCCCAATAAAACTCAGCAGGAGCATTTTCCCACCGGTCTGCCAGATGTAACCAATGTCGTTTTGCGCAATCCCTTTATCAATAATATCAGAGGTTAGCGTTGGCAACGAAAGATCACAGATAACTTGAATGATCATAAAGCCCACAGCAAGGACCACTGCCCACCAGTCCAAGTGTTTACGGGCAAGTCGCATCATTGAATTTTGGCCTTCTTTCTTCTATTTACTCTCTGGAAACTGTATAAACTACATATGCGATAATTATACTCGCCTGAAATTCGTTTGCAATAACTGATTATCTCTTGGCGAAGCACTGGTAAACCTGAAAATATTTGTTACAATATAGACACCGAAGGGAGAAAAGAACTGTGGCGAGCAACTCAGATTCGATCTATAACGTTTTATCCTATATTCACCGACACCAAGACAAGGTTACCTTTATCCCCCAGCCCAACAGCAATGTTGTCAGCGTCGGGGTCCCCGATACGGTCCCAGTGGCTAACGCCGATATTTACTTCCCGGAGAACAACCTTCTGGTCAACCGCATGGGTGCTGATTTTCTAGCCAAAAATGGCGACCTGTTGGATGACTTCTTTGAACGCACAAATAGTTCAAAGCTCGATTATCAACAAGTCTGGATTACCACCGGTTACGTCACGAGTGAACACACCTACCTCGTAGAAATGTCATTTGAATAACGAACCGTCTAGAAAGCCCCGACCAGCGTCGCGGCTTTTTTTAGCGTTATGTCCCGCCATTTAGACAGACAAAGCGCTCAGAACACAATCGTTCTGAGCGCTTTTCAATTTGTAATTTTTAGATGACACTGCTGGCCTGACCTACCCAAACAAGGCGTGTGAGGCCCAGAAGCCACCACCGATGACCAGTACGGCAACGATGAAAAATCGGAAAAATGCCGCAAACGCAACGAGCACAATGGCCCCAATAATGACGGTTCCCACGACGCCCAACAACCAGCCAGCCAAGCCGAACATCAGTCGCAGCAGTGGAAATAGCAGTAATAACAAGAGTAATAATAAAATCACGGTGATCGCTCCAATCCGTCATGAATTCTCCCATGACTAGAAGACCATTTTACACGATAACCACTTAATTTTCACGAATTCTCGCTCGGTTTAATCAAAAGTTAGCCAACCGTAATCTGTTGCCGGCCGTTTTGTTTCGAACGGTATAAGTTAGCATCAACCCGCTTGTAAAAGTCTAAGGGGTTGCTGTCCTTCACGCTCAAAGCAGAGACGCCCACAGAGATCGTCACATTAATCGCCACATCATTGTACGAAATAGTCAGATTCTTAACGGCATCAAAGACTCTCTGGGCAACCTCTCGGGTCTTATCCACAGTATAGTCTGGAAAAATAATGTTGAACTCTTCTCCACCGGTCCGGTACAAGACAACTTTGGGGTCAATGGCCTTCAACGTGCTCGTCACGGTACTGGCAACCTGCTTGAGAACTTCATCCCCTGCAAGATGGCCATACGAGTCGTTAACACACTTGAAATGGTCGATATCAAACATAACCATCGACAGATTGGTGTCGTGCCCCGCACTTCGGCGAAATTCATAGCCGATAGCCCGGTCATACGCCGCGAAGTTTTGCACCTTAGTCAGTGCGTCCCAATTGGCCGATTGAAATAACCGATCCTTGATGCGGCGATCCTTATCTTGAATCTTGAAGTAACCGTACATCAACGATACCAGAATCATGTAGTTAATTAATTCTTCAGCATAAGTACTCCAGGGCAAATTAAACCGCAGCTTAACCAGATACCACAACGGCAACGCAAAACCTAAGGCAACGGTAGCGTAACGGGTAAATGGCCAACGCCATAAATGGGTACTCTGCACGTAAGAAAAAACGTAAAAAACAACAAATAAACCCGTATAGACCCATGACAGAGGCTGATTAAGATTACCATTCATGAGCATGAACGCCATCCCTGCTAGGATAATCAGCCAATAGGGAATACGCACCTGTAGGAAATAAGCGACGAAAATCAGTAAAATCAATTGAAAATTCGTAAACGTCCAAGATAAATGACTGTCACGCACAATGAGTTGGAGCGCAAACACGGAAACAACTGCACAAGTCGTTCCGACAGCAACCCGGATATTTTTAATATTAACTGGTTTATTCTGCGATTCCGCTTTGGCCGTCACCCAATTCAAGATTGACCAATATAGGGTGATCACACCTAGAACGAAAAAGATACTTGTAATCATTGGTGGTACTAACCAAACTGACCAAGTCATTTGATCAATCTCCTTGCTATTCGGTAATTTCCCACGATGGGGAGCGTTATTCATGTCACATCAGTAATCACTAAATAACATTGCCAATAATGTAAAACAATCTACTATTCTCACTATAATCCAAAGAGCCCAATAATACCATAGCTCTTTGTTACCCCAATTGGTTAACCTGTCACATCACAATCCAAGGAACCGTTTCCCCATCTTTTCGTAAAACCCCTATTCTAATTTCCTAAAATAAAGTATGATGGTAGCAGACAAACTAAAAAAAGGAGGATCATGAGACAATGTATCGCTATTTTTTACAGCCACAATTAGATGCCTTAAACAACTCGCTTATCGGCTACGAACTGCTCATTCGGCAACGCGTTGATGACAAATGGATCCTCCCCCACAACTTCGAATCGATTCCGATCGATATTCAGGCTGACCTCATCACTCGAACAGCCAAACGATTAATGCTCAAGATCGGTTCTGTATCGTTTAACGTTAACCAGAGCCAATTTATTGAGCCAACAATTGCCCAAGCCATTATCAAGGCACAAATTCAAATTTATCCCGTCAATCTCGTTCTGGAAGTCACGGAAGAAGTTACGGATAAGCAAGTCTCCAACCAGCAAATTATTGACCAAGTTCACTACTTTGACGAACATGGCATCCAATTGAGCCTGGATGATATTGGAACTGGCGTCAATACATATGACCATTTGAAACCCATTTTATCTTTTGCAAGCGAAATTAAATTTGCCATGCAGAACTTCCGCCAGGAGGGCAGAGAATCCGAAATTCCTGAGGGTCTGAAATTCTGGAAGGCTATTGCCGATCAATACAAATTACGTTTAATTCTTGAAGGCGTCGAGAATCAGGAAGAAAGCGATATGGCCGATGATATGGAAATCGACCTACGTCAGGGCTGGTTCTACGGGAAACCGCATCTGTTTAAACTAGCAGGCGATAAATTTTAAAGCAAGTCATCACGTCATTCTGCGGAATGGCGTTTTTTGTTTCGCTTTTCTAACAGTTTTAAAACCACAACCTTTGATCCATCAACTATAATAGCCGCCAAATTGCTTTGCATCAATGTTAGTGGTGATACATTTCTGGAAAATTCAATTGAAAAACAACATTAGATGCCAGTTACGCGTTGTCCCGTCTTCAACTGCACACTTTTTTTCTCACAAATCCTCTACTCTGTCGGATTGTCATTATAGTGAATACAGAGCGGTGGACGAAGTATCTCGAACGAAGTATTTCCAACACTAGCAGTTTTTCCGATTGATGTTTCATCAACCTGTGGACTGTAGTACTAATGGATTGGAGGAGGATTACGATGCGAAGAAAGAAAGCCAATATGATTATTGGCATCGTGATTGCCATTTTCATTTTCTTTATCGGCGGTATCGGTATTAGCTCAGTCACTGCTCACGCCAAGAATATCGAGATCTCTGGCTTAGGTGAAAATGATGCGATCATCACAGACAGCAATGGTAAAGTCATTCCTAATGGTAGCGACCTCAGTAAGTGGGATGCCTATTCGCTTGATTATAAATGGGGTATCCCCGATGGTGTAACTATTCAGAATGGCGATACAGCAACGGTCACTTTTCCACACTCTGCTGTGGGCCGAAGGGATGTTACTTTTCCACTCTACGATGATAATGGTCGCGAGATTGGGACATTTACAATCAAAGAAGGTGAGAATACCGGGACTATCACCTTTAATGATGCGCTGTCTAACACGTCAACCAATCGTGGCGGCGAACTACAGTTCTACGTCAAAGGGACTGAGGAAAACGCAAACGTCGGCCTCGATTGGGGTATCAACAAGATCGGTTGGGTAGCTGAACGTAATCCAGATGGCTCACCAGCATTGCTCACCTGGAACATTGCGTTCAATCCCAACAGCACCCATTTAGGGCAGACCGTAATTACCGACAACCTTGGACCCAACCAAAGCTACGTTCCTGGGAGTGTCCACGCACAAACCGGGAAATTTGACGACTCTGGTAGCTTCGTCGGCGACGGTGGATCCGTGACACCAACCGTGGACGCTGGTGGCAACACCATCATCTTTACCTTTGCAGATGTTACGACTGCGGTCAATATGACTTATCACACGAAACCAGATGTCTCGGGTACCGGTGGCTCTTGGAAAAACAACGCGACCTTAAATGGCCAAACCGTTGGCTCTCAAATCGTCTGGGGCGGTAGCGGCACTGGTAACGGCAACAATGGCGGAGATGGCGGCGGAACCGAGGAAGGTGATTCTGGTGTCGTCAAGCTGACGAAGACTGATAAAGCTTCCGGCAATGCCCTTGCAGGTGCCATCTATGAGATTCGAAATCTCGATACTGGTAAAGTCGTTGCGACTAAGACCACTAATGCTGAGGGTACCATTACCTACAGTGGCCTGCCTGCTGGCAACTATGAGTTTGTCGAGATTGAAGCACCTAAGGGCTACGAACTGGACAAGACACCGATTCCTTTTGTTATTAAAGCTGGATCTTCTGCAGAAGTCACGGTCACCGCGACCGACACCAAGGCCCCTGGTACCACTGGGCCCGAAAATCCTGGCACGACGCCACCGACCAATCCTGGCACAACAACACCACCCACTAATCCTGGCACAACGACGCCGCCAACAACCACACCATCTGTCAAGCCACCAAAGCCAACAACTCCCGTAAAGCCAATTAAGCCAGTAAAACCAACGAAGCCTGTTAAGCCAACTAAACCTGTTAAGCCAACTAAACCTGTTAAGCCAACTAAACCAACGACATCCGTGAAACCTACTAAACCTGTTAAGCCAACGACTCCTACACAGTCAACGAAGCCAACACCATCTATTAATGGAACGGGTACTGGCAACTACAGCCACAGCAATGGTACTGCAACCAACGCTTACAATGCAGGCAATAGTACACCCGCATCTGGCAGTGGTACTCAGGTAGCCGGTAACGGCACTCAGGCAACCGGCAGTGGCACATCGAGCCACGTTGCCGGAAAGACCTATGTTGGTGGCACATTGCCACAAACTGGTGAACGCAAGACGAGCAGTTTAATCCTGACAATTGCCGGATTCGCCCTCTTAATTACTGCGAGTGGCCTCTGGTATTATCAGAAACGTCATTGATTAAAAACTAAGCTTAGCGGTAGATGGTATCCCCCTGAAGGACACTTGAATCGCTAGGCTTAGTTTTTTTGTGCCGTATTAAGCCCGTGTCTCAAAACGCAATGGCTTAACACGATTTTTTCTCTGATATATGATTAATCCATGCCGCCAATGGCCAGTGATATCAAGACCGATTGTCGACAAAAAAGTAACTTCTCCGTACTGGCTAAGTGTGGGAGGTGGTTAATTCTCGGCTGAAGCTGCATGTCCTTTTGACGGTCCTGGCTACGCTTTTGGCTACGTTGCTGGCATTTAAACCAAGTTTTATGGAAAGTCGACACTTCTTCTAACGATCAAAAAAGCCGTCACATCAGCGTTTTCACGATGAGTGACGACTACGTTTGTTTTTTATTGGGTATACTGGGCTCGAACCAGTAACTTACGGATTCAGAGTCCGCTGCCTTACCATTTGGCGAATACCCAATAAGGCTCGTTGTCGAAACAACTATTTAATCTTAACTTGTTTGGATATTAGTGTCAACCAATTTTCTTGAAAAAATTAGGCGAACTGTATGAATTCCCATTTTCATGTAATTTTATGCAGAGAATTATTGACAATTTTCAGCGAGTAGCGTACATTAGTAATTGCCTAGTTAATGACATTGCCCGCTGGTCAAACTGGTTTAAGACGTCGCCCTCTCAAGGCGGAGTTACGGGTTCGAGCCCCGTGCGGGTGATCAGTAGTCCTAATAATAGCCTCAAATCGTTGACCCATCAGCGTTTTGAGGCTATTATTTTTTGCAAAAAATTTTAAAGCTTTCAATATAAAATTAATTATATATTGTTAACAATTAAACACACAAATCTCTTGCTTGTCACCCCTGATTTCGGTAAACTTAGATCAAGTTATCAGCCTAGTCTGGGAGGAAAAATAATTTGAAAAAGTTACCTCATAAAGCTACATTATCTCTACGAATTTCTCGTTGCCGGCACATTTCACCATGGCTTCCAGGATTACGACCATGATGGGCCGCCGCCAGACACCACCCCACCACTACTTGTTTGCGGAACTCTTATTTTTGATTATTCTGTTTACCGTATTGACCTGGGATTTCTTCAACTATAACTAAAAAAGTCACGCTGCGCCTTACGCAACGTGACCTCATGTCGGCATCCCCCGTCTCAACGAGAGATGCTTTTAATTTACCCTAATTTATCGCCGTCTCCGCCAACGCCAGTAGCTATACCCACCGGCTGTTGCCAGAATCAACGCACCAATGACCGTCATTAGGACGCCAATCCGTTGGCCTGGCGTGTGATAAGTCAACACAATTTTATGCTTCCCAGCTGCCACACGTGCGCCCACAAAGCCCACGTTAACTTTGGTAATGGCTTGCTTCTTGCCATCCACCGTTAACTGCCAACCCGTGTTATAAGGAATCGACGTGGTCAACACACTGGCCTGTTGTGCACGTGAAGTCCCCGTAACCCGGTTATTCTTCACGTTTAAGCCCTGTAGGCCTTGGTGTTTGAGCTGTGACATCCGTTGATTGTATTTGCTGCCAAACGGCACCGCAATGAGCTTAGCGGACTTGAATGACAGGCCCTTGACGCCTTGGAAGGTCAACTTGATAGTCTTCCGTGCTTTATCGGAATAGCCTAAGTTCAACAGAACGTGGTGTTTTTCCTGATAGTCAGACAGATTAGATTGTCCGAACTGGCTGAAGCTCGAAACATTGTTGGCCGTCGTCGCCGTTACAGAGTAAGCACCATCACTCATATTCCACAAACCAGATCGTAATTGATTGATTCGGGCAATCCCTGAGAATGCTTGGTTACTGAAAGCCTTGGTATTCTTCAGCGCTTGGTACTTATCCTTCACACTGAGTCGTTTGGCCTGAATCCCGTCAAGCTCCAGATACAGTTCAGTTCCCTTATTTTGCTTAGGGTTCTTGAGGTGTAACTTATAGTTAACCGGTAGATTCTGATTATCGCTTACCATCTGGTGTAGCGACTTCTGATTAACCAACGCATTTCGCTTCAATGCCGTACGGTTCTGCGCCGTCAATTGCTCTAGTCGAGCCTTGTCATCAGTAATGTTCACCGACCGGTCCTGATTGGTCTTCATTAACGAGGACTTGGTCGTCGTAATCAGCTCAGGATCCATTTGGTTCCCCTGTTGCCGGAACTTCATAACCTGTTGCAGGCTATCGATCACCGTACTTTTATCTGCCTTCGTCTCGTAACCCAATTCACGATTCTGACTATGGTACGTCGTCGTTGGCACACTCTTCGCCTTTTTATCGACGAGCGCCCCGTACGTCAATGCCTGTTCCTTATCGCTACCATTGAGTTGTTTGAACTGCTTGGCACTTAACTGCTTAGTCTGCAGATAGGCCAGTGGCAAGGCATTATTTGATTTCAAAATAACTGTATCGTAGTTATTCCCCAAATCATGAACAGGTTCATCCTGATATGTGAGAATCGTCCCATTCTTTTTGACTGGCTTGTAACCATATGGGAATCCTTGCGTCTTCAGTTGATTACTCCGGGCGAAGATGTACTTGACCCCCAACAGATTATTCATTGTGGTCCGACTGTCCGCCTGGTTAATCGGTTTGTTCATCTTAAATTGCGAGTTCGCTAGCTCTTCACTGAAGTCTCCCACAGCGCCATCCTGAATGGAGAAGTAGGACATAATATCATGTGCGCCCAGATTCATTCCCATGTTGGTTTTTGCTTCGTTACTGAAGTAATAATACTTGCTGATGGAACTCCGATTAAAGCCGGGTTGCGCCTTCACGTAACTCTCAGCCCCATCATAGAAGTTTTTTTGAAATTTCGACGCAACACCCCGATTCAACAGCTGATCACTGGCCCCACCAGAGTTAGGACTAAAGTAACCATAGCCGTTGGCAATGATGTTCAAACTGAGCAAGGCTAATAGTGTCCAAATGACCTGGTGACGCGACCACTGATAGAAATGCCCAACCACGATGGCGCCTAATGTTAAGAGGAGCAGACCGTAGATAACGAGATCGTGCGGATTATTGTTGAAAATGAATCCGTTAGCCGCCCAGACCAGCCCCAATAGGAACAATGTCCCGACAATCATGGCCGAAAGATCACTACGATCGAGTCGCGGTAAAGCATCGATGAAGTACATCACCGACAGACTGAAGGCTAAACATCCCAGCAGTAACCACCGCTGAGACGGCGTCGTTCCCCCATTCATGACGGCCGCAACTTCTGGTAGCAGTGACCCAACGACTAAGATTAGCAGACCCACATCAAACCACAGATACCGTCGTGCATGCCGAACGACATACATCAGGCTGAGGAAGGTCAGTCCTGCCAACCCTAAGTTGGCCCAGAAACGCATGGCATTCCCAGTCGTGACCAACGCATTGGGTAGCCGCAGATAGTAATTCAACGGATAGACAAAGTAACCATTGGCAAAATTCCCCGTCGCTCGTGTCGAGGTGAAGACACCAATCAGTGATGGTATAAAGATAATCCCGGCCAGTAAGAAGCCAAGCAGACCAGCCCCAACTAATTTAAAAATCAGTGGCCAACCCTTCTGCACTATCGTCTCTCGAACAGTCAAATAGCGAAGAACCGCATAGACCAAGCTCCCAATCGCCAATATGTAGGCAAAGTAAAAGTTACTGACAAGTGCCAGCCCCGTAAAGATGGCCAGCGGTACCCACGTCTTCCCCAAATAGACGTGATCAATGCCATAAGCCAGCAATGGAAATAAAATCATCGGCAGTAGGAAGAATGGATGACGGATGCTAACGTACAGAGAATACCCCGTAAACGTATAGGTCAACGTTCCCAACAATTGACTGCCAGGCTTAAAACCTCGTTGCCGAGCAAATAACATAAACGCTAACCCGCTCACATATAGCCGCAAGAGAATCAGCACGTTATAGCCCAGCTCAATGCTGTGCTTTGGGAAGAACCAGATCAGGTAACTGAACGGGTCTCCCAGGACATAGTAAGAGAAGGTCGTCATTTTATCTGCGCCTAAGCCCAGATTCCAAGACCACCCCGATAAGCTTCCTTCATGCAACCAGGTGTAAAACTTCTCCAATACAGGATAATGTTGTGCCAGGCCGTCCCCTTCCCAGATGAACGACTTACCTGTCAGAATGAAGATGCCATAGAGACAGACTGCTAGCACAATAAAAATCAGTGTATAAATCCAATAGTTTTTCTTTGAAGCCTTCAACATATTCTCTCCCTTAACTTAAAAATCCCTAGTTCTCCGTTTGACACAATAATTAATTTGTTAATATTCCCCTTACTAATATTACGAGGACATCGCAAACATCTCAAGGGGTACGATGAATCTGTAACCAAAACTTCACGTCCCGTCATGCTTCCGCCACAGACTCAATATGGCCCATGCTCCGCCAAGCACGGGCAGCCGTGAGAAGGTGTTCCCTTCAACACGCGCAACGGATCTAATTTTAGCATAAGCATCACGTTGACCCAACTGTTCATTCATCAAACTAACCGAACTTAGTCCCATTGAAACCAAAAGAACTCCCGGCCCAAACGAGCCGAGAGTCCCCATTAAGTTTAAATTAAATTAAAGCCGGGCGTTTAATTCCTTGCCTAACTTTTCAAAACCAGGCTTGCCTAACAGAGCAAACATGTTGGTCTTGTAAGCTTCGACACCTGGTTGGTTGAATGGGTTGATCCCGTTCAAGTAACCAGAAACACCGATAGCCACTTCGAAGAAGTAAATCAAGTAACCCAACGTGTATGGCGTCGTATCTGGGATATGAACACTCATGTTAGGCACACCACCATCGGTATGGGCCAATACGACCCCTTCAAAGGCTTTTTGATTAACAAAGCCCATGTTCTTGCCTTGAAGATAGCCTAAGCCGTCAAGATCATCTTCAGCGGTTGGTACATCAACGTCAGTCCGTGGCTTGTCGATCATAACGACCGTTTCCATCAACGTCCGTTGTCCTTCTTGGATATATTGACCCAAGGAGTGCAAGTCGGTACTGAAATTAGCTGAAGATGGGTAAATCCCCTTTTGATCCTTACCTTCGGATTCACCGGTCAACTGCTTCCACCATTCTGCAAGGTATTGCAGACGTGGTTCGTAGTTTTCCAGCAATTCAGTCGTATAGCCCTTACGGTACAAGATATTCCGTAAAGCAGCGTATTGATAAGCCTCGTTTTTGGTCAAATC
Source organism: Levilactobacillus muriae (assembly GCF_045862015.1). Lineage (NCBI taxonomy): Bacteria > Bacillati > Bacillota > Bacilli > Lactobacillales > Lactobacillaceae > Levilactobacillus > Levilactobacillus muriae. The sequence continues at coordinate 149,788 of NZ_BAAFRU010000006.1, forward strand.
AGGGTTCGAGTAGGCGTCTTGGGCGTCTGCAGCACCTTGCATCAATTCATCGATATTAGCACCAGAAGCGGCAATTGGTAATAACCCAACGGCACTCAAGACGGAATATCGACCACCGACACCATCAGGGATGACAAAGGATTCATAACCAGCAGCATCGGCTTCGGTCTTTAGGGCACCACGCGCTTTGTCAGTTGTGGCGTAGATCCGGCCTTTTGCACCGTCTTCACCGTACTTCTTAACTAACATATCTTTGAAGATCCGGAAGGCGATAGAAGGTTCCGTCGTAGTCCCAGATTTAGAGATCACGTTAACAGAGAAGTCACGGTCGCCGATCAGATTGATCAGGTCGTGGACGTAGTCAGCACTGACGGAATTCCCTGCAAAGAAAACTTGTGGGGCATTCCGTTTGTCAGCTGGCAAGTAATTGAAAAACGTGTCGTTCAAGAAGTCAACGGCCATCTTGGCACCCAGGTAAGAACCCCCGATACCGATAACCACCAGCACAGCAGAGTCAGATTGAATCTTCTTTGCTGCAGCCTTGATACGACCAAATTCTTCCTTGTCGTAGTCCTTGGGTAACGTTAACCAGTCGCGGAAGTCGCTACCGGCACCGGTACCTTGGCGTAATTCGGCGTCAGCCGCCGTCACCATTGCTTGCATTTCTCCTAATTCGTTGTCATGAACAAATGGTTCAAGTTTCGAAAGATCAAAGGCGATATGTGCCATATTAAGAAAACCTCACTTTTATTGTTATTGACTAGTCCATTATACCGCAACCAACTGGAAAGTAAATGGTCTAGTCCACATTTTCTCAAAAATAAAAAGGTCAGCAACCGTAGTTACTAACCTCATGTAAACTATTTCATTAACCCAAGAGTTACCCCACCAGCAACCACGAGGAGTGAACCAATCGTGATATAGACCATTTCACGACTGGTCTTCTTTTCACCTAATAACCAGATACTCCCAAACGTGGAAATAACGATCCCACATTGTGCTAACGAGTAGCTAATTGCCAAACCGATTGATGGGATTGCCAGGAACATGAAGAGGTTCCCAATCCCCCAGACAATCCCGGTCATGATGTTCTTGGCGGTTGCCTTGTGCATGACCTTTTGCCGGGAGAACAGAACGAAAATTGTGGCGCCAAGAATCATCCCCAAAGATTGTGGGAAGATGACCATCTTGGAAGGCAAACCAGACGCATTGACGATAACCGTGTACAAAACATAGCCAATCGTAGAAATGATAATGGCCGTAGCCCCTTTACCAGCTTGCATGGGTTGCCCAGCCGCAGCGGCTTTCGCTTTAGGGTCGCGTAGAGACGTCATTGCTGCCCCAGCGATCAATACGATAACCGCAATTGTCCCAGTGGTCACCATGCTAGTCGTCTTCCATTCGTGGAATAACAAGACCCCAGCCAACGCCGTTCCTACCAATTGAAGTCCAGTAGAGATAGGTACCGTTCGTGAAATGCCAATGAACTTCATGGATTGGAATTGTTCAAACTGACCAACAGACCAGCAGAGACCGGAAGCGACCCCAACGATCATTGCCATGCCAGAAATTGCTGTGTGAAAATAAAAGACTGAAAATAAACCAAATAGCACGGCCCCAGCAGTCATTCCCAACGTTTGTTGGTAAGAAGTCCCACCGAGTTTCCCACTGATTAATCCAATACTTCCCCAACAGACCGTGGGGATCAAAGCTAGTAAAATACCCATTTGTAAACCTCAACTCTCGTTTCAATTCTAGTTCTTTTTCTTGTAAGCGTTTTTTATTTAGCAATAGTAAGTCTACTGTTTTTGATTCTAAATGTAAACTATAAATGCTTACGAAAAACCCCAATCGGTAAGTGGTCTATCTTACCGGTCGGGATTAATTGCAATTATTTTCAATCTGTTTTCAGTTAATTAACAGTGAGTTGAACACCCTTTAAAGCCTCGCTATGACGGTCAGCATGGTTGGTCAAGAAATCATTTGGTGAAAGGTACGTATTGGAAACTGTTACATGACCGGTATAATTTTGCATGGCGTCACTGATCGTATCCCGCAGGCGTTTCATGGAATACATCAGGGTCGTCGTGGTAATCACCACTTGTGATCCTGGCTGCGTCAGCTTCAAGGCTTGTTCAATCAATTCTTGCAAGTCCTGTTCCAAGGTGAAGGACTTCTTCTTCCCCCGGATGAAGGCAGGCGGATTAATGAAAATGGTATCGAACTTCAAATCATGCTTGATGGCGTAGTCCAAGTAGTTGGCAACATCCATCGTCCGCATTTCAACGGCCGCCTGGTCAAAGTTATTGGCTGCTAATTGTGCTTGAATAGACGTAGTTGCCCGATTTGTTGGGTCCACCGTGATGGCTTCAATGGCACCACCGATCATGGCCGCCGTAACCAAGCCAGTTTCAGCACTGTACAGATTCAAGACCCGACGCTGTTGACTAGTGGCCTTGGCCCAGGCACGAATATCCCGGAATTCCAAAGCTAACTGTTGCCGCCCAACCGTCAAGTCGATGGGATAAGTGACCCCATTCTCTAAGATTTCGGCAGGTTGGTCACCAAAGTCACCGCTCACCAGTTGTAGATGTTCTTGGCCAGGAAGGTCAGCTAAAATCGTTTGGCCCTTACCCATGATGCGTTCAAAGGCAGCATAGATCAGCTTAGACTGTTGCTTAATAGCCGTGTTTAACCAACGGAAGACGTACTTGCCGTTGAACACATCGACAACCAAGCCTCCTAACCCGTCACCCGTACCGTTAAACAAGCGGTAGGCCGGCGTCTCTGCAAAAGCTGACCGTTTGGCAACGGCAGCCCGAAATTTGCTAGTGAAGAAGCGTTCATCAATATCTTCGTTTTCACGTAAACTCATGACAAAGCCGATGCCACGATGTTGTTTGGCAAAGTAGGCCGTGGCCACAAAATGGCCATGATTTTCTAGTTGGACCCAAGCACCATTGTCGAAGTCCTTGGTATTTTCTAAGTCAGTTAAAGATACGATGGGATAGCCGTCCTCAAACTTACGGACCGACTTCCCGGTAATTTGTACTCGTTTCAAAAGTTTCCTCCTTAATGGTTCCCCTCATTGTATCACGAGAACGCGATAAACACAGCAACGGTTTGGTATGAATTAAATTGCGCAATTTCTGAATCGATCAACTTTCATCACGCAACCTTAACATGGGTATCACTTATCGTCTTACCCTGCCTTCTACCGGCATCGACAGCCACAGATAGTCACCTAAAATCCAACTGGTTGTGCATGTCCAGTTAATCTGCCTTGACGCGTTCAGAATTCGTTTGATGTTGATCTGGAAAAATAACCGTGAAAGTTGTCCCAACATTTTCCTTACTGGTAACACTGATTTTACCATGATGAAGCTGCACTAACTGGTGGACGATCGACAGTCCCAGACCGGATTCACCATATTTGGTGTTCTTTCGCGATGGATCAGCCTTGTAATACCGTTCCCAGATATTCTGCAGTTGTTCATCACTCATACCCATTCCAGTATCGGCCACCTTAACGATAGTTTCCTCGTACCCCCGTTGAGCGGAGATGGTAATTGTCCCATCGTGGGTGAACTGGATCGCATTTTGTGTAATATTAAACATAATCTGAACAAATCGGTCATAATCGGCATACACAGGAATCTCCTTAGGTGCCTGCAACTCGAGTGCATCCCCACTATCATCGGCCTTTTGTTTTAATTGTTCTACTATATTATGGAGCGCGTCCACCGCATTGAATTCGTGAAGGTTGAGCGAAATCTGATTGGAACGAATCTTTTCGTAGTCCAGATTCTCATTGACCAGCCGAATCAGACGACTGGTTTCGCTCCGCATCAAATCAATACTTTCTTCCTTGCTCTCCTCCGGAATGGCGTCATAAGCCAGTCCTTCTAACAATCCGTTGATGGTCGTCAGCGGCGTACGCATTTCATGCGAGGCATTCGCCATAAACTCACGACGGCGCTGTTCTTGCCGCTGAATCTCTTCTTGTGAATCCTTTAGCGAATGTGCCATGCCATTGAAGTCGTTGATCAAATCATCGATTTCATCGCGATTCTTGCTCGTCATTTCAACATCGTAATTTCCGCGGGCAACCTGATTCGTTGCCTTTCGCAGCCGGTTGATCCGCGATGTATAATAACGAGCCAAAATATAGCTGGCAACAATCGCGACCACGATCGAGACCAACAGCGCTCGAATTAGATTGCGATTGATCTGATTAACACTAGTGTTGATGTCGGAGACAAAAGCCCCCATGACCACGACTGCCACGAGCTTGTGATTGTAGAAGTAAGGCTTCATCACCTCAGTCATGGCTGGACTGACCCGCCCATCCTTATTCCGCACTCGCCGGTCAACGACTTTGTGAATAATCTGGTTGTTTTTTAGCTTTTTCCAATCACTCTGTTTGATGGACTGTTGATACACGCTGGCCGGAAAGACAACCTTGTTAGTCGCACTATAGATGGTCGTACTAACCGCTTGATTTTGAAGGAGCTGTTCACTATTCTCCAAAGTCGTCGTATCAAAATTAACTGCATTCCCATTTTGTGAACTAATGCGTAAGGACTGCTCAATCAAACTATTCGAGTATTTTTCAAGCGAATTCCAGGTATTGCTGTAGACCATGTGCCGGGTCATTTGAGAGTATGATACTCCCATGATAATCAGGATCATCATGATTGCCGCAAAGAATCCCAGCATTTGTTGATACATTAGCTTCATTGCTGATCTGCTCCACTATCATCAAATTTATAACCCACCCCCCAAACAGTTTGAATAATCTGGGGGCCAACCTTCTCAATCTTTTGCCGTAATTTCTTGATGTGCGCGTCCACAGTCCGTTCATCACCGTAGTATTCATAGTCCCAGACCAGCTGTAAGAGCTGTTCACGGGAAAATACTTGCCGGGGCTTCTGCGCCAACGTCTTTAACAGGTCGAATTCCTTCGGCGTTAAGTCGTGAATCTGCTGACCATTTAGGTAGGCTTCCCGGGTCTTAGTATTGAGCTTAAAATTCTCCGTGACCACATCAAAGGATTCGGTATCGTCCAATGGTGCCGTCTCAACACCCTTACTAATGGGTCCCAGTTCAGCCCGTCGGTGAAGCGCCTTGATCCGCGCAATCAGGGTAATGGGACTAAATGGCTTGGTGACGTAATCGTCCGCCCCCATTTCTAATCCCAAAACCTGATCACTCTCGGAGTCCCGCGCCGTCAACATGATGATGGGCACGGTCGGCGATAATTTCCGAATCTCAGCACTCACCTGCATGCCATCCAAACCGGGCAAGTTCAGGTCAAGGGTGACCATATCCCAGTCATCGGGCGTGGCCTTAAACATTTCAACGGCTTCATTGCCATCATAAGCAAATTCGGCGTCCCACTGTTCCTTCTTAAAGAACATGGACATCATTTGTGATACTGAGTGGTTGTCTTCAATCATTAATAACTTCATTGCTACCTCCAAAGGTTGGGCTACTATATTCGGAGCCGGCAAAAGGGTTATGAGTCATAGTGTTCTAAACCTACTAGGTTAACCAGAAGCTTCCATGATAGAACTATGAAGTTTCTGTAACTTTTACCGACGAGCCTGAGCCGCCTGGTTCCTTACCTATCTATTATACTATACTGAATCTGAGTTTTTTTCTTTAAATTAGGTCCCACCGGGCAAAATTGTTTGCACACGGCTAGGGGTATGTTAAACTAGACAAGTATTGTTTATGGGGGCGTTCTGGATTCGACTGGTATAGGTTGAAGCTTGACTGCGCGTCGTAGCGGCATCTACGTTAAAAGGTCCAGTTTATTATAACTGCAAAAAATAATAACAATTCTTACGCTTTAGCTGCTTAATAGGCGCTTAACGTAGATCCTCCTAGGCTTGTCCGTGGTCTAGATCTGGGTCCTAAATTTAACGGACTTACGCTAACGACTCCCACCTGAAGTACTTTAGAAGAGAAAAATCAGGTTAGCTGAGCATGTTGGCCCTGACAGGCGGCAAGTTGTTCAGCGAAACTTTAAATAGTCTGCCTATGCGTGTAGACGTTAAGTTGGCAATATGCTAGGACGCGGGTTCGATCCCCGCCGCCTCCATCGATGAACCCGTTAGTGACGCGACTAACGGGTTTTATTTTGGCTAAAAATCACAGTGTGGTGCGCCTCTAAATCAGTTGCAATACTGGTTTGGAGGCTTTTTAGGCCTAATTTCAAGCCCTTCCGAAGGCCAGCAACAGGTCTGTTCGCCCCTTCTGGTGCATTGGCTTCCAAATGACGCTTACTTGCTAAGTACGCAAAAAGCGGATTCGCTGAAGGCAATCCGCTTTCCGACATCAGTTGCTTAACCCCTAAAAATTCTAAGGATCTAAATACCAATTATGCCTGATCGTCCAACATGATGACCCTTTTTGTCCCTTAGTGAATAGTTTTAACCAGCTTGGAGTTGGCCGTAATATACCCGTTGGCGACTCGATACCGTTTAGTACCATTAGCGCTGTAATCCCAGCCTTTAACCGCAACTTTTGTTCCCTTACGGTAAATCTTCTGTTGACGGGTAAGGTTAACCTCGCGATAACGTTTAATCGTGGTCTTCGTGACAACTCGTTTGGTCACAACTATCCGGCCACTTTGGACGTTCTTTTTGTTGGCTGTTACGTAATCACCATTCTTCAAAACATAGCGCGTCGTCAAGTTATGCCGAACCAACCCCACCACTTTAAGTACCTGGCCTTGCCGATAATGCTTCGTCTTCCGCGTTAAGTTTCGCTGCCGATAGGCATTAATGCCATGTCGTGCAATGACAGTAACCTTAACGGACTTTCGCTGATAGTAACTTGCCTGAACATAACCAGATTTGGTAGTCACATAACCCGTTTCCCCATATGTTTGAGATGCATGGTTAACATCTTTAACCAGATATCGTGGCGTCCCATTGGTTGATTTCGCATAGCCTGTTACCTTAAACATTGGCCGGTAGATTCTCGGCCGTTTTAGATACCAAGCCTGCCGCGTCTTATTGGAGAAATCAGGCGTCCTATACAAACCAATCTTCTTAGTAGCGTAAATGACGGATTGCCGCTTGACAACTTGCTGTCCACTGTCAGCGGAACTGGATTCCCTGTCAGGACTGCTACTAGAAGCTGCCGATGGTGCGATCGGCGTCACTGGCGCTTGTTTTATGGGAATAGTGTAAATTTGCGAGTAAGAGCCCCCCTCGTTAAGACTGGAATCACCTTCATAGGTCACCTCAAGTCGAACCTTAACTTGCTTAGAGCCTGCCGGAACACCAGCAACCGTTAACATTGTCCGATCAGTGACGTTCTCTGGTACATCTGTAGACATGTCACCGCCTGGCTGAATGTAAGTGAACCCCTTAAAGTCCTTAAGACTACTCAGAAGATTTTGATTCCTTTCGTCATCCATCTGCACAATGTAGGCGGGGGAGCCATAGCCCTGATCAATATCACTAAGGTCCACCCCATTCACTCTGCTAACATCTATTATTTGCTTTGAATCATCCACCGAAACAAATTGTTCTGTTTTTTCGGTCACAAGATCAGGCGCCAGTTCGCCACGAAGGGGACCGTCCTGAACGCCTATAAGTGACACTTCGCTATCGCTCGAATCGGCATCATCCGTATAGGCTCGAATCCCCATTTGGGCATTATCTGCACGAAATATATCTGCTTCAGCATACTCAGAGAATGCTGAATACGGCACCTTAATGATTGAACCCTTCAATGTTTGCGGCGCGATCGTTTTTCCTTCAGTGATACGACTACCATCTTTGTTCTTTAAAATACTCGCATTTATTGCCCAGACCTTTTGACTATTGGCGGACTTTTTAAAAGCTGTCCATGGTGTAAAATCAGTCACTGGGTTATGGTTAAGAATTAAGTATTGAATTTCTGGTGCTGAATTCATGCGGCCAATTGTATCTAGAATTGTTGAGAGTCCTGCTGTATCCACATTATCGTTTGAGAATCCAAGTCCTTTCAGCTCTGTACCAGTAGACGTGCCTCGATTCGTCAATAATGATGTGATGATTGCTGAAATATTTGTTTGGCTTAAATTCGTTTGATTATTAACGATCAGACCATCAAATTGATTTGCCACTTTCAACAGCGGCGTATAATCCGTCAAATTATCTTTAATCGACACCGTAACCTTCTTATTGGCAACAGCCGCCAACGTGCTACTTCCCGTGAGCGAAGTGTCGCTCGCCAAGATTGCTGTCTTGATAATTTTTGCGTTACCATCGCTGTCAGGAAGTGCTTCATCCAATGAGGTTGTTGCCCCAATTGGAGAAACCGACGTTTGCATTGCCTCTGGAATTGTTGCAGCACTGACCGTCACATTAATTCCCCAGACCCCAGTTAAAATCAAACTGACCATCATTAAACTCTTTGCAAACCAACCCTGCCGTTTCATAACCTTCGTCCCTTCATCTGTAACAATGAATACCCCTAATTTCAAGCACCGCATCGTTCAAATTCTTTCTAAAATTATTAATGACATCTAAGTACTAAGCAAAGGTAACTGATAGTAAAATTAACTTATTTATTTGGCCAAAATCTTTTATAGAACACCTAAAGTATACCATCCTTAGCGTGTTTAGCGACTCATTTTCAGCTCTATGCTGAAGCTGAAAGTCCAAGTACACATAGAAAGGCCCAGCTAACAGAGATTTAATCCACAAAATTAGTCGAAAATCACCACCTGCGCCTGCCAGAGATTTCGGTTATGATTTATTCTTTAACATAACAATGACATTGAGGTGACAATCGCCGAACTGGCAACGTTAGTCCACGACGATTGGTCACTGTTTATGTAGGCGTGAGTGAGCCAAATTTAGGCTCAGCTGTGGGATTTTCCAAGTGGGCTAACTTGGAAAATGGCGACTTTGAAACGCGGGTTGGGCGGTTCAAAGCGAGCTGGCAGACCGCTTCTCAGGCTGGCGGCGTCCTGCCCACAGCGTTCCAGCCTAAATTTGGTGAACGGTAAGCCGACTGTTTTAGATGACACTACCTAATCTTAGTCTCACTATCGTTATTGTAACAGTCATAATGGGTATTTTAGATCTTTCAACCTTCACCTCTATATTAGACGTAACCAACGCATAAAAGCCAACGTTTCACCAAAATTAAAGCTAGCGTTGTCAGCTTCAAGTAGATGCTGACAACGCTAGCTTTTTGAAATCAATCGATTCTCTCTGCAATCGATTTATTGAATGTTATTTTTCACCAAAATTCTGTAAAAGTCTCGCTGTGTACCGGGCAGCCTGTACGTAATCGCTCACCCGCACGTTTTCGTTAGGCGCGTGGGCCCCGGAACCGGCCCACGTCGATCCAACATCAATGATTGGCACACCCACTGCTTCAAAGAATGGTGCTTGGGGACCACTGCCACCTGCATTGGGAACCAACTTGACCGCGTCCCCATAGACTTCATGGGCAGTGGCAACTGCTGTCTGTACAAAACGATCTGTCAGATCCGACCGGAAAGCCGGTTCCCCTTGATTGTAGGAGACATGCAGGTCACTGAAGCCGTTCTTATCCAACTGTTGTTGGACGAGTTCCGAGACATGCCGCGGGTCTTGGCCGGGAACCAAGCGGCAATCCAGTTGGGCTCGGGCCTGCTTCGGTAAGACCGTCTTTAGGCCATTGCCCTCGTAACCACCGGAGATACCATTGATTGTAATCGTCGGCCGATTAATTAAGGCCTCCGCTGGCTTATCCGACAACAGTGGTAGCTTCAAGCCAAAATTCTTGCGGGTTGCCGCCTCGTTAAAGGGCAATTGATCGACAGCCGCCTGCTCAGTCGGTGTTAAGGGTTTTACGCCGTCGGTAAAGCCCTCGACTAAAACTTCACCCTTAGGCCCACGTAACGTTGACAGGCCCTGCACCAACCGCCATACGGCATTGTCGACGAAGGCGGCCAGTGAGGAATGCAGATCACTCTCTGCTGACTTCGCTGTTACGTTGAAGCTGGCCGTTCCTTTGACCCCACAGGTCACCTGGAAGTTTTCGTCAGCATCCTTGCCACCCGTTTCCCAGATAATCGCATCGGCAGCCAAATCAGCGCCATGTTTCTTCGTCATGGGTTCGATGTGCGGACTCCCAACTTCTTCTTCACCCTCAAGAATAAATTTCAGGTTGCAAGGCAGACCACCTGTTGCTTGTAACGCCTTGACCGCGGACAAGCGGAGCATGAACTCCCCCTTATCATCGGAAACACCACGAGCTACATACTGACCATTCTTCTCCGTTAACTGGAAAGGTTCACTATCCCATTCATCCAGCGGCTCTGCCGGCTGGACATCATAATGGTTGTAAAATAACAGAGTTTTATCGGAATTGCCGTTTGGCCCTGCTGGTAACGTCCCAAATACGAATGGATTGCTGCCCGGAATGTCCCGCCAGACGACTACCTCGGCACCTAATTCTTGAAGGGATTGTTCAATTACACTAACCGTTTCCTCAATTCCGAGGTGCTTGGCAGCGACCGTTTCAATACTTAAATACTTGGCTAACCGTGGTCGATCGGCTTCTAAGGCTTGGTCGATGGCGGCTTGCAATGCGTCGGTAGTTTTCTCTGACATAGACATTCGCTCCTTAAATTTTCACGGGCAACTCACTTGGCGGGAACTAGTGATGAACACTGCTGCTCGATTGCTTTTAACATTAAACTTTGATGAGAAAGATGTCAAGAATATTCTCATCAAATTGTCATTTAATGACAGAACGTTGCTTAAAGAACCCGGCAGAACTGGCATAGATCCAGTTAGCCTTAGTCAGCGCGTGAAAAGCTTCACTGTTCCCAGTCACGATGACACCGGCAAACTTTGCTTGGTTAAGTGTCCGATATTTTCCCCCGTATTCGCCGGCAAATCGATTACTATTAAAACCGTCATAGCTCCCTTGACCAGCTTCTTTCCCTGCTTGCCTCAGTCCCTTTGCAAATTTCGCATAATCAGCTGGTGTCAGTTTCCCTGGATGTGAGATTGGACTGGGTGCTTGAACCCCTAACAAGTCATTATCTATCATGGTTGAATCAGCCTTACCGGTCACACCAATCCAGTACCATTGGACGTGTACTCTCGCTGGCATAGTCGCTCGCACCTGGTGATAAGTCATGGGTTGTTTAAAAGTGACGGCAACTTCAGCAACCGCATTTTTAGTTTGTGCCACCTTCGCAATATCATTAGTAGGTGTGACCTCTGACTTCTTAACTTTAGCATTGAAAAGCACCGGCATCTTCTGCTGCGTAACCCGATCGTACAAGCCCGCACCCGTCGCATCCCCCCAATCGGTCGAACCGGTTAAGTCATCCCCTCGACCAATCAGCCACGAATAATTGTTGATTCTTGGTGACCAGGGAATACGATAGCCTTCAATTTCCTTATACCGATGACTAATCACTTGGCCGCCCATCGGTGATGTATTGCCCAAATACCGATCACTGATTTCAATATTCGGCGATCTAATTTCATCGTCTAAGGTCATTTGCTGCATAATTTCATTAGATTCCTTCGCCGCACGGATCTGTGTCAACTTATACGCCACCGGTAGTGCCACCAAAATCACCAGGACAACGATTGCCACCGTTATTCCCCAGCGCCGAATCCTCACCCACCAGGCTAATCGCCGGAATTTATTACTCTCGTTCATAACTACCCCTCCGTAAAATTTTTTCTAACTTTCGATGCATCCGATGTAGTCGCATTTTTACTGCGGCTGGCTTAACCTGGAGCTGTGCCGCAACCTCTAAAATCGGTAATTCTTGGTCGTAACGCAGTAACAACAAGTGACGATCACGAGGCGGTAGCTTATTTAGAGCCATCAACAGTTCATCATTCATCTTAATATCGGTTCGATGATAATCTGGCTGTAAGTATTGCGTGACCAGCTGTCGATACCGTTGTGTTCGACGATAATAGTCCAGGTAAGTTGACCACGCTACCCGGTAAAGGTAGGGTCGCAATTCATGTGGTGGTAAGACCAGTTCCATCTCTAAGACCTTGATGAAGACATCCTGGCAAATATCTTCGGCCACCTCTCGTTGTGCCCCGCGCCCAATCAAATAACGCTGTAAGTCAACGGCCACCCGAGCTAACAGGTCCTCATATTGCCGCAACTGCATGCTGTTCGCCTCCCCCTACACTTAAACAACGAACGACATCCCCGAAAAGTAACATTTACTTTCAAAAAACACTAAAAATCCGTCAGATAGCTGAAGTATACATAATGCCCGTGATGACGGCGAGCTTATTGCCTAGCCAACGCAAAAACCGCAGCAATCACGTTGGTTTGTGATTGCTGCGGTTACTATTTTTGTCGGTTAAGACTGCCGTTTGAGCGGTCATTCACCTAATGTTTACGCTTAACAACGACGCTTAGCTGGCGGATACGAGGCTGACAGTGATGTCAGACCAAGTGTTTGATCCTTCTCAGCCGTATAGCGACGGAATCTCTGACAGTCGCAGGTGATACTTCTCAACTCAACCAATAAGCCTTAGTCCAGCGACCGATCGTGGTTGGTCATAGCTAAAGGATTAACCCATTGATCGAACTGTTCCGCTGTCACCTGACCGGATTTGACCGCTGCCTCACGTAGCGTCGTGCCCTCACGTTCGGCCATCTGAGCAATTTCCGCACTGGCATGATAGCCAATGTAGGGTGCCAGTGCCGTGACAGTCATTAGCGAACGGTCCACCAATTCCGCCATGCGATTGGCATTGACCGTCATCCCATGAATCAATTTATCCGCAAAACCAGTGACTGTTCCCGTAAGCAACTCTGCTGATTCCAGGAAGGTCGCAATAATTACCGGCTTGTAGACGTTCATTTCAAAATTCCCCTGGGAGGCCGCCACGGTTATCGTCACGTCATTGCCCATGACTCGAGTGGCCGCCATGGTTAGCGCCTCCACCTGAGTTGGATTGACCTTGCCGGGTATGATGGAGGAACCGGGCTCGTTCGCCGGAATATTTAATTCATTATATCCGGCCCGGGGGCCACTCGCCAGGAAACGGACATCGTTAGCAATCTTCATGAGATCACTCGCTAGCGTCTTCAGACCACCGTGGACCACGTTGATGCCGGAATGCGCTGCTAAGCCAAAAAACTTGTTGGCATGCGCCGTGAAGGGTTGGTTGTACGCCTTGCTGAGTTGTGCGGCGACCGCCGTAGCAAACCCAGGAGCTGCGTTCAGCCCCGTTCCCACAGCCGTTCCACCAATTGGCAACTCGAGTAGTGAATCATCCAGGGATTTGAGGAAATCCCAGTCGTGTTCCAGCATGCTGACCCACCCACTGACTTCCTGGCCAAAGGTCAATGGCGTGGCGTCCTGAAGATGCGTTCGGCCAATTTTAACGACATTTTCATAGGCCGCCTCTTTGACCGCTAATTCATCGATCAGGTGTTGCACGGCCCCCTCCAGCTCACGGACAGCCACACGTGCCGTAATCGCCATCGCTGTAGGAAAAGTATCATTGGAGCTCTGTCCATGATTCACATCATCGTTGGGTAGCACCCCGCTAGTCGGATCGTATTTAATCGTCTGACGGGCAATCACTTCGTTGACATTCATATTGGTCTGCGTCCCGGACCCTGTCTGGTAAACGCGGAGGGGAAAGTCTCGCTGCAAGTCGGCATCGGACAGTGCCAATAGATCCGTCGTCGCACGCCTAATCAGTTGGGCCTTCTCCTCCTGAACCTCACCCAGATCCCGATTAGCCGTTGCAGCGGCCAACTTGATCTGCAATAACGCCCGAATCACCGGTAGTGGCATCAGAGGTCCTGTGGTAAAATTATGGCGGCTACGTTCGGTCTGTGGTCCCCACAAAGCCGTTGCTGGAACCTGTACCGTCCCCAACGTATCTGCTTCTTCACGAAATTCCATGTTACCCTTCCTCTCACGTTTTCAGTCGGTTCCAGCATACCCAATTAGGTAGCTCATCGTCAATCAATTCGGCCCTGACCACCAAAAAAGTCGGCCTTCTCAGACCGACTGCTTGGCTTCTATACGTACTGGTAGATTCGCCGTTTAGCCTTCGGCGGATTCCTTGACCGTTTTAAAATCTTCTTGTTGATTCAATTGTTTCTCCGCTTGCCGTCTAGCAGCAACCGCATCATTAAAGTCGCTAAACGTTTGATTCAAAACGTAACGACCGTGGTAAAATAGACGTGCCGCCCACTTGCCAGAGCGCTTATCGAAGCTGACGCCGATTACCCCAGAAATATTCCGGGAGCTAATCTTTGTGAGTGCGGCAACGTTGGAGCCATTAACCAATGGTAAATTAGTGGCGTTCCCAATTTGTCTACGTGTCCGGGGATCCTTCGTGAGCCGGGCCTTGCTGATGTCTCGCCGGTAACACCCGCAACTGACGGTAATTCCGTGGCGCAGACGATAACTATCAACTGTGACTAGATTGCCACAGCTACATTTGCACAGCCACGTTGCGTTCCCGTTCTTTGCGGTCCCATCCCGCCGGATAACCGTCAGTCTGCCGAATTGTTGTCCACTTAAGTCTAGGAGTCTCATAAATAATTCCTCCATTCAAATTTGCCATAAAGGTTGATGTGACGCGATTCATGTTTCTCCAAAACGCTTGAGCTCCCCTGGCACATATTACTTAATTATTATTCTACACGCCAAACTAAAAATTAGCTTAAAGTCGCAACAAGTTTTTGACTAATTGATGACCCCTGGACATCTTTAATTTTAACACCTAATCGACTTTGAAAGAAGGAATTACTAATGCAAATCATTCTAAATATACTTATTTACGTCGTCGCCATCGAACACCTCGGCATTATGTGCCTGGAAATGTTTGGCAAACCCGAGACTCAAGCGAAAGCATTCGGTATGCCTCTGGAATTCGTTGAACGACCAGAAGCCCACGTCGCGCTTGGCAACCAAGGAATCTATAACGGCATGTTAGGGCTCAGCCTCATCGCTCTTCAGTGGGTCATCACCGGCCGTGCCAGCCTATTAGCAACTGCGGTGCTTCTGATTTTTATCGTGCTCGTCGCTCTTTATGGAAGTTTTACCGCCAAAAAAGAAATTTTCTGGTTGCAAGGAATGCCGGCCCTCGTGACGTTACTCGTTTTACTAATCTTAATAGTTTAAGCGAATCTTTAAATATGTGGTTTACAGAAGTCGGTTGGCAGGTTATAATGAGTTTACATATTCAGGTGAGAGCCTGCCACGGGTCTTCAATCGTTGGAGGAGTTAATTAGACATTTAGCCATTATTAACACCGTTGAAGCCGTACACATACTTCTATTCTGCTGGTTGCGTAAATCGTAACTAGCTTTTTTATTGTATACATACTTAAAATTGTGCCTAAACAAAAGGCGGAGAATCTCCCATTCGGAAGACTCTCCGCCTTTTTCAGCTTAAAAGTGACTCGCAATAATCCACAGCAGAACCATGTGATAGATCACAAAGGCCATTGTCCCAACAAATAGCCAACCCAGTGTGTAATAAACGTAATACATACCTGGATGCTTCATGATGGTGCCCCCCATCTGTTGCGCACAGCTTAACATAAAACAACGAACACCCACAACGCTTACCCCATCACAGCTCAAATATTCGCGGTGGACTAACCAACTGGAGAAGGCTCCCGCCGATTAGCCGCTGCCACGATTGCTTCTTGCTGTGCAATCGTCGCGGTAAATTGCTGCATGATATCGCGCTCAATGACTTGCGCCCCATGTTTCTGCGCCCGCCACGTCATCATCTGAAACCTCTTCCGTTCATTCAACAGTTCTTCTGTTAACATATGGCTCCCCCCAAACATTGCGCCAGTGTTCTGATTCCTGTTGACTACATTATAGCATTTTTGTCCAAGTGGTCTAGGGGGTAATCGCAATTATTACAAAAACTTTACAGAACAATCCTGGTTAGTTTCCCTTGCCAACTAAGGGTTCAAGTCAACTCTAACATTCAAAAAGGTTGAGTGGCAATATCAATTTAATCAATTGGTATAGGTGTCATGTGCAACCGATTGTCTTCACGTCAGTTCTTATCTCGTTGCAACAATTCATTATATCAACGGTCAGTGGTTCACCTCTTAAGAAAGCCCTTCCAAATCGTTGCATTTCGATTGTTTTTTGCCTAAAAACGGCGTAATCTTAAGGTAATTAATCTACAGAAAGAAGGTGCCGTCGTGGCCATTGACCGCGAAAAATTCCCGCCACTCTATCGGACCGTTGCCGCCAATGATACCGGTCTTGAGAGCCATTCATATATCCCCGGTGGTTTGGATGTGTTGACTAGTCACCCACTTAACGATGCGCCTGGTGCCAATCCGGAACAATTCATGGGGTTGGCCCTCAGTACTTGTTTGAACGCCACATTGGAAGCTATCGAAGAACGGCGTAACCTGCCACACAGCTCACAGGTTCACACCATTGTTGAGATGGCCCGAGATATCCATGGCTTCCAATTCTATTTGACCGCCGAAGTCAAGATTCCCGGTGTTGATCATAAGACCGCCGTTTCAATGGTTGATCTGGCCGAACGGCGCTGTCCCGTCGCCAAGCTAATTGGGAATAGTGATAACGTTGTCGTCAAGCTCGTTACCGAATTTTCTGCAGCAACACCAGTCGAGAGTTAAACCAAAAATGGGCCACACTCCCTGACATTGCGTTAGGGTCGCGTGGTCCATTTTCAATTTAGCGACGGGTCAACCGCCCTTTTAGCCGGTGCCACCACGATTTATGCGTAGATGGTTCGCCATACACGTAAGACCTGGTGGATCGGGGCGACCGCTTGTCATCGTGGTCATCATCCATGAAGACAATCTTGCGCCAGCGCTTGGCCTCTTCGTTACTCATGCGCTTTTTGCTCATTGACTTCAATCTCCTTTTATTCCCATCCTTGAGTTATGGGAACTCTCCGTAGCCGTTGACTACTTTTTCATGCGGGTAACCTGACTAAAGTCCTGGATGAATGTCAGAATCTCGTGAGCCCGCTCATTGCCATAAACATCGACCCAGCCTTGAAAACGCTGGTTGATCCGTTGCCGAATCACGCGTTCAGCGCGTTTGCCTGCATCGGTCGCAATCAAGTACAACCGTCGTCGATCGTTTTCATCTGGCTGTTGACGCAAGTATCCCTGCTTTAACAACACCTTAATCTGTCTGGAAATAGCACTCCGTGTGACCTGCCGCTTACTAGCAATGTCCATCAGCGTCACGTCATGATTACGTGTAATCTCCCGGAGAATTAAGTATTGTTCGAAGGAGAGATGAAACTCCTTTGCTGGTTCTGAAACAAATTCATCCAAATACTTGAGTGAACTCATGTAGACGTCAATGAACGCGTCCAATAGCGACTGCTCTTGCTCAGCCATGATTACCCACCTACATTTCTCAAAATACGATTTTTATATTAGCATTTACGCCCAGCAAATACCAGCTTTTTTCATCCAATTTAGCAGGTGGTCTGGACCAACCTATGCTAAAATAAAAGGGTAGCATTGGGAGGGGAAAACATGTATCGATCATTAAAATTTGGAACCGCTTTAAGTCTTCTGCTGTTACTCGCTGGTTGTGGCGCCTCTGGGACCAAGAATACCCAGTCAAGTAGCAGTAGCCGGACGAACCAGACAACTAAGTCTAGTCACAGTCAACGCACACACAGCTCTAGCAGTTCTAGTCAGTCGTCGCAAGCCAAGACCGCCACGTTCGCCAACTCACAGTTCACCATTGGCCACGTGACCTACGATCTGACGGGAACCAACGTCACAGCTAGCGCCACGGCGAACCGCAATTTATTCGTTATCTATTATACCGTAACTAACCGGCAAAGTAAGGCCATCGTGCCTAGCGACCTGTGGGAAAGTTCGGTCAGCGCCAAACAGGACGGTAAAAAGTTGAGCACTGGTAATCTGGCGTTCACCACCAGTCAGACCAAGGACAACAACCTGTTAAATAATACCGTTATGCCAGTCAAAGCTGGAAAAACGGCGAAGGGTCTGGCTATGTTTGAGCCAAAGAACTCGGACCCCGTCAGCGTTACCTTCAGCGACACCCATGGCCAAGTTATCCACACGAGTCACTATAATTTGAACTAATGTCACTAGAGTGCCAATCGCACGAGTCACTTTTAAAATTTTTGTCATTCGGAAAGGACCTTTTATGACGCGATTAATCGACCGGATTCACCAAGTAGAGCTCGGCAACCTGGCGCAACTAATTACCCTTTGTGACCAGCTTCAACTCCCCTATCTCATGATGGGTGGTTCATTACTGGGTACGATTCGCCACCAGGGCTTCATTCCCTGGGACGACGATGTCGATGTCGGACTCCTCAGAGCAGACTACGATCGGCTGCTAACTGCCGCTCCCGACCTACTAGCAGACACGCACTATTTCTTGCAGACACCTGCCAGCGATGAAAATTACGGCTTGAGCTATGCCAAGTTGCTCGATCGCAACACTTACATTGAGGAAAAGAACAATGTCAATGCCGCACGCAAAGGTATCTTCATCGACATTTTTCCACTAGATCGAATTCCATTAGATATCGGGCTTCAACGCGAACAGCTTACAAAGTTTCAAGTTTTGAATACCCGAATTCTCTTCCAGCTGCGCTACCACTTGGTAGACAATCCGCTACGAAAGCTACAGAGTCCCTTGTCACCAGAACAGCTAGCGGATGTCAAAGCGTTGAAGGCTGAACGTCAGGCCCTCATGACCCAGTATCAAGGCGATGAAACGCTTCTCCAGGTCAAGAATCTCGCATCCCAATACAGCTACAATAAGGAAGTCTTCACTGTTGCGGAAGTGACCGACCTAACGCTGATGCCATTCGAGCGTCTCACTGTAGCAGTGCCTAAAATGTATGCTAGCATTTTAACCGGGATGTATGGCGATTACATGGCGCTGCCACCGGAAAACCAACGAACCGAAAAGCACCTGGAGAAAGTCATCATGGATAACCAGGTCTTTACGGAATAACTGTTGGGTTGTAGACAACGTGTTTATCACCCGTTGCTTGAGAGTCTTAGAGCTGACCGTAAAAAACGTCAGCACATCCCGTCCCACCCGTATTTATGAATAGAAATAGAAAGTAGATGAAGTTTATGGCTGATAATTATTTTGGCGCAATGCTCGTAAATGTTTCCAGTATGGAACTGTCAATCGTTAACCTGAAAACCGGTGCCCAGACCGAGCGGGTCAAGTCGACCGTCGCCATTGGGGAAAATATTTACAACCATGAAGAGATTGATTTTGAAACAGTCGCCGAGGCGACAGAGGCACTCCGCGGTTTCCTCCAAGTCATCAAAGATTACGGTGTAACCAATTATCAACTCTGGGGCTCACAAGCTCTCTCCACGGCACCCAACGCCGAATTCATTCGTGATCAGATCTTCGTGCGGACCGGTCTCAGTATCAAGTGGCTCTCCTTGGGGGAAGAGTCGTTCGTCCGTAATGAAGCTATCGCGCTGAAGTTCGATGGCTACCACCACCTGGTCAAGAAACACGCAGCCATCATTGGTCTAAATTCTGGGAGTGCAACCCTGTCCTTCTTCGCTCACGACAATCTGGTGGCCTCACACAACATGAAACTCGGCCCCGTCCGCATCAAGGAAGTCCTGCAAAGCTTGCGGGCCACCGCACCTAACCCAGTCGATGTCCTCGATGATTACATCAACAGTAAAGTCGACGACTTCTATCGATTCCTGCCGGAACGCCTACAGACGGCAAACAATCAAGTTATTTTAATTGGAGCAGCGCCCCTGAACAACTACTTCATCCCGCAAGATGAAGTCAGTTTCACCCTGCCCCTCAAACAATTCAACGAATTCACCCGCGAAGTCATCGGTGCATCTGATCAATACCTCATGGAACGCCTGCACCTCACGGAAGAAAACGTTGAACTTGTCTTGCCCGAAGTCCTCCTGATTCAGAAATTACTCGCCGTAGTCAATGCCGATAAACTTCACCTGGTCAATCTCAACGTGTTGGACGGCTTGACGACTAACCAAGAAATTCTAGCGGGCAATCAGAAGTACCACTTTGAGAATCAGATTCTGGCAGCGGCTGACGACCTCGCACAACGATATCGGGTAGAACCGCACCACATGGAGTTGGTTCGACACTTTGCCCTCCACCTCTTCGATCAGCTCAAGACGCTTCATCACCTGACTACCCGCGACCGCTTGTTGTTGCAAGTTGCCGCTACCGTCCACGATATTGGGGGGTTCATCGACACCCACGAACACTACTTGCACTCAGATTACGTGCTCAAACAATCCGAGATGCTGGGCCTGTCTGCGGAAGAAATTCAGATTATCGCGGCCGTCTCGCGCTATCACAGCACGCGTACGCCGGCGGAGGACATTACCCATTTCCGGCAATTCACGCCAAACAAGCGTCTAACCGTGGCTAAATTAGCTGCGATTCTCCGATTAGCCGACGCCCTCGATGATGCGCACCAGCAGACCATTCAACGCATCTCCGTCTCCGTTCGGACAAACAAGGTCGTCATTACGGCGTTTAGCGACGATGATCTCTCCCTGATTCGCTGGGCATTCAACTACAAGGCCCAGTTCTTCACCGATGTATTCGGTCTGCAACCTGTGTTTAAACAAAGGAGATTACACAAATGACAATGGATTATAAAGACGTCAAGTACTATACCAACCGGGAACTCAGCTGGTTAGACTTCAACGATCGCGTCCTAGAAGAAGCCCGTGACAAGGCCAATCCTTTGTTAGAACGCGTGCGGTTTCTCGGTATCACACAAAGCAACGTGGATGAATTCTTCATGGTGCGGGTGGCTTCGCTCTCAAAGTTGGCGGCGGTCAACTATGCAAACCCCGATGCCTCAGGGATGACCGCCGAAGCGCAATTGCTGGCAGTCAATGCCAAGGCACACGACCAAGTAGTCAAGCAATATTCCACACTGAATCGGATGTTATTACCGCTCCTGGCCAATCTGAACATTCATCTCAGAATTGTGAAGGAACTCTCTTCACAGCAGTTTCGTTTCATTCAGAAGTACTTCAATGATGAGATTTCTCCGGCCCTGACACCCATGGCTGTCGACAGCTCGCGTCCCTTCCCATTCATTGGGAATAACACGCTGAACATTGCCCTGCGGCTTTTCAAGGACGGTAATAAAAAGGACAAACGCTTTGCCACTGTTCAAGTCCCCGACATCTTCCCCCGGACCGTGCGACTACCAGGTGCCGACAATGATTTCATCCTGCTGGAAGACATCATCAAGGCCTTCATCGGCAACCTGTTCATCGGCTACGAGGTCAAGGAAGCCGCGAACTACCGAGTCATTCGGGATATGGACTTGGATGTAGCCGAGGAAGATACCTCTGACCTGCTGAAAGAAGTCGAACAACAGTTGAAGCGCCGGGAACACGGGAGTGCTGTACGAATGGAAGTCGAGGCTGGTATTTCCGATTCTCTGGAGAAACGCTTGGCAACCTCCATTAAGATTGCCGATTACGCTGTCTATAACATCAGTGGCCCAATTGATTTGACCTTCCTGAGCAAATGGACCAAACAGATCAGCAATCACGATGACCAACTCTATCCGGCCTTCACCGCAGCGCAGACACCGGGTGTCACCGCTGATGATGACATTTTCAAGACGATTCGTCACCGTGACGTCTTAGTTCATCACCCATTTGACTCTTTCTCCGCCGTCACCGAATTCATTCGTCAAGCCGCAGCTGATGACGAGGTGCTGGCCATCAAGATGACCTTGTACCGAGTTTCTGCCAATTCACCAATTATCAAGTACCTGGGTTCCGCCGCACAGAATGGCAAACAGGTCACAGTGTTGGTCGAAGTTAAGGCCCGTTTCGATGAGGAAAATAATGTTCACTGGGCCCAGCAGCTGGAAAAGATGGGCTGTCACGTCATTTATGGCTTAATTGGCCTGAAAACCCACTGTAAACTAGCCCTTGTCGTCCGGCGAGAACCTGATGGGATTCGTCGCTACATGCACATGGGGACTGGGAACTACAACGATGTCACTGCCCACTTCTACACCGACTTAGGTCTGATGACGACTAACACCGATATGGGTATCGATGCCTCTAACATCTTCAACATGTTGTCTGGCTATTCCGAACCCCCGTATTTCCACCAGCTCCATATGTCACCCGATGGCATTCGTGAATTCATCGTTTCTAAGATCGATCAGGAAATTAGTAATGCTAAGGCCGGGCAACCCGCTTGGATTGAAATGAAGATGAACTCGCTGTCCGACTCCGCTATGATTGCCAAGCTTTACGAAGCCTCTCACGCCGGCGTCCACATCAAGCTCATTGTCCGCGGTATTTGTTGCCTAAATGTTGGCATCCCCGATATTAGCGAAAATATCGAGGTTCACTCAATTGTCGGGCGGTTCTTGGAACACAGCCGGATCTACGGTTTCGCCAATAATGGTGACCCCCAGATCTATCTTTCCAGTGCCGACCTGATGACGCGGAACCTGAATCGTCGGGTAGAACTACTCTTCCCTATTTTGCAGTCTGACTTGCGGCAACGGGTCTTCGATATCTTTGCCACCCTCTGGCATGATAACGTTCAGACGCGGGTTCTCCTCGCCGATCGCACCTTCACCCGCGTGGACCGGCGCGGCCTCGACCCACTGGATGCGCAAACGACTTTCATGCAAGAAGCCACGAATAAGCGTAAAATCGGTGACGACCATTCCCCGGAAGCAATCAACGCTCCGCGGCAATTCAAACCAATGCTTAGTCCCAAGAATCAACCAAAATCCCCCATTGATCGGAGTCCTCAGTAATGGAAAACTTAGTCGTTATCGACTTAGGTTCAAACTCAGTCCGTATGACCATCAGCGAAATCGATGGTTCTGGTAATCATAAGACCATCGAACAGGTCAAGCGCTACGTTCGCCTATCAGAAAACATGGGCGAGGATCGGATTCTGCAACCAGAATCAATCGCAAGAACCCTCACCGCGCTGGGTGAGTTTAAAAAGATTTACAGTCAACTCGACAAGCCTGACATCCAAGCCGTGGCAACCGCGGCCGTCCGCCAGGCTAGCAATCAGAAACAATTTCTCAAATTGGTTAAAGACAAGCTCGGGCTGTCTTTCAACGTCATTTCCGGCGCAACGGAAGCCCGCTACGATTATCTCGGGGTCGTCAATACCCTCCCAATCGTCAACGGACTCCTGGTCGATACCGGTGGGGCCTCTTCCGAACTAATTCTAGTTCAGAATCACCAAATGAAGCAGGTCGTCTCAATCCCGCTGGGTTCCGTGACTCTATCACAGAGCTATTTGGAAAGTGACGTGATCAAGGCCGACTCCCTCTTTGAGGCGATGACCTTCGTCAATAGCGTCTTCAACGATGTGTGGTGGCTCCGCGAAGCAACGAATCTACCGATCATCGGTCTAGGTGGTGCCAACCGGACGTTAGCCAAGATCAACCGACGCAAGAAGAACTTTCTGAATTTCGAAGACGTCCACGGCTACAAGCTATCATCTGAAGACGTCTACGCGACCCTAATTCAGCTCTTAGGATTAGATCTGGCGGGCCGTAAGAAGGTTCCAGGTTTATCCAAGGATCGGGCAGACATCATCATCGGTGGTCTGATTCCGGTAACCCTGCTCATGCGGCTACTGGATTCCCAACAGATCACATTCTCAAACGCCGGGTTACGGGATGGCATCCTGTTCAACCGGATCAATGAGATTAAGAATGGCGGCAATTAAAGAGTGCAGAAGGAAGCGGTTAGCTGGCGAGCATTAACGTCAATAAGGAAAAAAACCGGGCCTGGATTATTTTCTTATTGGGGTTAAGCGCAACCAGCTGCTTCCTGGCGCACGTTTCGGCCAGATATAATTAGAGAGAAAGTCCCGAGCATTAACGTCAATAAGGAAAAATCCCGGGCCTGAATTATTTTCTTATTGGAGTAAAGCGCAACCAGCTGCCTCTTGGTGCACGTTTCGGCCAGACGCGATTAGACGGGATGCCCAAACCTTTTTATATTTCAATCACAAAAAGACCTCGTCGAGACAATGTAAGCACCTAATAACTGACCATATTGAAATTTAGATTAAACAGCAGAAACTGTGATATAAGGCGCCAAACCAAAAAGCTAGTTGAAAGAGAATCTTCGGATTTTCCTCAACTAGCTTTTTGGTTTGGTCACTTAAAGATATAAGTCTCCATGATCTATTTATTTACCCTCAATTACTGTTGCACTTCAATTGTAAATCTTGGGAAAACTTTTCAAAAAAAGATATAAAAATTCTTGTAACCAGGTTTATGAATACCGATTGCTATTTATTAATAGCAAAATTCGATGAAGGTTATCAATCTGGTATATACCATTAGTCAAAAAAAAGATTTGGCTTTTAACACAAGTAGAACATACATATGTACCAATCACAAAACCGCAAGTATCGATAAATTTTAAGCTTACTCATAAGTATACAATTATGATATAAGTATATTTATATGCTCTTCAAACTCAGATAATGTGCAGTTGCATCTCTAAATAACTTCTGTATAGTACGAGGTGCGGAGATCAGCAAAAAACTAAAAATAGAACACCAGTCAATAATTAGATCGGAGTATGTCAATTGTCAACTTTATTGTACCGGTTAAATAAAAAGACGTTATTGTCTATATTTGCCATTGCCTTACTTCTTCCAAGTATTCAGGCCTATCAAATACTGCGGCCATTTACCCAACAGACCAATTCGTTTCATTCTTCTCCATATACACTCTGGATGGGAATTGATAGTTTTCATTTTTCAGCATTTGCCTATTACCTGGTCCTGCCACTAATTGCTGCAATGCCAGCAGCAACTTTGATCAAAAAGGACTTTAATAATGGTTTTTTCATGCAAGTAAAATTAAAAACCACTTTGAAACAAGTGCTTCGAAATTATTATGTTTTGTCTTTTCTATTAGGTGGTCTTGTCGTCACACTGCCACTACTGATCAACTTTACAGCAATTGCCTTAAAGGTACCTAGCGTGTTCCCTGATAATTTATTGAACCAAAACATCTTAGTCATCAATCGAAATACTTTGCTAGTATCGTTGTACTATAGCCATCCCTTTGTTCATTATTTACTGAACTTAATGATGGTATTCCTTTGGGGAGGCTTATATGCCCTGTTTACGACTGCACTATCATTGATTTTGACTAATCGTTTCTTTGCTCTTAGCGTCGGATTGTTGATACAAATGGCCTTATTGTTACTCCAAGGTTTGCAAATGACAGAGTTTAGCTCATCCCCTGCAGATTTCCTTAAAGAAACAGCGATGTCAGATGTCAGTTTTGGGACAACTTTAGCCACTACCCTTGTGACTGTTGGGATAACAATGGCGCTTCTAAGAATAGGTGGGAAAAAGCTCAGTGATCTTTAACGTCTTTAAACAACAAGTACACTATATGTCTCTTTACGTCAAGGTATTTGGAATTGCCAATATCATAGTCGTTTTGCTTGTCGCATCTAACCTTATGGCCACAGTTGGTGAGCCAATTGTATTTAACACGGTATACGCACAAATGTTTAGCAAATTTGCAATCGGCATAACCTATTTACCGCTTACCTTTTTGATCGCTATATCCCACATTAGCTATCGGTTCTCTGACTATTTAACCATTGGAACCAGACAGATATTGTTTTACCAGATACTATTTCAGTCTCTTCTAGCACAGTTCATCTTATGGATTCCATGGGCTATATTAACAACCGCAAGTTTCGTGGGCCTAAGAACAATTACAGATCTTCAAAGTCTAGTTATTCTCTTACTAGGCCTAGTTCAAGTCTACTTTATCCAACTTTTTCTAGTGCTTATAGGCCTAATCGGATTCATGTTAACTGCCCAAAAACCAATTGGTATTTTCATTGCCATATCAATCAACCTATTATTTTTTAGTCTACACCAAGTAGGGATTAGTATCCCATTCTGGAAATTTACGGATTCTGAAGTTCCCTTTGTTAAAGTGATTAATTGCCTTAGTTTGTTACCCATGCTATATATTATTTCCGCGATTCTAAACGCGATTGTAAAAGGTAGGGATTATTAAAGTGACTAGATTGATGTACGTGCAATTCAAATACCTAATGTCACACGTCCTTCAACGCTTTTTATGGCTCACCGGCGTTTATGTAGCTGCAATTATTCTCTTGAAAATACGGTTTCATTCTTACAATTCCATTTTAGAAGCCACTACGAATGGTCCAAGCTTTGAAATGATTAAAACAGGTCACCCCTACCTACCTATCTTCTGGATACTCTTATTAGTACTGCCCATGTTTATTATAGGCGATAGTTTTAATCAAATTCATCAAAAACTGCTTTGGCAAATTAAAAGCCAGAGATTCACAAAAAGGCAGGTCGGATTAATTAACTTATCATTCTTAGTCTTGCTAGTCTTAGGTTACATTGCCGTAATCCAAACAACTATGATATCGGTTGATCTCATTTCTCTAGGATTCGCTGGCTTTTTAAAACACCATTTGATTGCACAATATCTGGCCTTTAACCTTATGCTGTTTATGTCGCTACTCTCTCTTCTCGTCGTTCAACAACTATGTGGCTGGATTTATAGGCTCTTCCTGTTACTTGTACCAATACTTCTAGTTGTCTATACTGCATTTTCGATAAACACGCTAAATCCCTTAAATCTGACAATGGCTTCAAGAAAAATGATAATGCCTCATACATCAATCGTTGAATTGCTAGTTGGTTCCCTGCTGTTGAGTATGACGTACGTGTTGATCTATGGAAAATTAGAAATGAAATGAGCGAAGATAATGAATTTAATCGAGTTAACTAATGTTAATAAAGTCGTAAAAGGCCAAACATTGCTAGACAATGTCTCCCTAACGGTTAAAAAGGGGGGGATTACAACTCTAGAAGGAATTAATGGTTCTGGAAAGACCTTGATTCTAAAATCCATTTTAGGCCTAATCAAAACAACTGGTGAAATTAAAGTTAATGGTGAATTGGTATCAGTAAGTAGTCGATTTCCAGTTAGAGCTGGCGCATTAATTGAATCTCCCAGCATCATAGAAGAATTTTCAGCATTTAAAAATCTTGAACTCATTGCTAGATTACAAGGGAGCATCAATGAAGACAGTATTCTAAATTCATTGACTAGATTCGACTTACCCACTGACAAAAAGAATCGGGTTAGGAAATTTTCGCTAGGAATGAAACAAAAACTGGGTATCGCACAAGCAATGTTAGGAAGCTGTGACTTAATTGTCTTAGATGAACCTACTAATGCGCTGGATGAAGAAAGTATTCAGAAATTAATAGCCTACATTCGTGAAATAAACTTGATGGGATCAACATTTTTAATTACATCTCACGATCGTGAGTTTTTAGAAAATATAACCTCACAGCGAATAAAGGTAAAGGCTGGCAGAACATATGAAGAAACGTAATTTAACACTATATAGCCTCGTAATCCTCGTGTTTTTGGGCGCAATCAGCTTAGGTGTTTGGCAGTACACCAGGATAAACAGTGGGTCTAAGCACCCAGTAAGTGAAAAACTATTTTCCCAGAATAAATGGGTAAATGCCCCACAAGTTAGGTTCAAAGTTTTAAAAGTCGTGACGGCAACCGGCGCTGCTGAAAAACGCGCGACTGTCACCATGCGAATTAAGCAGCTAGCGCCCGGAAATTATGGTGCCATGAAAGGAAACTCCAATATTCTTAACAGTATTTGGATCAATATTCCTTATGGTTTTAGTAATATGAGTCCTTGGATGAAAAATACTGATGGAACCCGCTTTACGCTCAAAGAGTTAGACAACGGCAAAGATCAAGTCGCAAAATTTTATTTTACAACCCCCTCTTTTAATTATAAATACAGAGATGCACCTGCCCGACTAAGTATTTTGATACCAGATAATGCAAAATTTGATCATTATACAAAGTACTCCATGCTCGTGGACTTGTAGACTTCAAACATATATTTTGAACCCTTCTAAACGCAGTTTCCTAAAAAAATTGCGGTTCTAAAATATCTGTTGTTGGTAATCAAATGAATTTGATTACTGGCAACGGATATTTTTGTATAATCAAAGAATGTAAAAAAATGTACAAAAAAGGGATATAGTCGCAGACCTATATCCATCCAC